>CP094685.1:2723080-3046160 GCA_022828425.1 Candidatus Thiothrix sulfatifontis
AAGGCACTTAACTCGCCGTCCAATGCGGAACGGTTGACGCCACGCGCTGCCGTTTCCCCCGGCTTGCGGATGCTGTAACCGTTTTTGCTGTACACCACTTCCACCACCTGTTTGCCTTTGGCGGAACGGGCGGGTTTGAGCAGTTTCTGGTATTTCTGATCAAGTTCGGTGAATTCACCTTGCAGGCTTAGCAACTTCTTCTCACTTTCATCCACTTTCGTCTGTAAACCAATGGCTTGTGAACTTTTCTCGTCTAAATTGGTTTGTAATTCAACAATCGCTTTGTCGCGCAAACCTAGCGTATCCGCCTGTTCACGGCTGAGGGTTTGCAAGCGCGTCAATTCTGCGTCTTTATCCGTACTGCTACTACGCGCCGCTTCGGTTTCCGCACGGCTGCGCAATAATTCCATTTCCAAACTGGCAGAGCGCTGTTGCAAATAATCGAGCTGCTCTTCCAACGTGGCGTTCGCCTGAAGTTGGAATTCGGCTTGTTGGGTGGCTTTTTGCGCTTCAAACGCCGCCCGTTGCGCTTCTTGGGCGGCACGTTGAGCTTCGAGCGCAGATTGCTGGGCTTCAACTTGAGCCGCCTGCTCAGATAGGACGCTGTTGCGCAAATTGTTCAGCAAGCGCGTATTGGTCAATACTGTCGCCACCGTGACAATCAGGAAAATCATGGTAATGACCATCATAATATCAGTGAAAGATGGCCAGAAACTTTCCTCGTATTCATCCCGCGAGCTGATCAGCGAGGCAAAAGAGAAATGCCCGTCACTCATGCCCTACCCCTTGATGTTATCGGTTTTTGCATCAAGGCGGAAACCTTCGCGCACCGAATCGCGGATGACCCGAATATTATCCCCGCTCTGACTGACCGCCGTTTGCAAATCATCGGCTGCCAATTGCAGGCGTTCGCCCGCGTGTAAGAAACGATCCTGAATCACATGAATAGCTTCAGCAGCTTTACGCAATTCCGCCGTTAACACTGCCACGTCATTCATCAAACTATTTTCTGCGTGCTTAAAGCGCGGCATGATATACAGCGTGGTCACGTTTTCAACATTAACCAGCAATTGCGTCCGCGCATCTTGTAAACGCAAATGGAAATACGCAAAGAACACATAACAGACAATCGCCGTAATCGTGGTGCTCAAGGCATTCGACATGCCGCCAATAATCGTGCCCATTTGCTGCATGTTTTCCGGCGAATCCAGCAAGCCTGCCGCCCCCATCAATGCAATCGACAACGACACCACCGTACCGAATACGCCCCCTAAAATCAGAATGTTATGCACAAATCTTACCAAGGTAAATTGCGTTGACATTCCGGCGGCTAAGGTAGATGCCAGTGCCGCTTGATTCACCGCCGCGTGCTGGCGGGCAATGGTTTGCACCGCGTGATAACGATCCACAATCATCGCAGCTTCCGGTAAACCGTAAGCGGGGTTCGGCGCATTTTCACTCACGCGCTTCAAAAAGCGTTGCAATGTGTCTTGTTCACGGGTGAAACCCAAGAACATAAAAATCATGCGCACCAGCCCGACCAAGAAAATCAGCAAAATAATTCCATTCAGTACCAGCCCCAATTGCCCAGCCTGCGTCGAATAGAAAAATTGCGTCATTTGTGTTTTGTTAAACACCACCACCGCGCCTAGCAAGAACAAGACGACCAGCATCTGCAACAACGTGAGGTAATAGCGCGTTTTAATCGGTTTCAACATCAGTTTCAGTATCCTTGATATACGGATGGCGTGGCACAGCTTCAATTGGCACAGGTTCCGTCACCGTGCGCCCCGATGAAATTCCCAACTCCGACAATTTACGCACGCCCGGCAACACACTGCGTTCCAGCGAACCTAGCGCCTTGTTGTAGGTATCCACGCTGCTGCCGAGATTACGCCCCAAACGCTCCAGATGGTCAAGGAAAACCGTGAGGCGTTTGTGTAATTCCTCCCCCAAATCGCGTACCTTGCTGGCATTTTCAGCTAATACCGTTTGTTTCCAACCAAACGCCACCGCTCGTAACAACGCCACCAGCGTACTCGGTGTCGCCAGAATCACTTTGTCATTCAGGGAATCGTGCAACAGGGTTTTATCTTGCTCTAACGCCGCCCCCAAAAATTGTTCGCCGGGGATGAATAGCACGACAAAATCCGGCGATTGCTCAAACTGTTCCCAGTAACGTTTACCTGCCAGCACTTTGACGTGATCGCGCACATGGCGGGCATGGCGTTGCAAATGCCGCTTGCGACTGTCTTCGTTATCCGCGTTGACCGCATCAAGGTAAGCATCCATCGGCGCTTTCGCATCGACGATCATTTCCCGCGCATCGGGCATTCGGATCACCATATCCGGGCGGATCGTGCGTTCCCCATTGCTGCGCTGGGCTTGTTCGACGAAATCGCAGTGTTCAATCATGCCGGAGAGTTCAGCAATCCGCCGTAAACTCAATTCACCCCATTGCCCACGAATACCAGGAGTACGCAACGCCGATGCTAAACGCCCGGTTGCATCGCGCAAGGCAGTTTGATCGTGCATCATGCCGCGAATTTGCTGACTCAAAACCCCGAAACTTGTGAGCCGATCTTTTTCAATCTGCTGAATTTGTGCCTCGGTTTTTGCCAATGCATCCCGAATCGGATCAACCAAATGCTGAATCGACAACTGGCGTTGTTCCAAATCGGTACGCGATTCCACCTGAAACCGCCCCAGCGTTTCGTGCGCCAATTGCAGAAACTGGGTATTGTTATCGCGCAACGCTCGCTGCGACAACGAGGCGAAGGTATGATGCAAGCGGTCTTGCGCATCATCCAACATTCGCAAGCGTTCCTCATTGATTTGCTCTTCGGTTTGCCGCAAAAGTTGTAGGCGCTCTACTTCACGTTGTGCCTGCCGTAACGGGACACTGTAAACAAAATGTGCCAGCAATGCCCCCAGCGCAAACATAATCAGCGCCGTAACCACCACAATATTGTCATCAATGAACGCGCCTAATTGAAACGAAGCACTCTCCATCAAGTCAGCCACGCCAACAATTCGGCCGGATGTGCAAGACTACCATTCGCAGGCCACGCACAATGCTCGTTATTCACGTTCAAGTAACCCCATTCGGCAATCAGGGTTTGCATCCCCGCATCGCGCCCCGCCACAATGTCGCGTTCTGCATCGCCCACGTACAAGCATTGCGCGGGCGGAATGCCGCAACGGTGCGCGGCTAACAACAGCGGTTCAGGGTGCGGCTTAGCCACGGACAAAGTATCGCCACCAATAATGCACGCGGGCCGAGTGTGTAAATTCAAGGCTGTTAATAAAGGAAACGTCAAGTATTCCGGCTTGTTAGTCACAATGCCCCACGGAATTCCGCCTGCTTCCAAGGTTTCCAATACGTCAGGCATGGCGTCAAACAAACACGAATGGCAACTGATATTGGTTTGATAATAATCGAGAAATATCTCACGACGGCGTTGTAAATCAGCAGCACTTTGTGCCGTTCCAAACGCCAATTCCAACATGCCAATGCTGCCATGGGAAACGGTATGCCGTGCTTGCGCAAGGGTAAAATGTTCGCGCCCTTCAGCGCTCAGTACCGCGTTTAACGCAGCCAATAAATCGGGTGCGGTATCCAGCAAGGTACCATCCAGATCGAACAGTACGCACTTTATCGGTGAAACAACAGTTATTGGCATCAGACGCATCCATACAATCGGTATTTTTGAGCGGTGATTATGCCTCTTTCGCCAACTTTTTATCAGTGGTCGCGCTCAGGTAGAGCGATATTTAACTCCAGCACATCGAAATCAGTCCCTTTCTCGAATTGAACGGTGACTTGATCTTCGGTAATCAACACGTATTTCCGAATCACTTCCATAATGTCGCGGCGTAATTGCGGCAAATATTCCGGGCCATTGCGGTCAATGCGCTCGTGTGCGATCACAATTTGCAAGCGCTCTTTGGCAACCTTGGCACTGGTCTGTTTTGTTTGTGTAAAATAATTAAACCATGCCATAAATCACCCAAACAGCTTTTTAAAGAAACCCTTTTTCTCCACTTCCAAGAAGCGGTGCGGAACCATTTCACCCAAAAAGCGGCGCACAAAATCCTCGTATGCTTGACCGGCATCACTGGTTTTATCGAGAATAACTGGGTTGCCGCTGTTAGACGCTTGCAAAACGCTGGCTGATTCGGGGATCACCCCTATCAATGGCACGGCGAGAATTTCAAGAATATCTTCCATGCCCAACATTTCACCTGCTTGTACGCGTGTGGGGGAGTAGCGAGTGATTAGCAAATGTTCGCGCACGCTCTCGCCGCGTTCTGCCCGGTGGGTTTTGCTCTGTAACAAGCCTAAAATGCGGTCGGAATCGCGCACGGAAGAAACTTCCGGGTTAGTGACCACCACCGCATCGTCAGCGTAATACATCGCCATGTGCGCACCGCGCTCAATCCCGGCGGGGGAATCGCAGACAATGAAGTCGAAACCAAGCGTGTGCAATTCATCCATTACTTTGCCCACGCCCTCGGCGGTCAAGGCATCCTTATCGCGGGTTTGTGATGCAGGCAAAACGTACAGATTTTCCACGTGTTTATCCCGAATCAAGGCTTGATTCAATGACGCTTCACCATTGATAACGTTGACGAAATCGTATACCACGCGGCGCTCACACCCCATAATCAGGTCAAGATTGCGCAACCCGACATCGAAATCGATCACAGCGGTCTTGTAACCGTGCATGGCAAGCCCGGTCGCAAATGCTGCACTGGTTGTGGTTTTGCCAACTCCGCCTTTACCTGAGGTAACGACAACTATTCTGCTCAAAAGATGCTCCTTTTTATTAACACCGCGTGACGGGTATCACCTGAATAACGCCTTAATGATATTAACAGATGCAACCGCTATTATTTAGTATAAAAATGAGAAGTTTTCAGAACATTGGCGTGATTTTCAATTTTTCGCCATCCAGCCAAACCATGGCGGGGGAACCTTTCAAATTGGTTTCAATGTCATCCAACAAACGGTAATGCCCGGCAATCGACACCAGTTCTGCCTCTAGCTTCTGGCAGAAAATCCGCGCACTGGTATCACCGCCAATACCGGCTAACACACGCCCACGCAGCGAGCCGTAAACGTGTACCGAGCCACCGGCCAGAATTTCCGAACCGGCACTGGTGTGCTGTAAAATGACCAGATTACCTTCAGGAAAATACACTTGCTGACCGGAACGCAACGGACGATTAACCACTTTCACGCTCGTTAGCGGGTGGCAAGGCGCATCCTCCGTCAAAACCTCTTCCGTTACAGCATCAACCGGGCGTTCACTACGACTCGGTGCGCCTGTCGCTCGCCCGGAACGCAAAACCGCCCATCCTGCGTGAACCGCTAATTCGCGGCATTCTTCAGCAATGTTACGTATCCCTACTGGAATAAAGCCTAATGCCAGCAATAGCTTACGCAATGCCGCAAAATCCAACTCAACGCAACTTGCGCCCAATTGACTGCAATCCACCAACAGCGGGCTATTATCAAACAATTGCGGCAAACTATTTTGCTTACTTTTCACGCCATTCTGAATAATATCCAAATCGACGGATGCCAGCCGCAATACACTCAGCAAGGTCATTTCGCCCTTTATTTCAACTGGTTCTTCCGCCACAACCCTGACTCCTGACTAAAAAACATTTGAATGTGATATTAGCGCTAATCTTAACCGACACAAGGCATTATATATTGTTAATTTCCACGAAAACGGCACGCATGTAAAGCAAGATACCGCTGAAATGGTTAGTTCTCAGGACAAACCCGCCACCATCCGCTAGAATTCGGGCTTTATAAAATAAAAGCTCGGATTCATGCCTGTACTGCTCAAGCCCCAATTCCCCGCCAACCCCAATGGTCACATCCGCTGGGGGCAACTGTATGGTGCATCCCTCGACTGGCTGATTGCCCAATCCGCCCAAGGGTTTGATGGCTTGTTGCTGCTGGCGGTGCCGGATGTGCATAGCGCCTACCAAATGGATGCCGCGCTGCACTTTTTTGCGCCGGACATTCCGCGTCTCATCTTACCGGATTGGGAAACGTTGCCCTACGACGTGTTTTCACCGCACGAAGACATTATTTCCGAACGCCTAAAAACGCTGGCAACGCTGCAAAACCTGAAGCGCGGCATTCTGATTGTGCCAGCCACTACTTTGCTGCATCGGCTTGCACCGACCAGTTATGTGCACGGGCATACTTTTATGGTGCGCAAAGGTTCACCGCTCAATATCGACAAATTGCGCAAGCAACTCGAAGAAGCAGGCTATCGCAACGTCAGCCAAGTCATGGCGCACGGCGAATACGCAACACGTGGCTCATTGCTGGATTTGTTTCCGATGGGCAGTCATACGCCGTATCGCATTGATTTATTTGATGAAGAAGTGGATTCGATCCGCACTTTCAATCCAGAAACGCAGCGCACGGATGTCGTGGTGGATAGCATTGAATTGTTGCCCGCGCGGGAATTTCCGCTGGATGAAGCGGGCATCCGCACCTTCCGCCAAAATTATCGGGCGCAGGTTGAGGGGGATTTAACCCGCAGCCGCATTTACGAAGGGGTGACTCAGGGCAAGCCGCCAGCGGGGATTGAATATTACTTGCCGCTGTTTTTTGAGCATACGGCGACGTTGTTTGATTATTTGCCGAAGAAGACCTTGTTGGTACTCGCTGAGGGTGTGGATGCGGCGGTTAAGACGTTCTGGGAGACGGTAGAGTATCGCTATGAGCAGCGGCGGCATGATATTGAACGACCGTTGCTTGCGCCGGAGAAATTGTTCCTGACGGCGGCGATGTTGGGGAGTTGGTTGGAGGATTACCCACGGGTTGATGTACAACGCGGTAGGGGCGTATTGCATACGCCCTCTTCCTCTTCAACAGAAGACGAGGGAGAAAAAGAAAGAGAAAGAGGGCGTATGCAATACGCCCCTACGGTGGATTATGGGGTCGCCGCCCTGCCCTCGCTGCTCATCCACGCCCGCCAAGAACAGCCCCTATTCCTGCTGTTCAACTTCCTCAAAGACCTGAAAGGGCGCGTGCTATTCACCGCCGAATCCGCCGGACGGCGTGAAGCCTTCCTCACCCTGCTGAAAGACAACGGTATTGCGGTTAAAACGCTGGAAACTTGGCAGGATTTCTTCAACAGCAAAGCGGAAATGGCGGTCACGGTCGCGCCGCTGGAAAACGGTTTCTGGCTGCCCGATGCGAAGATTGCGGTCATTCCCGAAAACCTGCTGCACGGGGTGCAAATCCAGCAGCAACGCCGTCGCCGCAAAGCTACCCGCGATGCCGATGCCATCATCCGCAACCTCACCGACCTCAACGCAGGCGCACCCGTGGTACACGAGGAACACGGGGTCGGACGTTATCTGGGGCTGGAAACGGTCACGGCGGGCGGGGTGACGGCGGAATATTTGCTGATCGAATACGCCAACCACGACAAGCTGTACGTCCCCGTTGCTGCGCTGCATCTGGTCAGCCGTTATACCGGGGCTGACCCGGAACACGCGCCCTTGCACCGTCTCGGCAATGAGCAGTGGGACAAAGCACGGCAAAAAGCAGCGGAAAAAGCCCGCGATGTGGCGGCGGAATTGCTCGACATCCACGCCCGCCGTGCCGCGCAACAGGGGCATAGCTTCCCGTTTGACGACAACGATTATCGCTTGTTTGCGGGCGCGTTCCCGTTTGAGGAAACGCCGGATCAGGCACTGGCGATTGAAAACGTGATCAAGGACATGCGTTCCGCGCAGCCGATGGATCGGGTGGTGTGCGGCGACGTGGGTTTCGGCAAGACCGAAGTGGCGATGCGGGCGGCGTTCGTGGCGGCGAATGCGGGCAAGCAAGTGGCAATGATTGCGCCGACCACCTTACTGGCGCAGCAGCATTTGAACAATTTCCGTGACCGTTTTGCCGACTGGCCGTTCAATATCGAATCGCTGTCACGCTTCAAGACCGGCAAGGAAACCAGCAAGGCACTGGAGGCACTCGCCTCCGGCAAGATCGACATCGTGATCGGTACGCACAAGCTGTTGCAGGACGATGTGCATTTCAAGCAACTGGGGCTGGTGATTATCGACGAAGAACACCGCTTCGGGGTGCGCGACAAGGAGCAGATGAAAAAGCTGCGTGCCAATGTCGATATGTTGACCATGACCGCCACGCCGATTCCGCGCACGCTGAATATGTCGCTGTCGGGCTTGCGCGATTTGTCGATCATTGCCACCCCGCCGACGCAACGCCACGCGATCAAAACCTTTGTGTGCGAGTGGAACAAGACCATCATTCAGGAAGCGTGTGCGCGGGAATTGTCACGCGGCGGGCAGGTGTACGTGCTGCACAATGAGGTCAAAACCATCGACAAGGTGGAGCAGGAACTGAGCGCGATGTTGCCCGGTGTGACGGTGCGCCATGCCCACGGGCAGATGCGGGCGCACGATCTGGAAAGCATCATGAGCGACTTTTACCACCAGCGTTTCCAGATTCTGATTGCCACCACCATCATTGAAAGCGGCATCGACGTGCCGACCGCCAACACGATTTTGATCAACCGTGCTGACAAGCTGGGGCTGGCGCAGTTGCACCAGTTGCGCGGGCGGGTCGGGCGTTCGCACCACCGCGCTTATGCCTATCTGATTGCGCCGCCGAAATCCGCGCTTACGCCGGATGCGGTCAAGCGGCTGGAAGCGATTGAATCGCTGGAAGAATTGGGGGTTGGTTTCACGCTGGCGACGCACGATCTGGAGATTCGCGGCGCGGGCGAATTGCTCGGCGAAGGGCAAAGCGGGCAGATTCAGGAAATCGGTTTCAACCTCTACAACGACTTGCTGGAACGGGCGGTGAAGGCGTTGAAATCGGGCAAAGTGCCGGAATTGAGCGCCACCAGCCGCCGCACCACGGTGGAATTGGGTGCGCCTGCGTTGATCCCGGACGATTATTTGCCGGATGTCCATGCGCGGCTGATCCTCTACAAACGCATTGCCAGCGCGGAATCGCAGGCGGCACTGGACGAATTGCGGGTGGAAATGATCGACCGCTTCGGGCTGCTGCCAGAACCGACCAAGACGCTGTTCAGCGTCACGCGGGTCAAGCTGCTGGCGCAGGAATTGGGCATCCGCAAGCTGGATATGCACGTCAAGGGTGGGCGGATTATCTTTGACGACAAACCGAATATTGACCCGATGAAGGTGATTACGTTGATCCAGAAACGCCCGTGGGTGTTTAAGCTGGATGGGCAGGATAAGTTAAGGTTTGAGATTGAACTCCCGACGGTGGAGGAGCGGGAGGAGTGGGTGGTTAAGTTGATGGGGGAAATTAGGGGGTGATTTATATCCATGAACGTTTGGGGCGATGCAAACTGGAGACAATATCCCTAGCCAGCACACCAGCCTCGTCCACCGTCAAATTACCAAGACTAATACGGATAGCAGGCGGCGATTGAAGCCGAAAGGGATGACCGGCCTGCACTCCCCAGCCCTTCGCGGCTAATGCCTGCAACGTCGAGGCTTCATCGGCTACAGGTAGCCAGACATGCAATCCTTCCCCTGTAATGGGAATAGCTAACCCCAAATCAGCCAAGCCATGAACCAGTGCCGCACGACGCACAGCATAGCTTTGTTGGGCATAACTTAGGACTTTATTTTGCTCGCTTTCCAACCACAAATGAGCCGCCAACTTTTGTAACAGCAAGCTAACCCACCGTGGCCCCAACGATTGTTGCCGCCTCATATCCGCTACAATAGCCGCCGAACCACTCACGACAGCAACCCGCAAATCAGGCCCTAAAAATTTGCTCACAGAGAGAATATAAAGCCAGTTGGCTGGCAAATTCAGCTTTGGTAAAGGCTGATCTGCAATCGGCCCCCAATAGCCATCCAAAATAAATAAAGTATGGGGTTGTTGTTGCATCAGGGCTGCCATTGCATTCAACCGCTCCTCACTCAAGGTTGCCCCTGTCGGATTATGGGCGCGAAGTGTCAAAATCATTGCCATCACCTGCTTGTCAGGTTCAGGTACAAGACAGCCGTGTGCATCCATTGGCAACGGTACAGGCTTGATACGCAAACTTGCCAATAATGCTAACAATGGTGGCCAGCATGGGTCTTCCACCCATACACGCGCCCCTGGTGTTACGCGCAATCGTAGTGCAATGGCAATAGCTTCCAATGTTCCAGAAAATACCCCCATCTCCGCAGATGGAAGCTGTTCTTTTGTCAACCAACGACGAGCAACATCCAGCAAACAGGAAGCATCGCCGCTGGCATCATAACCTGTCAGTGATCCTTGCTTTGCCAACAACGCGGCATTGAGTGGTGGCAGAAGATTACCATCGACATTACCACTGGCTAAATCAATCAACCCTGCGGGTAGTTCCGTCAGCATATCGCCGTGGCTCGGTGGTAAAGCTACCGTCGTACCCCGTCGCCCGTCAGAAACAACCAAACCCGCATCCCGTAACTTGGCATACGCCGTAGCGACTGTATTAGGGCTAACACCAATCTGCTGCGCAAGCTCACGGATGGCAGGCAGCGATTCACCGGGCTTTAGCACCCCTAAACGAATTTGTTCTTCCAAACTGACAAGAATCTCGACAGCGTTGGATGCCTTGATGTAATATGTACTCATTCGTTAATTATATTGTATTGGTACAAAAATGAAAACCCTTATTGCATTACGTCACGTACCTTTTGAAGATTTGGGTGTACTTGAGCCTCTATTGATTCGCAAAGGTTACAAAATCTACTACTACGACATGGGTGTGCATGAACTATGGACACTTGATCCCGATAACATTGATTTGCTGGTGGTGCTGGGTGCGCCCATTGGTGCTTATGATGAAAAGGCATACCCCTTTTTGCAGCAGGAGTTGGAACTCATCCAACACCGCCTAGTTGCACAGAAACCGATACTCGGTATTTGTCTAGGGGCGCAACTGATGGCACGGGCATTAGGAGCTACAGTGGCTAGTATGGGTCACAAAGAAATCGGCTTTGCTCCTTTGCAACTAACCGAAGCGGGCAAAGCGTCAGTCCTTGCTGAACTCACACCCGATGTACACGTTTTGCATTGGCATGGTGATCAATTTGATATGCCAGCAGGTACTGAAAGTTTGGCAACCACTAACCTTTGTCCCCATCAAGCATTTGCTTTGGGCGATTATGCACTTGGCTTACAATTCCACCTTGAGGTTGATACCAAACGCCTCGAACAATGGCTGATAGGCCATGCACTTGAATTAAGCCTTGCTGGTATTGATCCCAACACTATCCGTACACAATCCAATCAGTTTAAAGTCACATTACAACACGCCGCTGAAACTGTGTTTGGGCGTTGGCTGGATAGATTGGAGTTGTTGTGAAACAAAACGCATTGGGTATTGTTGAGTCAGTGCTAACGGGAAAAGCAAAACCTTACACACGACCGGGTACTTACAGTGCGATTGATAAGCAAGCTGTTTATTCAACCGTTTCAGTAAATGCTAATGGACTTGAAGGTGATGAACAAGGTGACTTGCGAGTACATGGAGGTGCAGATAAGGCCGTACACTTTTACGCACTTGAACATTACCCTAAGTGGATTGAAGAATTAGGTATGCTTCCTGCACTCATTAAGGCGGGTGCTTTCGGTGAAAACATTAGGACAAAGGGCATAACTGAATCCACTATTTGTTTAGGTGATCAGCTTTGTGTAGGCAGTGTATTAATGGAAGTTTCGCAAGCACGCCAACCTTGCTGGAAGCTCAATGACAGATTCGGCGTACCTGATATGGCACGACGACTACAGTCGAGTTTACGCACGGGTTGGTATTGCCGCGTGTTACAGGCAGGGATACTCAAAGCAAGTGATACTATTGATCTGGTAAATCGTCCCTATCCAGAGTGGACATTAGCCCGTTTGATGGAGTTTTTCTACAAGAATCCGTTGCATTACCCCTCTCTTGAACAAATGCTACATTTGCCATTAGTAAAGTCTTGGAAGCGGACAATAGAAAACCGTTTGCAATGTGGTGAAATTGAAAATTGGGACTCCCGTATAGATGGCCCAAAACAATAAGGTAGGAAAGCTAAACAATGGTAAAACACTATCGACTGATAGTTTCGTATAACGCACGGGCATGGTGTCATATTGATATTAATGTGCCGTGGACAGATGAGGCATTAGAGGATATACAAAATCGTTTCCCCTCTGATGCTGGTTATCATATTGAGGTTCTAGTCGCAACTGATGAACACCGTATTGTTGAGTATACTTCTCAAGGTTTGCGTTTATTGATGAGCGAGCCTATTTTTTGTTAAAAACCTATTTCAGATAAATTTAAATTTATTTTTTAAGAGAACCTAATATTTGATAGAGCAGAGATGATTTTCTAAAACATGATATGGAGTTAATTAAATGATTAGTCAAAGCATGGAATTGCCAGAAAACCACACTGAACAATCGGATAATAATTGCATCTTAATTCTTGACAAACTGGGGAAATCATGGTCAAGTCGCGCCCAAGTCAAGAATGATGAAATTGAAGTTGATTTAATTTACAATCCTGATCACGATGACTTTATTGATTCACTTTTACCCTTTCACGAACACCCACGTTACCTAGAAATTGATGACGAGACAAGAACGCTTATTCTCTCATCTGGGTGGATTGCATATAATGAAAAAACCATTGATATAGAAGCAAAAATAATATCTCCCGTTTGCAATCAACTCATCTATTCTGAATTACCCGGAACAAGTAACCATATAATAAGATGGTTAGCAGCAGAAACATTAGTTGATGAAGCATATCATATATTGATGGTATTGAATACTTGTTATACTTGCAGAAAACAGAGAGGACTTCTTGAATTAAAACTTCCAAGTTTTGACTTGGTAAATAATATTGAGAAAGAAGTTAGCAGATACTCTCATGATTGGCAGAAAAAACTAGTGAGACTAGCAGCCTGTGTTGTGTCAGAAGTTTTCATTAGTGACTACTTAAGTTTATTAGCAAATGCTGATGAAGTTCAACCAGTTAATAGAATTACAACAGATTATCATCGAAAAGATGAGTTGGCTCATAGCAGTATTTTTCGCAATCTCACAAAAGAAATATTTCATCACCTAAGTTACAAAGAAAAAACTTTCTTTTGCCAAGTATTACCATTGCCTGTTCATTGGTTTGCAAGTCAAGAATTTATTGTATGGGAGACAATACTTAACCAATTAAACTTTAAATATACGAATGAAGTGATTGGTGATTGCCGTGCAGAGTCAGAAATAAACTTAAATAGAATCGACTATTCCGAATTAATCCAACTCGCATCAGAAGTAGGAGTATTTGACATGATAGAAGGTAAAGAGTCTTTTGAGCGCCAAGGGTTATTATCTTAAATTTTCATGCTAGTACATAAAGTGGTTCTTTGAGATATTCGTGGTAGCAATGCATTTAAAAAATGCTATTGATAACAGTTAAACCATCAATAGCTTAAAATTCTTTCTATTATTTTATAAACCATATGCTTTGATACTCTACCACGGGCATCTCTAAAGATCTGCAAGATCTTTAATTTTTAATCAGGCATGACCCTCAAGCAAACAAC
The DNA here is from genome assembly GCA_022828425.1 of Candidatus Thiothrix sulfatifontis. Classification (NCBI taxonomy): domain Bacteria; kingdom Pseudomonadati; phylum Pseudomonadota; class Gammaproteobacteria; order Thiotrichales; family Thiotrichaceae; genus Thiothrix; species Candidatus Thiothrix sulfatifontis. The sequence goes on from CP094685.1 coordinate 2,736,686, forward strand.
TGATCAAAAGTTGCTGTATGCTATTAACTATAGCTGCCTCATTAAAGTAATCTAAGGAGTATATTTTATGGAATACAAATGTTACAAGTGCAAAACATGCGGTCACATTTATAATGAGTTCATTGGTGACCCTATATTTAATATTCCTCCAAGAACAAAATTTTCTGATTTACCCAATAATTGGTTTTGTTCAACATGTGGTGATTCTCGTGACTTATTTGATGAATACGAATGCAGCCAAGTTGAAGATATAGTAGACGATTCAATACATCACAGTACAACGCATACTGTTATTGTCGGGGCAGGTATAGCAGGCTGGTCTCTTGCAGAAAGATTAAGGTCTCATGATCTAAATATGACAATCACTATTATAACGTTAGATGATGGTGATTATTATTACAAGCCATCTATATCTGAGTCCATATCCCAAAGAAAAACTAAAACCGATTTAGTTCTCGCTCATGGACATGATAGAGCTAGTCTTCTTAATGTTAACTTATACTCAAAAACAGAAGTTTTAGGGATAAATAGAATTTCAAAACAACTAATAACATCATCAGGAAAATACAGTTATGAAAAACTTGTTCTTTCTGTAGGAGCATCCCCTATCAAAATATTTCCAAAAAATATTCAGCCATATATTTTCTTTTTGAATAATCTTGATCAATATGAAGCACTTGCTAGTAATTTATTAAATAACTACAAAAGTATCTTGGTGGTAGGCGCAGGATTAGTCGGCTGTGAAATATCAGATGATTTATCACGTGCTGGACATAAAATATGGCTGCATGATATATCACCTAGAATCTTATCTAAAATTGCTTCGGAAGAAGTATCCAGTTTCATTCAAAATAAGTTTAGTAAAGCCGGAGTTAAGTTTATTCTTAATTGCAGCATTTTATCTATAGAAAAAAATAAAAATAATTTTCTTGTTAACTTTAGTTCAGGAAAGAAAATAACCTACGACATAATAATTTCTGTCGTAGGTTTAAAACCTAACATACATTTAGCTCTTAACACCGAAATTGCTACTGGTTCTGGTATAAAAGTAGATGACTACATGATGACATCTGACCCAAACATATGGGCAATTGGCGATTGCATTGAACATTCTGGAGAAACAGCCTTCTTTATTGATAATATTATGCATCAAGTAGAGATTGCAGCTAATACAATTTGTGGAAGATTTGATAAAAAATACAAAAACCCAGACTCAGTGATAACAATGAAAGCTAAAACATGCTCCTTAGAAATGAAAACAAAAGGAATAAACAACCATGATTATAAGAAAGAGATTCTATCTCATGACAATGATTATTATCACATAAACTATTTCATCAAAAACAAACCAATTGGCTTTTACAAGTGTACCGCAAAAACAATAACACCTAATTCTCAAAGTTCAAATATTCACCAAGAGGATTTCCAATGTTAATTAGTCAGCAAGATTTCCCAAGTATAAAGTTACCTAAAACTCTTCAATGGACATATCCATTAATTGATCAAATATCAAAAAAACTTAATCCGTCATTAAATCATGAAAATAATTTCCCTTGCATTTTCGCAAGAAGAGTATTTTCCCTACTAAACTTTAGATTTCTCACTGTAAATTGGTGTGAAGATCAGCACACTTATGACTTCAACAGTTTTGCAAATGAGCTATCTTCCTTTCTGGAAGAGACTCAACAATCAGATGAAAATATAAATAATATCGAACCATTAATTGTCTTATTTGAGCCTGTTAAGTTTATATTTAGCACACATCATTACGAAAAAATATTTTTTGATTCGCTTCAATATCTTATAGACCATGACAAAATAGCATGGAATGGTTGTTTGCCTAAAAATCCAAATCAAGAATTCTGGACGATGTGCTTTTCAGGAGTTCAAATATTCATCAATGTAAGTCACCCAAATCATAAAAATAGAAATAGCAGGAACTTATGCGACACACTAGTATTTGTAATTAACCCACGAGAACGATTTGATAAGTTTGCGGGAAATAATAAAAAAGGCCATAAAATAAGGGAAAGAATTAGAAATAATATTGACAAATATGATCTGATTTCTCGGAGTCCTTATCTGGGACATTATCAAGATGGCGATCTTGAATGGCCTCAGTATATGATACCAGATGATAATGACTCTCCATCCACCAAGTGTCCACTAAACTTTAATTTAGTAAAACATCAATAACAAGGATATTATTATGTATGAACTGAAAAAGACATTAGGTTTTTTTAGTGGAACCGCTTTATTTCTCAACATTGTAATCGGCGCTGGATTATTGATATTACCAGGAATTGTTTATCAGCAAGTTGGTCAAAATGCGATTATTTCATGGGCATTGGTTTCACTCATATCAGTTCCAATTCTAATTATTTTTACCATCCTAGGAGTATACTTTCCCAATTCTGGGGGAGTTGCTTATTATGCAGAAAAGGCATTTGGAAATATCGGGAGAAACTTTGCAACATTGTTACTTCTAGGAGCTGTGGCATTCGGTTTACCATCAATTGCACTAACAGGTGCTTATTACTTGTCAGCAATACTCCCTTTTCAATATCATTTTTACGCTGCACTATTAATATTGTTACCAACGCTATTACATCTTTTTTCTGGAAAGCATATTTCCACCATCACCACGACTATTGGCTCTACGGTTATAGTTTTTATTATAATTCTACTTTTTTTTGCAATAAGAGATGCTCAAGGAATAGAAACCATAAAGCTACCACATATCAATAATAATATATTTGATTTATTCTCTCCTTTTATGATTATATTTTTTGCATTCACCGGATGGGAAATTGGTGCTCATTCTGCTGAAGAGTTCAAAAACCCAAAACGTGATTTTCCAATAGCTATGTTATTTTCTTTTTTGATTACAACTATACTTTATCTTACTGTGGCTTTTCTTGTTCAACAAGAAGAAAACATAACAGATCCTCTTACTCCATTCATTGGAATATTGAAGAAGGCACTGGGTGATAAGGCTGTATTGCTTGTATCACTGTTGGCAACACTTATTGTGTTTGCCAATTTATTTGGTGCTATATGGGGAGTTTCAAGATTAGTATACTCTCTCAGTCGGGACAAGATTATACCAAAGTATTTTAGCCTTACGAATAAACAAGGCACACCTATTTATGCCATTATTCTCACGAACACAGCATTATTATTTGTTTTGGCATTAGACTATTATAATTTCCTTAGCATTGAAAGTATGCTATCCATAGCAGGACAAAACTTTCTTATTTTATATGGAGTAGCAAGTTGTGCTCTTTTTTTCTTATCCAAAAAACTATTATTTAAAATAATATCAATCACCGTTGTCTTAATCATATCAATAATCATTATTTTTGGAGGTGTTTTTCTGCTATATCCCCTAGCAATACTAATCATTTCATATGCAATAAATTTTACGGGAAACAAGAATTAATATGCAAACTATTTTTCGCAATATTATGCAAACCGCTTCACGACCTGAGCTTATTTTTGAACAAGGTAGTGGCAGTTGGCTGACCGATCATAATGGCAAACAATACCTTGATTTTGTTCAGGGTTGGGCTGTGAACACACTAGGGCACTGCCCCGCTGTAATTACCAATACACTTAACCAACAAAGCAGCCGTCTAATTAATGCCAGCCCCGCATTTTATAATCGCCCAATGTTAGAATGTGCTGAAGAGTTGACACACCACTCTGTTTTCGATCAGGTATTTTTTGCTAATAGTGGTGCAGAAGCCAACGAAGGTGCAATCAAACTGGCGCGTAAATGGGGAAAGGTACATAAAAATGGAGCATGGAAAATAATAACTTTCGATAACAGTTTTCACGGCAGAACATTAACCACAATGGCAGCCAGCGGCAAACCAGCATTCGCACCGATGTTTGAACCCAAAACGCCGGGGTTTACCAAAGTCTCGTTTAATGAAGCCGAAGCAGTACGGCAAGCCATTGATACCGAAACCGTCGCCATCATGATTGAACCGATTCAAGGTGAAGCAGGTGTTATCCCCGCTACACCCGAATTCCTGCACACCTTACGTCAGCTTGCAGATGAACATAACCTGCTGCTGATTTGCGATGAAGTCCAAACAGGCATGGGCAGGACAGGCGATTTGTTTGCCTACCAAGGCTACGGCATTGAACCTGACATCATGACACTGGGCAAAGGGTTGGGCGGTGGTGTACCGATTTCCGCGTTACTGGCAAAACACCACGCTTGTGTATTCACCGCAGGCGAACAAGGCGGCACATACAATGGTAATCCGCTCATGACAGCCGTTGCTTACAGTGTTATTCAAGCCATCACCCAACCTGATTTTTTATCAACAGTCCGCGAACGTAGCCAGCTATTGCGTGATGCTCTCTCCTCGCTTTCCCTCCAATCTGGCTTAGGCGAAATACGAGGCAGAGGTTTGTTGTTAGCATTGGATACAGGAACATTAGATGCTGCTGCCATTGTACAAGCCTGCTTTGAACAAGGCTTATTGATCAACACACCACAGCCACATACTTTGCGCTTTATGCCTGCATTGAATGTGGCAGAGACAGAAATCAAGCAAATGACGACCATTTTAAGCGCAGTTTTGTCAACTGACCGTTTGTGATTAAATCGCTGTCACGCTTCAAGACCGGCAAGGAAACCAGCAAGGCACTGGAGGCACTCGCCTCCGGCAAGATCGACATCGTGATCGGTACGCACAAGCTGTTGCAGGACGATGTGCATTTCAAGCAACTGGGGCTGGTGATTATCGACGAAGAACACCGCTTCGGGGTGCGCGACAAGGAGCAGATGAAAAAGCTGCGTGCCAATGTCGATATGTTGACCATGACCGCCACGCCGATTCCGCGCACGCTGAATATGTCGCTGTCGGGCTTGCGCGATTTGTCGATCATTGCCACCCCGCCGACGCAACGCCACGCGATCAAAACCTTTGTGTGCGAGTGGAACAAGACCATCATTCAGGAAGCGTGTGCGCGGGAATTGTCACGCGGCGGGCAGGTGTACGTGCTGCACAATGAGGTCAAAACCATCGACAAGGTGGAGCAGGAACTGAGCGCGATGTTGCCCGGTGTGACGGTGCGCCATGCCCACGGGCAGATGCGGGCGCACGATCTGGAAAGCATCATGAGCGACTTTTACCACCAGCGTTTCCAGATTCTGATTGCCACCACCATCATTGAAAGCGGCATCGACGTGCCGACCGCCAACACGATTTTGATCAACCGTGCTGACAAGCTGGGGCTGGCGCAGTTGCACCAGTTGCGCGGGCGGGTCGGGCGTTCGCACCACCGCGCTTATGCCTATCTGATTGCGCCGCCGAAATCCGCGCTTACGCCGGATGCGGTCAAGCGGCTGGAAGCGATTGAATCGCTGGAAGAATTGGGGGTTGGTTTCACGCTGGCGACGCACGATCTGGAGATTCGCGGCGCGGGCGAATTGCTCGGCGAAGGGCAAAGCGGGCAGATTCAGGAAATCGGTTTCAACCTCTACAACGACTTGCTGGAACGGGCGGTGAAGGCGTTGAAATCGGGCAAAGTGCCGGAATTGAGCGCCACCAGCCGCCGCACCACGGTGGAATTGGGTGCGCCTGCGTTGATCCCGGACGATTATTTGCCGGATGTCCATGCGCGGCTGATCCTCTACAAACGCATTGCCAGCGCGGAATCGCAGGCGGCACTGGACGAATTGCGGGTGGAAATGATCGACCGCTTCGGGCTGCTGCCAGAACCGACCAAGACGCTGTTCAGCGTCACGCGGGTCAAGCTGCTGGCGCAGGAATTGGGCATCCGCAAGCTGGATATGCACGTCAAGGGTGGGCGGATTATCTTTGACGACAAACCGAATATTGACCCGATGAAGGTGATTACGTTGATCCAGAAACGCCCGTGGGTGTTTAAGCTGGATGGGCAGGATAAGTTAAGGTTTGAGATTGAACTCCCGACGGTGGAGGAGCGGGAGGAGTGGGTGGTGAAGTTGATGGGGGAGATTTAACTCAATGTAAGAGAGTTTCCTCATGACAATTGAAGAGTCGACATTCTTAAAATTTATGATAAATTAATGCAAACATTAAAGTCGAAATCAATTGTCATAAGGAATATAGAGAAATGTATTTATCAAAGCATCTAAAAATCAATTTTTGTCGACCAGATCTTTTAACAAACCTAGATTATTTGGTTTATCAAATGCCTGAAAGCCAACAAGATACTCGTTTACCACTTTTTCGACTTTACTGATCACATCTAATTCTTTAGTAAAAAATCCAAGAGGAAGTGTGACAGGAAGTGCGTTTGGATAACGAATATGATAACAGATAACAGCCAGCTTCCCTGGTATCAATAAAATTTCCACGCACCCATTTAACAGCCCCTCTAGCAACCCATATAAGCCTTTATCATATGATTTCAAGTCTTTTCGCCAATCTTTAATACCTTTTTTATCTTTTTCTCCACATATCGGCAAAAACAATTTTGGGCTATAAAGCACTTTTTTCTCATTGGAGGCAGCTTGATTAAAAAAATCTTCAACACAAGATAGCCATTTAAGACTTTTTCCCCAGAAGACATCAGAAGGCGCAACCCATATAAAATCTAATATATTTGAGTCACTATTTAAAATATCATTAATTATATTCACCAAGCTTTTCCAGTTATCTCTTTTGTAAATAGGCCCAAGAAAATAACTTCTAGAATAATTATCTAAATTTTCAGATGAAAGACTATCTGAAAGCAATCTCAAATCAACCGAATTATTCGTCAAAAATTTTTGAGTTTCTTTATCTTCCAACAAATTCATGGCACTAGCAATATCGGGAATATTGCTAGATACATAAATATTAGATAAAGTTGAAGTAATTGACTCATGAACTAAAGAAGAGTCAGTAAGAATATTAAAGTCTGCTCTCTCAACAGGCATTCCATCTTCATCTATACGGAACTCAACGCTTAAACGAATCGGTTCTTGCCCAAGTTTGTTGACAGATTCAACAGTATAAATCGATGGCTTTTCTGCTGCTTCATTATTACGAACTTGGGGAATAAAGCCTTTCTCAAGAATTTCATAGAACTGATGCTGAAAACTTATTTGTGCATTTTTCTCACTGTTTGCAATATTTTCATTATTGGCCTGCAATGCAATTCCTGCACTCCACTTCTCATTAGTTCTTCCCTTGCCCACACAGTAAAAGCTTATAAGCTCAAATGAAAATACACCACCAGTTTCCATAACAGTGGAAAGCTGCGGAGGAAAACCAAGTGAAATAAAATAATTCCTTGAATGAAAAGTTAAGCCTAACTTACCAGAATCAATAAATTGCACCTCGCCACGCTTCATTAAATCCGAAATAGCTTCTTCTATTTCATTCGCTGACAAACCAAAATAATTAGCTATTTGCAATTTTGTCATCGGGGATATATGTAAAAGACGAAGAATAAACTCCCTAATAAACGGGAGACCTTTATTGGTTACATAAGAAAATCGTATATTAAATCGATGAACAGGCAATAAGAAATCCACATCATGATATGCAGCCGTTAATTCAGTTTTCATTAGAATTGCTCCACTGCTTTATTACTATCTAAAAATATATAACCGTTTTCACTACCTTTATCAAGCATATATGAAACCACTCTACCAAGTGGCAAGTTTCGATTTTTAGTACGCCACATATCGGTGGCTCCTACTATAATAAGCCTGTCCATAGCGCGAGATAAAGCAACATTAATTCGATTGGGAGAGCGAAGAAATCTAGGCGCTTGCTCTTTATCATAAGCCGTAATTGATAAAATAATTATTCTATTTTCCTTGCCCTGATAACTATCCACAGTGTCTATCTTAATTAATTCTTTAAAGCCATCATCCCATGACACTTCATTAAACTTTTGCCTAATAAGCTTTTTCTGCTCACTGTACATACAAATAACTCCAATAGCTGGTTCATCTTTTTTTGCTATTTTGGATAATTCATAAACAAAATTATCATTCTTAGAAAAAGACTTTAATATTTTAATTATAACATCAGCTTCATGGCGATTATAAATACTGGAACCACGATCATCTCGATGATATGCTCTTTCTTTCATCAAAGATGTATCTATCCATGTAACCGTTTTTTTCAACACTTGTAATTCATTTACATATATATCAGGAATTATTCTGTCTCCATTTTTTAACTTTTCGTCATAAAAAGTATGCGAAACTAAATTACCTATTTCAGGTGCCATACGATACTGAGTTAATAGTTGAACACCTGTTTGATGACCATATGATGATTCAAATGCGCGAGCAAAATCACTTTGTAGTAATTCATCCAACTCCTCTCCTTTAACTGGAATCCCTAGCTTTCTAGCAAGTGCTTGTTTATGTGGCTTAGAATAAAGAGGAGGTAATTGTTGATGATCTCCTACTAATAAGATACGTTTACCAGACTGCATGGCAATTGCTAATTCACTAGCTATAGAGCGTGCAGCCTCATCAATAATAACCCAATCATACTGGTTATTTTGAATGCCAATGTGAGGCTGACCGATACCGACACATGTACCAGTCACTAGCTGTCTTGAACGAGCAAGAAACTCATCATAGTTTACGCGGTCGGTTTCTAAAACATTAAGCATCTCCCGTGTTATCTTTGCCAAAGCTTGAGCATGACGAGATTCATCAGGACGAATATTAAAATCATCATCTAATTTTGATACCAAAAGCTCTCTTGACTTTCTAAGGTCATCACCAGCGGAAAGGTCCAGATCATAATCTACTTTTAAAGACTCTCTAAGTCTAGAATCCATCTCAGCAATCAGTTTCTTTATTTCCTTCTTGTCATGATCATCTACATCTTTAGTAGCCAAAGTATTAAATAAGGAAACATATTTATCAATTTGATTGAAAATCTTTAATTCGGCACTGACTAACCTAGATAAATACTCAGCTTGCAATCCTAGAGCGTCACTAAGCATTTCGATACGATACTTAAATTCAGCTTTAAATAACTCTCTTTTTTCAGAGATAATTGAATTTGAATATACATCTTTTAATCCAACTGAAACTGCACCTTCTCTATTGCTAAATCGAACCACTTCTAAATGTGTTCCTAATCTTGAACAGTGCTTACGTATTCTTTCTGCGGCAGTATTTACTGCCTCATGGGACTGACTTACTAAAAGTATTTGTTTAGCCACACCTTTTTCTATAAGAAAATGAACAAATGCAGCAATGAACTCTGTTTTTCCTGTACCGGGGGGGCCTTGCAGCATGGATAAAGGTCCATTTTTGACAAGTTTTATAAAGCCTTCTCGTTGTTGAGCATTAAGACTAATTTCATTACCATGCTCATCATCTCTATCATAACGATCTAAATCATTATTGGTAACATCTATGTTGTATATAACTGCGGGCTTTTTACAGGATGGCTCGAAGTAATCCACTATATCAGGAATTACACTTTCTCTATCAAGTAATCTCTCCAATGCCACTTTACGTTTAATATACGATGCTCGATCTTGCTTTGTTCTAAAAAATACCAAATCGCCTTCTTTTAATTTATATGCACGCCCTCGAACCTTTTCCAACCTAACTTCATTAATTAATGATTTTTTCAACAAAACATTTCCAAGTGCTATTTCTTTATCATCATCAACTAATATCGCCTCGATTTCATCAATTTTATTGAAACCACCAAGTACATCAACATCAGACTTATATGGAATAATTAATTCCCCTGAGCTTTCTTTTGCAGGAACTGGATCAGCATAAACTTCAATATAAGGATATGACTCAGTTTCTGTCTTAAGAATTGCCTTCCAAAGCTTTGAGGTTGAAATTTCAGGAACTTCAAAACTATCAATAACTTCCAAGTCATCAATTTTTTGGAAAGCTTCACGTAGCTGCTCAGTCAATCCATCACTTTCATCATCTTTAAATAATAAAGTTACTGCTCGTTTAAATTCTTCATTATTCGCAAGTCGTTGAGATATAGCATTAAGATCATTATTCTCTCCCGGCATAATTTTTATTGGAAATTGCAAGTCAAGCTGACTCGAATCTGCATCTTCTTTTTTTATAGAATTCCACTGTTTTGGAGGAAAACCAATGGTAAAAGAATTTTCCTGAATTTTATATATTGCATCGAAATTTCCGCCAACCCCAATAAAACGCACTCGCGCATCAGAATTATCTTTATGACTTTTTTCAATCTTAACATAAAGATGACCATTATCTGGATAAATAATTGATGGAGCGAAGTTTCCTCTTATTGTAATAGCTACTAACTCTGCATCTACTTCGTTTGACAAGGAACTTATAGTTTTATGAAAACGTAACAGACTTTTAAAGCCAAACAGTATATCTCTTAATTCAAGCAAAACAACTGAACTAATCTGTGGATAATCAATCGAATCATAACCCCACTCCATACCTAATAATTCGCAACTCATACGCATCACTGCAAAATTATCACGCTCAAATGCAGTGCAAGTATCAATGTTTTCTGGACTATAACGATGGTTTTTTAAATCCTCTTCAGTATTGTTGAAATCGGGAATATCAATAAAAGTAACGCATTCGCCAAAATCTGAAACAAGTAAGTTTTTTGGATGTAAATCACCATGACTTATTCCAAGACCATGCAAATGCTCAATAGATATGACAAGCTGGATAATGGCAACCAACTTTTGCTCTTTATTTAATTCAATCTCATCCCAATGCTTACCTTCCACAAAATCTGTTACTAAATATAAACTGGATGATTTTACCGCAATACCAAAATCACGAATTTTTGGCAAATATGATGGTGAAATCGAATAAATTTTCTCAATTCTCTCTAAAAAATGGAGCGCTTTATAGCTCAAAGAAGGTAAATCAGAAGAGATGTTAATATTTAACCATGCTTTAACTAAATAGCCATCAGACAGATAAACTTCTTTTTCTTCTGTTTCAATAATAAAATCATTATCTTCTCTATACTGCCTTGTATGACTAATAGGTTTTCGATATGGTTCTAATCTGCTATTATCAAAATCAATAACTGAATTATTTTTTGGTTCAAGTTTTTTAATTTCTTCAAAAAAATCAATGGCATTTGTAATTTTATCACCATTTATAGCATTTATAAATACATGTGCATACCAAGCGTCACTTTCATTTAATTGCTGCTGTATACTTCCAAGACTTTTCTTAGATAAACGCTGAGCTGTCAGAATATGCCATCCAACTACGCCTAAAGCCTGCACATCTTGCTCAAAAGGAGTAATGTTGTTTTTCGTTGAAATTAGATCAAACCCCATAATACTATCGACAGAAAGTTCTTTTCGATAATCACCGACTGTTCCTGATGGCTGATGATAAGCAGAGATGAAATTTGAAAGTGCAATTTCCTTACTTGGTGATAACCATAAACTATGGTCACCAATATCACGATGAGCAATTTTCATCGAATGTAGAGTGGCAAACTTTGCGATTAAAAGTTTGACGATATTTATACGGTCATTTTCTGAAACTAATTGGCAATACTTTCCAATAAATTCATTTAATCTCATATGACTGGGAGGTAGTTCATAAACCTCCCTATATTCTGTAGTTACGTCATCTCTTTGTAAACTTGTTAATGATCTTAAACAATTCTTATAGAGATCATGATCTGCATGTTTAATAAACTGTAAAACTTCACGCTCCCTTGAAATAATTTCAAAACGTCCATTTAATGTATTTGCTTTTGTACCGTGTAAATTATTAAAGTTCCATAATCGTAACAATGCTTCATCTTGCTTTGATATTTCCGATATTGCTTGAAATTCTTTATAAATTTTCCGTGGATGTTCAAAAATAAGATCTTTTGCTCTATAACCATCAACCACTATTGATTTAGGCTCTGTCTTACTCCCCAAGAAAATTTCATCAAATAGAGCAAAGTCTTGATTTAACACTTGGGAGCTTGGATGTGGCCGAAATCTTTTATTAAAAATATTTCGATCTTGGAAATCATTAAAATTAGTTAAAGATATGACATGATTCTTCTCATCATCCATACTTAATTTTGAAAAGTCAGCATTTCCACTCATTACCACGAAAAATTCAATATGAGGAACATATCCCTTATTGGTAAACTTGTGTTTATATTTTCCTAATTTGTTTTGTAATAAGTAAACTTTTTTCTGAGTGACACTAACCGGAGATCGTCCCATCAGACGATCATTTTTATGCCAATTTCCACCATTAGATGTGACTTCACCATTATTCCAATCTTTCAATTCAACGATAATAATATTGCAATGCGTCACAATAACAAGATCAAACTCACCTTCATTGCCTCGTGAGTCAATAAAACGAAATCCAGCGTAACCTTTCCAAGGAAACATTGAATCCTTACCTGTTTTCTCCCTAAGCTGATCTTGTAGAGAACCACCACGACTTGATTTATTTTTTTCTGTCGTATTAGGCTTTTCACTAAATGCTTGTTTTATCTTTTCAATAGCTTCAATTTCTTGAGATTGAAGACCACCTTCCCAAACTTTAACTTCCAAATGTATCTCCTTTAGCCCAACCAGACAAAATCACTGCAAGATTTAATGAAAAAACTCCTAAATTTTTAGCAAACACAAAAAATTTACAATTTATTGCCGCAATATTTCCTCAAAATTTGAGTATAATATCGTATTTTTTTATAAACAATAGTGACCACTTTCACAAAAACAGAAACTATTCATGTCAAATGTAATTCATGCTGCCAGCAACACTTGTTCTTCCACCACTTCAGGCAAGCTAATCCGCACAAAAAACTCTTGAGGGTACAAATAATCCTCGCCCGACTCATCCATCACCCGAACCATCCCCAACTGCTCACTCTTCGGGTCAGGCAGCACTTCGTACAACTTGCGCAGTTCCAGTGACGCTTCGTAATCTTCGTTCTTGATACAAATGGCGAATGTATGTTCAGACATGACAATTACTCGATGAAGTATTTGATTTTGAATTCTTTCTTGCCAGTTCCGCTGGCTTCGTACCAATGGATTTCGGCCTGATGCAATGAGCCGTCCGGCAAGCGGATTTCGGCAAAGCCCTTACGCTTGCGTCAGTGATCGCCCCTTGTACAACTTACGCAACATGACTGGCAGCTTAACCCAATTTATAGCCAAAAATAAAGCACTGAAATAATTCCGACAAATCCCGTCTGGTGTATATTGTTCCCCATGAAACCAAGCGATTACATCGAAACAACCATACCAACTACTAACAGCATGGCGCAATCCAAGCCTGCTGATGGCTGCCCACCAAGAGGCAACCCGCAACTGGTGGGATACGGCACGATTTGACTATGACCTGTTCATTTCGGAATTCGTCATGGCAGAATGCGCCAGTGGTAACACGGATGCAGCCGAACGCAGGCTTGCCGCCATCCAGAACCTGCCGGAACTGGACATTTCCAGCAAAATTGCCCAAATCCTTTAGCTTTGGCAATTCGTAAAAAGCCCCTTATACTAACTGTCAACACAGTTCTCAGGACAACGATACCATGCAAACCTTGGAGCAACAAATCACCCAGCAAACTCGCGGCTTGCCTGAAAGTGCCCAGCGCGAAGTATTGCACTACATCGAATTTATTCGCAGCCGCTACCCTGTCAAACCAACCACCAAAACTGCTGGAAAACGCAAAACCAGTTGGAGCGATACGCCACTCTACGGCTTATGGCAAGACCGCGCAGAAATGGCAGACCCAGCCGCTTACGTCCGCAATCTGCGGAGGTCACGCTTTTGATTTTGGTTGATACCGACGTATTGATTTGGGTAACACGCAAAAACCCGCAAGCGAGTACATTTCTGGACAGCTTTGACGACCTAGCCATTTCTGATGTGACCTACATGGAACTGATTCAGGGTGCAAAAAACAAGCGCGAAGCCCAAGCCATCGACAAAACACTCAAAAATATGGCGGTATCGCGCCTGCCTATCAATGACAGCATTTCAGAACGCGCCGTAGGATTGGTTCGCCGCTATTTCCATAGCCACTCTATGCAACTTGCCGACGCACTGATTGCAGCAACCGCGTTGGAATACGGGCTGGCGTTGGCAACGGGAAATGCCAAACACTTTGAAGTTGTTGATGGCTTACAACTACACAAATACACCCCACAGCCCAGCATGAGGTAGCATGTCCGCATCGGTAGCACTCAAGGCAAAGAACACCCCATCCCCCGGTACGGTCGGGCGCGGCAATGGCCTGGAACGAACGCTTCATGCTGCGCCAGCCAGAAAAGACTGCTGAAAAAAACGCGAAAAGCATTCTTGGGCAGACACGCCCGGATTCGGCATGTAGGCAGACTGTGAAAAAATGGCAGACCCAACAGCGTATGTTCGCAACATCAGGAAACCGCGTTATACCCTGTAAGGCTAACCTTATAGACCGCGCCCATATCAGCAATCAACATGCTTTGCGCCTTTTCAGTAATGCTTCCGCACGGCTTTCAAAGAGTAATGAACGGGCTTTGGCGGATACATCAGAACGTCCGCTGCGATACACCCTGCCAACGGGAACAGAGGGAAATACTGGGGGCGTTTGTGTGTTGTTAACCATGTTCCAGTTCCCGCTTGAGGCTATCCATATCCACGGTAAACACCTCCACCTGTTCCGCTGCCAATGCTGCCAGAAAATCCACGCGATCAAGCCCTGCAATAGCTGCGGACTTTTCTAGCGATACCGCTCCGTTTGCATACTCACGGATGGCTATCCCCAACTTCATCTCACGCACTGACTGCAACAGTTTATCGCCCAGTTCCTCACCCGAAATATAATCACTGTCCACCTGTCACTCCTCCTTACCCGACCACACTCAAATGCGGCTGCTTGAAATCCGTATCCTTGGCAAACACCGGAGGCAACAATTCCGCCACAAACCGCAACTTGCTCCCATAATCGTCGAACACTTTACCGCTTTTCTGGCAGTAAAGTTCAATCACTTCCGCTGCTTTGAGCAGGCTGGCTTTTTCCGCCTCACTGACAACGACCACCTCACCGGGCTGGGTTTTCCCTTGCGGTGACAGAACCATGTACAGCGTCACGCCCCTGTCTTGCCCTTGCCGCCAAGCTTCTTCGTATTGCTCCGCCGTCAACTCGTAGAAACAGGCTTCCGTGGGTTCAAAACCCAACTTGAAAACGACTGAAACAGCCGGAAAAACGGTAAAAAACAGGTCAAACATGGGCTACATCCCGTTAGTGCCAATATCACAAGTTTAGCACTGCCTGATGAGAGCTACCCAAAATCAGTCTGAACTACAGCGATTCTCCACACTTGTAAACAGAGTGACTTGAGCTTGTGACATACCCGGCGTTTCCACGCCGGTAGCCTGGGGCACACGCAGCACTGGTAACAGTGATACGCGAAGCTGCTTCAAAAGGCAAAACTGGATGCCCTGCACATTCAAACGCGAGAAGTACTGGATTTTCTCGAATACCTGCAAGCCAAACTGAAAAACTGGAACAGGCAATGCTTAAGCAGCAGTAAAAGACAATTTCTCTTCGATTTCCATCAACGCCATCACCACCGGGCGCAACTGCGGCTTCTCTTCCTGAAATTCACCCAACATGGTGCGCAAAAAATCCAAATGCTCACGCACAAACCGTAATTGCCGGGGTGCTGCCCCGCGCCCGACGGCTTGCACATAATCCGCCACCACTTTTTGCACCTGAATGGTTTCGTTCAAACGTGCGCCGATCAAGTAATGCAGCAAGCTGTATTCCGCACGGGTAATCCCCGAACAAAACGCCGCCGTTCCCCGCTCACCCGACTCGGCACATTGCCGCGCTTGTTCCAACCAGTGTTTGAGTTCCTGCCGATCCAACTGTTTCACATGCCCGCGCAAATAACGCACCACCTTGCACGTCAGCCAATTGATCAGCGGATACCCCGCCACCGCGTGGGTTTCCTGCAAGGCAAACTCATGCGCCCGCCGATACGCTTGCTCCATTTCGCGCAACGCATTCGCCCGCTCCTCGCCAGTGACCATTAAGGCGCTACGCTTCCAGAATTTGCCCACTTCTTCAAAGCGTTGCAGGCTATTCCCCAAACCGTCCAGCAATTGCAGGGTTTTGAAACTGTCCGCCATTAACGCAGCGGGGGATTCCGCCAGCCGCGTCTCCGGTGCTGCTACCTTGCCCTGCGCCCATGCCAAGGCCAACGCGGTTTGCACACTCACTTTGTCTTCCAGCAAGATCACCGGGTAATCGGCTTGCGGCGAATCCAGCGCCGCTTGATACGCATCCAGCGCCGGAACAAACATATCCAACTTGCCGTAAGCCCGCCCCAAGGCATACAAAATATCCGCATGAGCCAACCATTCCGCCGGAATCGCCCGATGCAATTGCGGCAACCGTTCCTGCAACCACGCAATGTCCCCCGGTTGCGCGGTGTCGGCGGCATGAATCAGGTTTTGCAACTCCGCCACCACCTCGACTTCCGCCACGAAGCGCCAGCTATCCAGCGTCTTGTCATCGGCATTGCTATCCGGTTGGCGGCTCAACAGCTTGTAATCCGGGTCGCCGTAACACTGATAAGCGCCCCACGTATTGCTCTGCGGGTATTGCTGCCAAGTTTCGCGCCGTGCCAACAAAGTTGCCATGCCAAACGTATGCCCTTGCAACAACGCCTGGTAACACTGTTCAGCAAACACTTTTGCCGCACTGTCATTAATCGCCCAGCCCGCCGCAATGACAGCCCGTACCCCCATGCGAATTAATTCCTGCGCCAAACTTGCCGCTAATTTGCTGCGGTCGCTGCTCACAGCGGTTTGCACCTCGGCGCTCATAAAGTCCATTTGCGCGAGATGACAGCAATTGATGAAGGCCAATTCCGGCACTTTGCGCATCTGCCCGATTTCGACCGGCGTAAGGAAAATGCCATCGCCCAACACCATGCCGCTGACTTCCAACGCGCTCTCAGGGTCAGGGCGGTAGCGGTACACACCATGCCCCGCCAGATGCAGCACCCGATAATCACCCGTGTGCAACGCTTTTAAAATGGCGTGTGAATCCGTGCCAATTTCGCGGGTCACGGTGCTGAAACCACCGGATTCCAGCAGGTTTGCCACGGTTTCGGCCTCCTGCCGGGCAGCGGGCAAGCGCACAAACTCACCATTCACGGGCGGATCGCCGATCACCAGTGCCGAACGTTCCAAGGGGTTTACCACATGCTGGCGGTATTGCCCCACCTGTAGCTGACGCACCAACCCAAACCGCACCGCCAGCGGTTGGGATTCGTGGTCAAAACGGTTGTAGAGCAATTCCCACGGGTAGGCAGACGCGGCGCTATCCAGCACCATCACCAAATTTTCGGCATTCGGTGCTTGTTCTTTCATCGCGGCGGGCAGCAATAATTCAAACAAAATTTTGCCGGTATCCGGGTCATCCGCGCTGGAGGTGATCGCTTTGTCGATAAACTGATCGACCAACTTACGCTGGGTGGCTTGCAATACCTGTTCGGCGCGTGCCTTATCGGTCAACGCGGTGTATTTCAAACCATCGGCGCTCGCTTCCACCTGAATCCGCCGCCACCAACCCGGCGGATCGTTGTACATCACTCGCCGCCGTTTACCCGGCAAGCATTGCATCAGGCTCTTCACGTTGAAATCGTTGCGAAATTCTGGCATCAACACAAAATCTTGCACCAAACGCGCCGCTTCTACCGCGCGATCTTCGTACAGCTCGATGAATTCCACCACCTGCAAACGCAAGCGCAAGCCGCGCTCGCTCTTATCCAACGCCTGATTCGCCCGCGCAATCGCCCGCAAAATTGCCGTAATCGAATCCGCCAAGGTCACACTGCCGCCACCCACCGTGCCGATCAGCAAGGTCGCCACATGCACCGGCACGGCTTCCGCTTCTGCCAGTGGATTGCTCGGCGGGGTTTGCTCCAAGGCTTCGCGGATTTTCAAGGAATAATCCATCAGCGCACGGGTAAAACTCGCGGTTAATTCCCCCGCCGTCAGCTTGCCGACTTCGCCCAAGCCCACAATCACCGCGCCCCCCGGTTTTTGCCCCGGATTCAGGAACACGTGTGACGTACCCAATTCGCCCGGATACAAACCCATGCGATGCAATTCACCGAGCCGCCCCTGCAAACGTTTATCCAGCAAAGCTTCGGCACTGAGGATGGAATCCCCCGCGTAATGCCCGACTACCACCGGATGCGTGACTTGTTCCAGATTGCCATGCACCACGCGCACTTCCACGGGTGAACGCACTTCTGCTTGCGTCATGCGCGTGTGGTAGCCCAAGGCCGCTGCCAGCAATTCCTGTTCATCGGGAAACAATTCGCCGCGCAGCGTCGGCAACCATTCCCCTGTCGCCTTGCCGATAGCGGGCGGCTGGGTTGCCAATTGCCGCGACACCCCATCGTCGAGCAAATATTGCAAGGTCTGAAAATGCTCACTGTGGCTGGCCATACGCCCGTGTTCCACCGGCAAATACCAAGTCGGCAATTTCGCGGGCAATTCCCCCCACAAGCTCACGCCATCTCCCGCGCCACTGGCATGAAAACGCCAGCCACCTTGGTGTTCCGCCACCTCATCCGGCGTGAGGCTCGACTTGCCGTAGAGGTACAACAGGCGTTGCGTGTCCAGCTCTACCGCACGTAATTGTTCGCGTATCCGCCGTGCATCCGCCAACAAATGGCGGGCAGGCCAAGCGTGAAACGCTTCCCCCAGCAACGTTTGCCAACGCTCTTCGTGCAAATACGCCGCAGGCAACAATTCCAGCACACCGGGATAACGCGCAAACTGCTGTGCCAATGACTGCGCTTCGCGCTCATCCATGCGCCCATCCAGCAAATTCAACAGGCTGAGTAAACGGTGTTGCCCCAGCAACAATTGCACCGCCGTATACGTTCCCTGTAAGGGCGTACCCAGCATCACCACGCGGCAATCCGCCTCTTCGCGCAAGCGTTGCCACACCTTAGGCGCTTCACTCATCAACGCCAAGGCCACCAAGCCCCCGCTGGAATGCGCCAGCAAGCGCACCACCAACTTGCTATTGCTGGCTTTGGCTTGCTCCAATTCCTGTTCCAGCGCATCCGCCAGCCGCCGCCCCGCTTCCGCAAACGAACGCCGCCAATCGTAGGCAAATTCCACCAGCGTATGACTAGCCGCTAACATATTAAGCAAAGGACGATACGGCGCATCCAACACCCCTTCGGCTTGCACCCCGGCACTGTCGATTTGCAGACGCGAAAAATCCCCCCAACTCAATGCCGACATATCCAACCAGATGGGTGTGTCGTTGATTTGCAGCGTCGACCCCATAAAACCGGGCAGAAAATACACCGTGCTACGCTTGGCGGCTTGCGCATTACGCCCAGAACGCGCTGCCGGACGTGCCACCGGTGTCTCGTTCAACAGCGGGCGCAAGCGCAAATCGGTATCGGGGTGTTGCAAGGCACTGAGCAAACGGTCGCGCACCTCGCCTTTACGAAAATAATTGAAATGGCTGCTGTCATCGCCCTGATCCAGATAAAACCGCATTCCCTGCAAGCGCCGCGCCCCGCCGTACATCCCGGCCGTATTCACCACAAAATCGTTTTCTTCGCCGAAAAAGCGTTGCGTCACCCATTCCTTAAAATGCCCCAAAATCGTCGAGGCACGCATATCCCCCGAAATCACGGTCATGTCAGAATCGAGTTGCACATCTGGGCGATTCAGCAAACGGATTAATGGGGAGGCGGGCATCATCGCCTCCAACCCCGGTAATTCTTGCGGGTCGATACGTTTGCGGGCGGTTGCCATTAGCACCATGCGTACAAATTCCGCTAACATCTGCAAGCGAGGTGAAGGAATAAAGCCCAACACATTGAAGATAATCGACAAATTATCTTCCAGCCGTTCCGAAGCTAACACCGTGCCACGCCCCGGACACGCTACCCGTGCAAAGCGTTCCACTTTAATGTGTTTATCCGTCAGCAAGGCGGCAATTTCCTGCAATCCTTCCAGATCGTGAATACGCGCCTGCTGTTCAAACGGCTGAAGTTCTGCCTTGGAGAAAATCTCCTCGCTCTCCAAAAACTTAGCGCCGGACTCGCGGGTTTTACGCTGCAACACGCCTTGGCACAGCAATTCCCCCACCAAGCCGCCGCGTGAATGGCTAATCAGGTGCAAGCGCGTGTGTGGCGGCAATAAGCGCAACACTTGCAGCGCATTGTGCACCGGGCTGATGGTGAGGGTGTGATGTTCCAGTGCGAACACTTGCTGACCGTAAGGCGCGAACAAGCGTTGTAACCAAGCGGCGGCATTATAGCCTTGGCGCGATTCCCACAAGTCGCCGAAACTGCCATCGGTGCTGGAAAACGTGCCGTGCAAAAACAGCAATACCGGCTTGCTGGTATCAATATCTCCGGCTTGTGTGACCCATTCCAACGTTAATTGATCGGTGTTATGGCAGCGGTACACGCCGGGTTGCGGAATTTTGCGGGTTTCCAGCTTGTCGATTAACAGCTCGGATAAAGCGTCGCTCATCTCACTGACCGAATCAACATTCAGCACCCGCAGAAACTTCAACACTAACCCAACTGGGCCGCGCTGCTTATGCACGTCAAAACTGGCGGGCGTGAGCATGAATTCGTTGCTGGCAGAGCGGCTGGTTTCTTGGGTGGCTTGCGCCCGCAATTCGCCCACTCGCACCCAACGTTTGAACCCGCTTTCAAATTCGAGTTCGACCAAGGTGTCAGGGTCAAGGTTGTTGAGTTCGACGCTTTTACCGCCACTGCGTAAGGCTTCCAGCGTGACTTCTTGTTGGCAGGTAATGGTGAGAATGTCGGCATAAGCGCCGTGGTTTTTGAGTGGAAAGTCTTGCCCGGTCAACTTGCCACTGATCTTGATAGAATCCATGCGTCCCCCGCATTATTTTTCGGCTGCCTATTGTTTAGTACAAAACGGGGGGTTATACAATAGGAAACGCCAGGCGGAGGTGCGGCTGGAAGTCGTGCGGTAAAACGTTTTTGTTGAACGTGACAACATCATGTTAGAGTTTAGCTAACACCATTTTATGGAGAAATACCCATGATCGTTCACGCTGAAGTCAATCAAGACGGTAGCTTGCGGGCATCGCTTCCTCCCCAATTCAGGGGCAAAAAAGTTGTTTTGTCCGTCGTACATGAAGAAAATCACGCTGTTTCTAACTGGCAAGCTATTTCAGCCGCATTGCGTGAGGTCGATAAATTGCCCTTACAACATCGGCATATTGACGACATATTGGCTGACCTGCGAGCAATGAGGGAAAGCGCGTGAAGTTGGCTTATGTTGATTCTTCCGTGTGGATTACCCGCTTTGAGGGATTAAAAGAGTATCGCCCCATTATTGACGCGAAACTGGCAGAGCTTGCGCAGGATGGCTGGTCGTTTGTTGTCTCTGAGGCTGTCGCGCTGGAAGTTCTGATCAAACCCTACAAAAATGGTGATGACACTGTATTGCAGACATACCGGAATGTTTTTGTGCAATGCGGTGGCGTATTACCCAGCTATCCAGAGGTTTTCAGCGAGGCGCTGGATATTTCCAGACTGGAAAACCTGAAAAGTATGGATGCTGTGCATGTGGCGTTAGCGCTCCATCATCAATGCCAGTGTCTTGTTTCGGCTGATAAGCATTTCAAAGATTTGAAGATTTTGCCTGCGGTTTGGATTGAGTTGCCGTTAATAAAATCGTATTAGCAAATACTATCAAACCCCATCCGGCAAACGATCTGCCGCTTTCGGCTCCACATCCGGCACTTTTCCAATGCCGCCATACAGAGGAAAAACTACCATACACATAACCCGACACTGCCAACACGCCGATGCAATCTTTATCCGCCCCCAACCCCATTTCCTCGGAAGCTTCTCGCTAAACCACACAGTACGGCGTAGAGTCATGATCATAATCACAAAACTTTTATGACTGGAGGGAATTCCGCGTGAACCCAATACCATCCTTTCCTATGACCTCGCGACCACGTTTGCCACGCTTCAAGCTAATGGGCATTGCCCCTGTGATCATTATCCTATTCGGCATCACCGCATGGTCATCTTGGTACACCGTCCCCAGCGATTCCGTGGCTATCGTGCAACGTTTTGGGAAATTTCAGGCAGAAGTCCAACCCGGTTTGCATTTTAAAATTCCCTTGGGCGTGGATGTCGCCACCATTTTGCCGGTCAAACGCCAGTTAAAACAGGAATTCGGCTTTTATACCGAAGGCGCAACCAACGTCGACCAATACTCCGACAACCCTGCGGCAGAATCACCGATGGTCACAGGCGATTTGAATGTGGCACTGGTGGAATGGGTGGTGCAATACCGCATTGCTGAACCTACCAACTATTTGTTTGCGGTGCGCGAACCGGGCATTACCTTGCGCAATGCCTCGGAATCGGTGATGCGCGAAGTGGTGGGGCGTGAGCATCGACCAAGTGCAATTGAAGAACATTAACCCGCCGCGCCCGGTGCAAGAATCTTTTAACGAAGTCAACCAAGCGCAACAGGAAAAAGAAAAGCTCATTAACGAAGCCCGCCGTGATTACAACAAAGTCATTCCCTTGGCAGAAGGTGAAAAAGACCAGCGTATCCGCGAAGCCGAAGGCTACCGCCTCAAGCGCGTCAACGAAGCCGAAGGCGACGTGGCACGTTTCAACGCGGTGTTCACCGAATACCAAAAAGCCCCCGACATTACCCAACGGCGTTTGTATCTGGAAACCATGCAAGCCATCTTACCCGGCATTCAAAACAAAATCGTGGTGGATGAAGGCATGAAAAACCTGTTACCCCTGCTCAACCTCAACACCTCACAGAAAACCCCAGCGGAGGCAACACCATGAACCGTTTACTCCTAGTGCTTGCCGGTTTACTGGCGTTTGTCTTGTTCAATGCGTTCTATACCGTGGGTGAAGCGCAGCAAGTAATCCTGACCCAATTCGGCAAACCGGTGAAAGAACCCGTGACCGAAGCAGGCTTAAAAATGAAAATCCCGTTTATTCAAGAGGTAAACCGCATCGACAAACGGGTACTGCCGTGGGATGGCAGCCCTTCGGATATGCCGACTAAAGACAAACTCTACATCTCGGTGGATTTGTTTGCCCGCTGGCGCATTGTGGAACCACTCCCCTATTTCCTGCGCTTACGCGACGAACGCAGCGCCTTATCGCGTTTGGATGACATCCTCGGCAGTGAAACCCGTAACGCGGTTGCCAAACACGAATTGATTGAAATTGTGCGCACCACCAAAGGGCGTATTCCCCTCAAAGACCCGACGTTGGTGGAAGGCGCGGCTGATGGCGCAGACACCAACAATGTGGTGGGTTCACTCGTGCCGATCCAAAAAGGGCGCGTCTTGGTAGAACAAGAAATCTACAAAGCCGCTGCGGAAAAGCTCAAAGTGTTCGGGGTGGAGTTGCTGGATATTCGTTTCAAACGCATCAATTACAACGCCAGTGTCGAACCCAAAATCTACGAACGCATGATCAGCGAACGCCGCCAGATTGCTGAACGTTTCCGCTCCGAAGGCAATGGCGAAGCGGCACGGATTCGCGGCAATATGACCCGCGACCTGAACCGCATCCAATCCGAAGCCTATCGCCAAGTGGAAAACATTCGCGGCAAAGGCGATGCACAAGCCACCGAAATTTACGCCAAGGCTTATAACCAGAGTCAGGCAGCGGCTGACTTTTACGCCTTTACCCGCACTTTGGATGCTTATCAGGCGGTGATGACACCGGATACCAGCCTGATTTTGTCGACCGATAGCGATATTTTCCGCTTGCTGAAAGGCACGGCGGCATTGCCGGAAACGTATGCTGCGCCACCGTCAGGGGATTAGCGTTTGCCCAATAGCAGGCTGTCGTCAATCGGTACGTAACGGGTCGCGGCATTGATGAGGGAATTGGCAGTCAAACCGGGGACACCATACGCCTCGGTTTCCACCCCGTAGCGTTGGTATGCCCGCAGCAGCAACTGATCGAAATCGCCATCGCCGGATGCCAACACAATAATGTCGGTGTTGGCAGCGGCTTCGATCACATCCAGCGTGATACCTACATCCCAGTCGCCTTTGGCAGAACCGTCGCTGCGTTGGATGTAGGGTTTAAGTTTCACCTCAAAACCAATTGCTCGCAGGATGTTTTGAAACTGCATCTGTTTCTCGTCGCCGCGACCAATCGCATAGGCACGCGCTTGCACCACTTCACGCCCGGCGGTAGCTTGCGCCCAGAAACGGTTGTAGTCGAAACTGCATCCATAAGCAGCGCGGGTGGTGTAGTAGATGTTTTGTACATCGACGAAGAGACTGACTTTTTTCATTCAACCTGAGCAACCATTACTTCGACATGGTGGCTTGTACCACCCGCACGGTGGGGTAGAGATGTTCCACTTCATCTTCAATCAGGTTGAATACCAGTTGGAACATTTCACGGGCATCTTTCACGAACTGATCATGGTCATTGATGCGCAATTCCTTATTCTTGCTCCAGCGTTTGAGGTGCTGCCCTGAAACCATGGTATTGCCTTTCGTTTTTTGCTGGGTAAGCCATTGCAACAGCCTATGTACAACGCACCGAG
The DNA here is from genome assembly GCA_022828425.1 of Candidatus Thiothrix sulfatifontis. NCBI lineage: Bacteria > Pseudomonadati > Pseudomonadota > Gammaproteobacteria > Thiotrichales > Thiotrichaceae > Thiothrix > Candidatus Thiothrix sulfatifontis. The sequence goes on from CP094685.1 coordinate 2,761,248, forward strand.
TCCAACTTATCACGCGACAGATTGGCGCAATGCGCTGACTTCCTTTACTGTCAAACTTGTTTTCAAGGCAATCGTTGTATCGTCCAAAATATCCAACAAGCTACGGGCAAAATTTGTTTTGCTTTCTAGCAATGCTTTTTCCGCTGTTACTGCTCGTACTTCCGCTGCTTGCCGTTTTTCTTCCGCTGCTTGCTGTTTTTCTTCCGCCTCTATCAGCTTTATTTCCACAGCTTTCCTTTCATCGTGCAATGCCCGCTGTATCCGCAGAAAATCGTAACGTTGTTCCTGTGCTTCCATTTCTTCTTCGGTCAGCCCTGCTTGGTTGGCAATACCGAAAGCATCCACAATACAGGGGTCTGTCTTGAGTGAATCCGGCACATAATCAAGACTGCCCGCATTTTTGACGAAATATACCCATTTATCACTGATATTGACCAAATCCACCAGTTCCTTGGTGAACTTGGGTAGCTCGATAAACACCAGTTCCAGATCACCGCTATAGTTTGCCAAGGTCTGCTTTTCGATCAGACGATAATGACTGAATACTTCCTGCTGATCGGGGAACATCACAAAGTCGGTCAGAGTCAAGGCAATGACCGGGTTCAACAAGTGGTATTTTTCACCTTTGCCCAGTTGAGCGGAATAGGCTTTGGCTGCGTTATAGAGCACACGTTTTTCAAAACCTTCCACGTTCAGCACCTGCATTTCGATGATGACCGTGCTACCGTTGGCGCAAACCGCTTTCACATCGACGTAAGTATCTTTCATACCAAGGATTTTCGGGGCTTGGTACGGGTCGATGATGGTCAGATCGGTGATTTCATCACCATCGTGGTAGTCCAGCAAAGCATTGAGGAAGCTAATCAGAATAGGCTTGCTTTGCTCGCTGCCGAACACTTTTTTGAAGGCGAAATCGGTTTTTACGTCGAGGAAGCGCATGGCGATAAATCCGGTGAAGTAAGTACAGACTCATTATAGCAAATACAAACTACAACCCTATCACAACATCCGTTTCAGGAACTCCCCCGTAAACGACCCCTCAGTTTCAGCCACCTGCTCCGGCGTACCCACCGCAATAATATGCCACCCACGACTCCCGCCTTCCGGCCCCAAATTCACCACCCAATCCGCCGTCTTGATCACGTCCAGATTATGCTCGATCACCCAGGGCAATCGCATTAAAAATATCTTGTTTTACAAAGTTCTAAGTTTTAGGCTTTGTATCCCCCGGTCTGCCTGTGACGATTTTTAGCAGGTAGTCCTCATCCCAGCCTGCATTGAGTCGTTTGTTTTTCACGCCAAGCTTGACAGTTTTCTCAGTTTTGACCAAGTTGAGAGCGATATGCCGGACAACCGCCATGTTCGCATCGCTATTGCCGGAACGCATCCGTTGGTCATCTTCGCGGAAAGCATAGTCCAATACCCAATGCAGGTTGTTCTCGATGCCCCAATGCGCCCGCACGATTTGTCCCAAACGTTCAGGGTTTGAGGCATCCATACTAGTGATGAAGTAACGGGTTTCTTCGGTGGTTTTGTTCTTGCATTCACGGGTGGCAGTAACGGCAATGATACTGGTGAGCTTAGGCCAATGGGAATGGTCTTTCTTTGACCAGTCAATAGCTGAGGTGGCTCGTACACTGCGGGTCTCAATCCGTCCATGTCCACCGTCATAGCTGATATGTCCAACGGGTGGGCAAGTGTTGGCAGATTCAAAGAACAGCTTCACATCTTGGTGGAGTGTGCCTTGGTTGCCTTTCAGGCTGAGCAGGTAATCAGCGTCCTTGTCCACGATTTGTTGGGCAATCGCCGTTTGGCATCCCATTGCATCCAGCGTCACTACTGCACCTGCAATATTAATTTGCATCAATAACTTAGGGATGGCGGTGATTTCATTGGACTTGTCATCCACCCGCTGCTGACCCAGCACCAACTGGTTTTGGGTTGCCCAAGCACTGACCATGTAAATGGCCGATTTATCCGATGCGCTATCCAGGCTACGGCGCAGGCATTTACCATCAATGGCAATGATTTCACCGTCACTGAGGTCGCCCAAGTCAGCCACCCAGCGGCTAAAACACTCACTGAACTGCTGGCTGTCGATTAGCCCAAAAACGCGCCCAAAGGTATCGTGTGACGGGATGCCATGCTTCAAATCCAGTACGCGGGTGAACCACTTTTCTTTGGCTCTGCCAAACTGTTCGATAGATGCCCAGTCATCCGCGCCGCAAATCACTGCACACAGCGTGATAAAGAAAATGTCACTCAGTTTGTGGCGCTTGCGACGATCCAAGCGTGGGTCAGGGATTGATGCAAAATGTTCAACTATCGAGGCTGTCGGACGGAGTTTCATCAGGCTACCAAAAGCTTGAAGGGAAACAAGCTTAAGGGGATTTTGTCAAGAACATTTTAATGCGATTGCCCTACTCGATCACCACCACGGTATTGCCACCATCGCGCAAGCGATGCAGCACTTGCAGCAACTGATCAACGTCGTGGAAATGCAGCCCCGTAGTCGGCTCATCCAGAATATAAATCGTCTTGCCCGTGCCACGTTTGGACAGATCTTTCGCCAACTTGACCCGCTGCGCTTCGCCGCCGGAAAGCGTAGTGGCATTTTCCCCAGCGTGATGTAAGACAGCCCTACGTCCATCAGCGTTTGCAGTTTGGTGTGGATCGACGGCACGGCGGCGAAGAATTCGCAGGCATCTTCCACCGTCATCGCCAGCACTTCGCTGATATTCTTGCCCTTGTAGCGGATGTCGAGGGTTTCGCGGTTGTAACGCTTGCCGTCGCACACTTCGCAGTGTCATGTACACATCCAGCAAAGTTTGTCATGCAACAGATTGGCGCAATGCGCTGACTTCCTCTACTGTCAAACCTGTTTTTTGGGCAATAGTCGGGTTGTCCAAAACATCCAATAAGTTGCGAGCAATTTCCATAGAGTTTTCTTTCACCGCATCCTTCACAGCTTTGTCAATCGAACCTCGTTGCAGACGAATGAAATCATGGCGCTTTTCCTGTGCATCCAGTTCCTCCTCCGACAGTCCCGCACGGTTGGCAATATTGAAAGCATCAACGATGCACTGTTCAGCTTTAAGCGTATCGGGAACGTAATCTAAACTGCCTGCATTTTTGACAAAGTAAACCCATTTTTCGCTGATATTGGTGAGTTCATCCAATTCCTTAATGAACTTGGGCAGTTCGATAAACACCAGTTCTAAATCACCGCTATAGTGTGCCAAGGTCTGCTTTTCGATCAGGCGGTAGTGGCTGAACACTTCCGGCTGGTCGGGGAACATCACAAAGTCGGTCAGGGTCAGGGCAATAACCGGGTTCAGCAAATGGTATTTTTCGCCTTTGCCCAGTTGCGCGGAATAGGCTTTCGCTGCATTGTAGAGGACGCGCTTTTCAAAGCCTTCCACGTTCAGCACCTGCATTTCGATGATGACTGTGCTGCCGTTGGCGCAGACCGCCTTCACATCAACGTAAGTATCTTTCATACCAAGGATTTTCGGTGCTTGGTACGGGTCGATGATAGTCAGATCAATGATTTCATCACCATTGCTGTAGTTCAGCAATGCATTGAGGAAACTGATCAGGATCGGCTTGCTCTGCTCGCTGCCGAACACTTTTTTGAAGGCGAAATCGGTTTTTACGTCGAGGAAGCGCATGGCGGTAAATCCGGTGAAGTAAGTACAGACCCATTATAGCAAATACAAACTACAACCCTATCACAACATCCGTTTCAGGAACTCCCCCGTAAACGACCCTTCCGTTTCCGCCACCTGCTCCGGCGTACCCACTGCAATGATATGCCACCCACGACTCCCGCCTTCCGGCCCCAAGTCCACCACCCAGTCCGCCGTCTTGATCACATCCAGATTATGCTCGATCACCACCACGGTATTGCCGCCGTCACGCAAGCGGTGCAGCACTTGCAGCAATTGATCAACGTCGTGGAAATGCAGCCCCGTGGTCGGCTCGTCCAGAATATAAATCGTCTTGCCCGTGCCGCGTTTGGACAGCTCTTTCGCCAGCTTGACGCGCTGTGCTTCGCCGCCCGAAAGCGTAGTCGCATTTTGCCCCAGCGTGATGTACGACAGCCCCACGTCCATCAACGTTTGCAGCTTGGTGTGAATCGACGGCACGGCGGCGAAAAATTCGCAGGCATCTTCCACCGTCATTGCCAACATTTCGCTGATGTTCTTGCCCTTGTAGCGGATGTCGAGGGTTTCGCGGTTGTAACGCTTGCCGTCGCACACTTCGCAGGTCACGTACACGCCCGGCAAAAAGTGCATTTCGACCTTGATCAAATCATCGCCGGAACAGGCTTCGCAGCGTCCGCCTTTGACGTTGAACGAAAACCGTCCCGGCAAATAGCCGCGTGAACGCGCTTTTTGCGTCGCTGCAAACATATCCGTGATACTACAATAACTTTACATCCGCCTGAGCTTGTGCCAATTTTTTTGCCGCAGCCTCCATCTGAGGATAAAGAGCATTGAGCTTGATAGCTGCTTCTTGCCGAAGCATCTGCAAATCCGACACACCTGCCATCAGTGATGATTCAATAACACGTTTACGTGCAGCAATTTGAGATCGAACAGCATTCTTGTCAGCTTCAGATACTGCATTATGGGGATTAAAAACATATCGGCGTTCGCAGGATTTCCTCCAATCTACCACTGCACGAGTCAAAACCTCCCCAAATCCACGCACAGCTTGCACTTTATACCCATCTCTTTATACACAAATCAGTCCTCCCCCAACTCACTAGGCTCTGTTGACATTTCATCGAGTCCAAATTAATACGGCGACAAACGCGAGGAAGCCCAGAAAATTTTGCGCTTTCTTTTCAAACCGTGAAAAGACGCGTCGATAGTGTTTCATCTTTCCAAAAAAGCACTCGATCAAGTGACGTTCTTTGTAAGCGACCCAATCACATTTCCGAGGCTCAAGCGCATTGGATTTTGAAGGAATCAGTGCTTCGATCCCTTGTTTTTCCAAATATTCCACGAAGGCTTTTGAATCATAACCTTTATCAGCCATGAGTCTTTTAAGGGGAATAGACGTGACCAGCGCCTCTGCTTGACCAATATCGGACGCTTGACCGGGGGTTAGAATAAATCGCAAGGGATAACCCAACGCATCCGTTAACGCATGGATTTTACAGCTAAATCCACCTTTGGAACGTCCGAGAGCCTCAGCTTCGGCATCACTTTTTTTGCGCCCGCTGCGCAGGCATGAGCACGCACAATCGTGCTGTCGATAAAACCTTCCTGTAAATCCGCATCAAGGCTGACCGCTGCGAACATCTCATCCCAAATACCCGCTGTTACCCAACGGTCATACCGCTTGAAAACACTGTTCCACTGACCGTATTCGGGCGGCAAACTACGCCATTGGCTGCCCGAACGGAGTATCCATAAAACACCATTAAGAAAGTGACGACAACGTCCAGAATCACCCACGTAAACACGGGGATGAACACGCAGAAATTCATGCAGCAATGACCATTGATCATCCGTCAAATAGTAGCGATTCATTGGAATACCTTGAAAAGCAGCATTTTAACCAATTCAACCCTCACAATGTCAACAGAACCTAGCCATCTGAATCCCATAAATACAGTCCAGCACCCTTGAGTAGCCAAGCCAGATACTTTTAGCCCCCGGTTCGCCATCGCATTTTCTGCCCAAAAAGCCCCCCAGTTCCGCTAGATTGCGGATCACTTGATTGAGGGTAGGTATGCCATCGGGTAGTGCTTTTTTGCCGAGCCGGAAGGATACTTTCCATTCCAGCGGGTCAAACACCAGATCAGCCGGAAGTTCTGGGCAGGTACGCCCCAACCGCATCAGAAACATAATCCGCCAAGCCACCATGATGTAGAGCGCGAGGGCTTTTTCGATGCGCTCTTTAGTGTCCAGTTGCAGTTTTTCGACGCGACAGCCGACTTTCAGGACATCAAAAAACATCTCGATTTCCCAACGCGCCCGATACCAATCGATGAGTTCACAGGCGGCATCGGCGGTCTCTACACAACGGTTGGTGACTAAACGCCAAATGAGGGACGATTTTCCGGCGGGTGGGTTGATTTCTTTGGCTTGAACCAAGGTCAATAGCATTGGATGCTTACTTTTGGGACGCAGGGTATAACGTAACACCTTGATTTCTTGTACCACTTTGCGAGGCTTTTCACCCTGCTTGCGCGGTTTGGTAAAAGTGATACGAGTCAACGCCTGTTGTTGATCAATGGCATCCCACAGTTTGAGGTCATCCCCCAAGGCGCGGTTATGTTGCGCCCGTATCAGCAGGTCAGCCGGGTAATCCAAGGCTTGCGCCCGTTTGAGTAAGTCATAAAAGTCGCTTTCACGGTCGCCCGTATAGATGAGGCGGTGTTCAGGGCAGCGTGCCGCCAGTTCGGCTACCCGTTCATACCCTTCAATCCAGCGACGGCTTTCTTTGATGCCGGGGTTGGCAAGATCCGCCGCTTTGCTCAAGCCCCGTGACCACATCCACGTATCGGTGATCCCCAATGGCAGACGGTCTGGGGTGATACACAAGGTCGGATGCAGGTACATCCCGCGTTGCTTATCGTAGGATAAACGCCCCAAACCCTCGGTTTCCTGCCCATTGAAATCCAGTTCGGTGGTGTCTTGAATACACAGGATAACGCCGTGTGCAACATTGATCTGATGTCGATTATCCCGAATTGGACACATTGCGAATCGTACCGCCCGTTGACAGTAAGTGATGAACCCACTTATTTTTCTCCCACCGTTACACCAGCAAGTTGACCAACTGTAAGTAAGTGATGAACCCACTTATTTTTCTCCCACCGTTACACCAGCAAGTTGACCAACTGTAAGGATGAGTTACCAAGCATCCTATTAAGGAATACTGCCACGGTATGGCTCAACACTTTGCGAAAAATCCTGACGGTCAGGTGCCACCTATCCCGTGCCCGGATACGCTGGATATGGAAACGCTCCGTCAATTGCCCAATGACCGTCTCGACCAAACGCCGCTCCCGCATGAGTTCCTGAACGTATTCCTTGGGGCGGTCATCCTGCATATTACGGCGCAGTGGGGTTTGCAAATTCAGGCCGATGGCTTGCAACCCTGCTTGGTGGATAGGTCGGATAAACCCCTTATCCCCCGGCATAAGGCCCGTTTGTCCATGCAGGCATTCCCAGATGCCGTCAGCTTCATCATGATTGGCTGCCATCACGTTGATGCCCGTGACCACACCACAACCGCTCACCAACAAGACGGCCTGAAAACCATAGTAGTGCTGGTCTTTGGATGCACAGTAGCCGTAGCCCGCCAATCCCGCGAACAAACGGCAATGGTTCGCACGCCGAAAATTACACAGCTTCAGGGGGAAACCATCCACGCGGTGCACGCCGTTTCCCATCACACCCATTTCCCTGCACAGGTCAGCATGAAGCTGCTGCTTTACCCGCCACAAATGTGCCGCTTGGCGGACATAAGTGCTACGGCTGGGAAGCTTGGGAAACCACTCCAGCCAGTGGCGACGGAAATACTCCCAAGCCTGTTTGTCCTGTTCATATCCCATAAATTCAGCCACCACCTCCAATGTCAGCACTTCGGCATCACTGAAGACCGGGCTGAAACCACGGTGGCGCAAAATAACCGGCAGTTTCTTCAGCCAGTCGTCTATCAGGCAGTACACATGGGTGATAAAGTCTTCCAAGGGCATGGTGTCCTCCTCTCGTTTGGATTCGCTATCCTTGAGGATACCTTGCCCTGCTTAACTTTGGGACGAGGCGATGTATGGAGGCTCAGAGAAAAGTTGCACACGGCGTCAGGATAATCCGCGAATCTTGCTGACGGATTCGACACTCGGTCGCTTCAAAGTGGGATGCCATCAAAGCATCATGGCTCACCGCTTCATTCCAGAAGAAACGGTACGTCGCCAAGGTGCTTGACCAACTTTGACAAGCTTTCGGGATGCTCGATTGGGGGGCTTTCAGCATCGCTTTGAGGATATGAGCGGCGCGTGTTTCGAGACGCTTGTCTCCCAAATCAAGATCGGTGAGTTCGGTAGATGACCAGTTCATGGGTGGAAATTGCTTATCTTACATCAGTTTGGGGACTTGTGTATAAGGAGATGCCAAGAGACGGCTTCAACCCCCTAGCTCATACTTCCAATGAATGAGGATCAAATATGCTTAAAATCCAGCACGGTGATATTTTTGACACGTTGTACCAACGTGCCTTCCACCACTATAAATTGAAATAATTACGGTGGCATGTAACATTCACAACTATCTGAAAAATAATGTAGCATAATAAGGAAAAATACAATGAAGACTAAAACGTATATCAATATTGCTAAACAAAACATGCAGTTCAGCCCTGAGCTTGCGGTCACGTGGCTGTTTGGGAAGATGCTTTGCCAACCGGGTTTTCTGAGTTCTTTTGCGCAACAGTATTTGGGCGAGGCTATAGATATTGAGTCTGCTGTTATTCATCGTGAGTATGGCAAAAGTAACAAAAAAATTGATGTTGCAGGCATTGTTGACTGATTTTTAGGAAATCAGTTTGTCAGTAACAAAATTCTGTCCGTCGGCAAAAAAGCAGTCTTGTTCCAGCAACAGGCTGCGTAGCTATTGCGATATGCTATCCTTGAAGCTCACATAAAGGAACCCGCCATGTACGCCATTGAGTTTGAAACAGACATTGAAAACGGGATGATCCGCATCCCCGACATCTACCGAAATTTGCACAAGGCTCATGCCAGAATCATTGTTTTGACCCATGAGACATCACCCGCTACTACACCCGCAGTGTTCAATCCTAGGGCTTTCTTCGGCGCGGGGCGACAACCCAAAGCGGCTATTGATGCCTACCTGAGAGAAGCACGCGAAGGCTGGCAGTAATGGCTTATCTATTTGATACCAATATTATTATCTACTACTTTAACGGTCTCACAGATGATGAGCGTATCCATGAGATTCTGGCGGATAGCTTCAATATTTCGATTATCACCAAAATCGAATTTTTGGGCTGGAGCGAATTTGCCGCTGACCATAGCAGCATAAAATAGGGAAATCTCCCTTCCCCCCGAAACCTGCTAAACTTCGTCTTTTGTTCGGCACGAGCTTGCACACCCTATGGAAAAATTCATCCGCATTCGCGGCGCACGCACCCACAACCTGAAAAACATCGACCTTGACCTGCCGCGTGACAAGCTGATCGTGATCACGGGCTTGTCGGGGTCGGGCAAGTCGTCGTTGGCGTTCGACACGATTTTTGCGGAAGGGCAGCGGCGTTACGTCGAGTCGCTGTCCGCCTACGCCCGCCAGTTCCTGTCGATGATGGAAAAGCCGGACATTGACCACATCGAAGGGCTTTCCCCGGCGATTTCCATCGAGCAGAAAACCACTTCGCACAACCCGCGTTCCACCGTCGGCACGATTACCGAGATTTACGACTACCTGCGCCTGCTGTATGCGCGTGCCGGTGTGCCACGTTGCCCGACGCATCACGTTGATTTGCAAGTGCAAACCGTCAGTCAGATGGTCGATCAGGTATTGAGTTTGCCCGAAGGCAGCAAGCTGATGTTGCTGGCTCCGGTGGTACGCGAACGCAAGGGCGAGCATGTGCAACTGTTTGATTCGTTGCGGGCGCAAGGCTATTTGCGGGCGCGGGTGAATGGCGTGGTCTACGAACTGGACGTGCCGCCGACGCTGGAATTGCGCAAGAAACACACCATCGAAGTGGTGATTGACCGCTTCAAAGTCCGCGACGACATGCAGTTGCGCCTCGCCGAATCGCTTGAAACCGCGCTGAAACTCGCCAACGGGCTGGCAACAGTGGCGTGGATGGACGGTGACGGCGAAGACATGATTTTTTCCGCCAACTACGCCTGCCCGCATTGCGGCTGGTCGCTGACCGAACTCGAACCGCGCTTGTTCTCGTTCAACGCACCCGCTGGCGCGTGCCAGACTTGCGACGGTTTGGGCGTGGAACAGTTTTTCGACCCGCAACGGGTGGTGGCAAACCCGTCGATGAGCCTTGCGGGTGGCGCAGTGCGCGGCTGGGATCGGCGCAACGCCTACTACTTCCAGATACTCACATCTTTGGCAGAACATTTCAGCTTTGACGTGGAACAGCCGTGGGACGAATTGCCCGCTTCTGTCCACAAACTGATCTTGCACGGCAGCGGTTTGGAGGAGGTGGAATTCACCTACGTCGGGCAAAAAGGGCAAATTTACACCCGTTCGCACACTTTTGAAGGCGTATTAAACAACCTCAAACGCCGTTACCGCGAAACCGATTCGAGTGCGGTGCGCGAAGAATTGGCGAAATACCTTGCCAGCCGTGCTTGCCCGGATTGCGGCGGCACACGCTTGAACGAACAGGCGCGGAACGTGTTCATCGCGGGGCGCAACTTGCCAGCGATCACCCATTTGCCGATTGGCGAAAGCCATGCGTTTTTCCGCAGCCTGAATTTGCCGGGGACGCAGGGGCAAATCGCCGACAAGATTTTGCGCGAAATTGCCTTGCGCCTGGAATTTCTGGTCAATGTCGGGCTGGATTATCTGACCCTGAGCCGCAGCGCGGAAACGCTCTCCGGCGGCGAAGCACAACGCATCCGCCTCGCGTCGCAAATTGGCGCGGGGCTGGTCGGGGTGATGTACGTGCTGGATGAGCCATCCATCGGTTTGCACCAGCGCGACAACGCCCGCTTGCTGAAAACGTTGTTCCGCCTGCGCGACCTCGGCAATACCGTGATCGTGGTCGAGCATGACGAAGACGCGATCCGTTCCGCCGATCATGTGCTGGATATTGGCCCCGGTGCGGGTGTGCATGGCGGCTACATTATTGCGCAAGGCACACCCGAAGAAGTGTTTGCCACGCCGGATTCGGTGACGGGGCAATTCATGTCGGGGCGGCGCAAAATCACCATGCCCGCGCAACGCACCCCATTCAACCCCGAACGCACCATCAAGCTGATCGGCGCGACCGGCAATAACCTCAATGATGTATCGCTGGAAATTCCGCTGGGGCTGCTGACTTGTATCACCGGCGTGTCGGGGTCGGGCAAATCGACGCTGATCAACCGCACGCTGTACCCGTTTCTGGCGCGGCATCTGCACGATAGCAGCGTGGAAGTTGCCCCGGTGCGCGAAGTGCTGGGCGTGGAGCAAATCGACAAAATCATCGACATCGACCAAAGCCCGATTGGGCGCACCCCGCGTTCCAACCCCGCGACCTACACGGGCGTGTTTACCGCGATTCGCGATATGTTTGCGGCGACGCAAGAAGCACGCTCACGCGGTTATTTGCCGGGACGGTTTTCGTTCAACGTCAAGGGCGGACGCTGCGAAGCCTGTTCCGGCGACGGTTTGATCAAGGTCGAAATGCACTTTTTGCCGGATGTGTACGTGACTTGCGAAGTGTGCGAAGGCAAGCGTTACAACCGCGAAACCCTCGACATCCGCTACAAGGGCAAGAATATCAGCGAAGTGCTGGCGATGACGGTGGAAGATGCCTGCGAATTCTTCGCCGCTGTGCCGTCGATCCACACCAAACTGCAAACGCTGATGGACGTAGGGCTGTCGTACATCACGCTGGGGCAAAATGCGACCACGCTTTCCGGCGGCGAGGCGCAGCGCGTCAAGCTGGCGAAAGAGCTTTCCAAACGCGGCACGGGCAAGACGATTTATATTTTGGATGAGCCGACCACGGGGCTGCATTTCCACGACGTTGACCAGTTGCTGCAAGTGCTGCATCGCTTGCGTGACGGCGGCAATACCGTGGTGGTGATTGAGCATAATCTGGATGTGATCAAGACGGCGGACTGGGTGGTGGATTTGGGGCCGGAAGGTGGGAGTCGTGGGGGGCATGTGATTGCGGTGGGTACGCCGGAGCAGGTGGCGGAGGCGGAAGGGTCGTTTACTGGGCAATTTTTGAAGCGGATGTTATGATAAAGCCACGGAAATTTATTAAGTGGGTTTGTCAAAAATGATTTTGTTTGGCGTGAGATCTCCGCTGGTTGTGGAGTATGAGGAAACCTGTCATCGACTAGGGCTTAAGATAGAAATGGCAGTCAGCGTGAATGGTTCACCTCGATTAGTTGATCAATCCCGCGTTGTTAATATTAATGAACTCCCTCCTTCTATCATAGGTAAAAGATTCATTGCTTGTGCTTTTACTCCATCCCGCCGAGCAGCGTTGATTGCTCAGGCACAACAGTTAGGTTTTGTTTTGGATGACCCATTAATTGATCCAAGCGCGATACTGGCACGGTCTGTACGTATCGGAGAGGGAAGCTTTATTAATGCAGGCGTTGTCGTCGGGGCAGTCTCCATGATCGGTAATGGTGTATTGGTTAATCGCGCAGTATCTTTGGGACACCACACTGTATTAGGTGATTATGTAAGTATTGGACCCGGAGCAACCCTGGCTGGGAACATACATATAGGTGCTGGTACTATGATTGGGGCAGGGGCAACCATACTTCCTGATATTCGCATTGGTGAAAATGCACTGATAGCCGCCGGTTCAGTAGTTCGTAAGCATGTTCCTGATGGGGTATTAGTAGTAGGGAATCCTGCTCAAGAGCGTTCTTATAATCCCGCAAAATCAAGCCTGTATGTAGAAGATGGAGAGTAGAACTCAATGGACTTTCATTCTATTTGGAAAAACCTTAAAAAATCCAAAAATAACGATTTCTTGGTAACGCCTGAGTATCGGTTAAGTCATAGTGATCTTATTGAGCTTATTAACCGCTTAGTAACGTTATTTGATGAATATAATATCTTGCCATCCAGTAGAGTTATCATCCTTACTCACAATGAAGGGGCTGCTATTGTCGGGTTTATCGCCTCTCTATTAGATGGTGTAGTCCCTATTATGTTAACACCTGATACGCCTCATCGGCGCGTTGCTTCAATTGTCAGCTCTACAGAACCCGCTCTTGTTATCATTGATTATAGTCGCTTAGACGAAGATTGGGTAAAACAAATCCCTGCTCGCATTGTAATTCACGATTCTAATAATTACCCCCGTAAAAAGTTATTCAACTTCAGCCATAAACGCAGCGCAATGCATCATTGTGGTTTGAATTTGCCGACCGCGATACGAGAGCCTCATTTACCAAAAGTAAATGATGATTTAGCCTATATACTGTTTACATCGGGCACTACACAAGCTCCCAGTGGAGTAATGATTTCCCGAAAAAATATTATTGCTAATTTGCAAACTATATCGCGATTATTTGACTGCAACCCAAATGTACGACTATTTAACGATATGGTTCTAGCTCATGCTGACGGTTTGGTGCAAGGAATTTTATTGGCTATGGCTAATGCAGCAACCTTGATTCGATCAGGTGGATTTAAAATCAGTAACCTTGAAAATTGGTTAAATCGAGTGCGCCAAGAAAAGGCTACTCATTTTATTACCGTTCCTACGATATGGTCGCTTATTGATCAATATGCGAATCATGATGATTACTTTGACTCCAGTGAATGCCTTCATTTAATCTCAGTCGCTGCAAAACTTGAGCAAGAGCTGTGGGGGCGTTTACAAAATCGATTTGGCAAAAGCATTTCCAATCAATACGGTCTAACAGAAACTGTTACCTCTGCTCTTTATTCTGGAGATTTTCATTCAGAAATGGGTGGTTTTGGTAGCATTGGAAAGCCGATTGATTGTGAAGCTCGCATTAGAAATGCCGATGATGTGGATTCTGAAATTGGTGAATTGCAATTACGCGGTGATAATATTTTCTTAGGTTATTGGAAAAATTCTAAGCGTACAACAGAAACGTTCACACAAGATGGCTGGATGAAAACAGGGGATCTGGTGCAATCTTGTTCGGATGGTTCTTATAAAATATTAGGTCGCTTGAAAACAATTATTATGTCAGGTGGATTTTTGATTCGCCCTGAAGAAATTGATGAAGTTCTACTGACACACCCATCAGTAATTGAGGCAGTTACTGTTTCAATGCCAGACCCTAACTTTGATGAAGTTCCTGTAACGGCGGTTGTTTTGTCAGACGAGAGAATTGATGAAGATACTTTATTAGAATATGCGCGTTCTAACCTTGAAGCACTTAAAGTACCTAAAAGAATTATTTCTTTGGCTTCTATACCGCGAGGGGATGCGGGTAAACCTAAATTAAAAGAGCTGAGAGAAGAGCTTTTGATGATGCTTAGTCGTAAAAAAGAATACACACAAGAAAGAAATTCTCGTGATGTTTCTGGAGAGGTTTATCAGGTTGCGGCACAGGTCTTACACATAGATCCTAAGTTACTTCAAGCAGATTCAAGCCCCGCTTCTGTTCGAAGCTGGGATAGTTTTTCCCAAATTGCGCTTATTATTGCGATGGAAAGTCATTTCTCGATCAGAATTCCGGTGGCAAAAGCTGCAAGTATCCGTAATCTTGGTGAATTGGTAACAACTGTCAAAGATTTGTTAAAATGAAAATACCTCGTTTGTTAGCAATCTGGCTTGTTTCTATTGCTTTATCCGGTATTTTTATATTGGTGGTAGCTTTGTATCCGTTACCCAATACTATTACTGACCCAACAGAGCAAGCAATACCAAAAGCGCCGATCGTTGTGATTGGATCTTCTCTGATGCGTTACGCGGTACCGGGACTAGGTTCTGGAGACAATGGGGGAATATTGGGAGATGGGAGACCTCATGTGCGCTTGGCAGTTTCCAGCATCAGTGAAGAACAAGTACTGCGTTTACTGGAAAAACTTTTGCACCAAGATGTGAAGCTTATATTTTTTGAAACAAATCCATTTGTTTTCGATTTTGCACATAAGAAAGATAATTCACGTCAATCTTCTTCATTATCCATTGCAGTATTAATGAAACAGAAAAGTCAGGACTTGGCTTTAAAACTCAATAAGCTACTAGGGCGCGGTTCTTCGCATGAGGTCATGACGGCGGATGATGCTAGTAGATTGGCTAATACATTCCAAGTTAATTTAAACGAGGCAAAAAAATACCCTTTGTATTTACGACTGCCTAAGCATTCCGAAGAATTATATAAGTTGATTAATTCTTTAAAAAGAAAAGGTGTCAAAGTGATCTTAATTGCTCCACCACGTTCAATGTGGAGTGCTCAGTTTATAGGAGATGTGGCAACAAAAAATCTGGGGTCATTTCATCAAAATTTAGCTAAACAACTTAACCTTCCATTATTTCAGCCTGATAGTTTTTGGGAAAATGAAAACTTCTGGGATAGTGCTCATATGAATAGCACAGGGCGGCAAAGATTTTTGCAAGAATTGAAAGTTTGGTGGAATACACAAAAATGAATCCAGAAGCACTTTTCCTGATTTTTTGCAGTCTTTTTGCTGTTTTGTTTTCTTGGTTAATTAAACGAAATACATGGGAAATCTTAGCCGTATGGAGCCTACTTTGTATAATTAGTGTATCACCCCTTTCGGCAGTTTGGTTGGTTAGCAGTAGCCTACTCGTTGCCATAATTATGTTTGTAGGAGATCGTTGGGGTGGTAAAAGTTATTTGATGTTATGTGGCGCTAGTTTGTTAACCATATCATTGCTATTTTTTCGAGAACTTCCCCAATTTTTATGGGTTGGTGGGGCTTATTTTACACTTCGCAACTTACATATTTTATTTGATTGGTGGATGGGGAAAATTATTCGCCTTGGTGTAATTAATAATTTACGCTATCAATTATTCTTACCTACTTTAATGGCAGGGCCTATTAATCGGTTTCAAATTTTTGAGCGACAAATTGCAAGGCGTAGATGGGATGCAAGCGAATTTTTCACTGGTGCGGAGCGTTTACTGTTTGGCATTGCTCAAGTAGTTATTCTAGGTGGTTGGTTAATTAATCAAGTTGAAGCAAATATATTGGCAGGTATTTTTCAAACCCAAAATTTCTTTGTGGTCTGGATTTATTCAATCATAGATTGGATTGAGTTATATTTCGTATTTTCTGGTTATAGCAGCATTGCGCTTGGTTTGTCTTTGATGATGGGGCTACGTCTTGAGGAAAATTTCAATCGTCCTTGGTTAGCAAAGGATCTCATTGATTTCTGGCTGCGCTGGCATATTACGCTTTCTCAATGGGTCAGAGACTATGTGTTTCAGCCTATTACTGCATTAACTCGCTCCCCAGTTATCGGATTAATTGCTGCTATGTTGGTCATTGGTCTATGGCATGAGTCATCAGTTTATTACGTATTATGGGCTTTGTGGCAAGTTATTGGAATTATCTTAACAAGATTAGTGAAGAATATGCTCAATAAAAATCCAAAAATACATAAAAATGCAACCAAATTAGCCAAACTGTCGCCTTTTTATGTATTAGGGTGGTTATCCCTTGCCAACCCAGTGATCGCTAAAATTTTAGGTTTACCATTATGACGCCTCTTACCGCATTTCTTGAAAAATATCTGCCTAAGCCATTGGCATTACTGATGGCAATAAGTATTTATACGTTAACGCTGGTTGCCATCATTGTATTAATTGGTCGCAATCCTGATCCGATGAATTATCTTGATATAGGTTAATCACTGCTTAAGCAGCTTTTTTGGAAAGTTTAAATTTATGAAAGAAAAATCTGAGTTAATTATTAATCTGGCTTGCACTGGAGTCATTCCAACCAAAGAAATGACTCCTTATATACCTTTAACGACAAAGGAAATCCTTTCGGATGTAGAGCAAGCTATTAAACTTGGCGTACAGATGGTACACATTCATGCTAGGGACGAACAAAGTAAGCATACATCAGACCCTGAACAATACGGAGAAATCATTTCAAGTATTCGAAAGTTACCGCACGGAAAAGATATGATTATTTGTGTTACTACCAGCGGACGATCAGATGCTGATTTTGCTAAACGAACTCAAGTTATTGATTTGGAAGGAGATAGAAAGCCAGATATGGCGAGTCTGACACCTGGATCGATGAATTTTATCGGTTCAGCAAGTATCAACACACCTGGAACTATACGTAGACTAGCTGCAAAGATGAAAGAGTGTGGAATAAAACCAGAACTAGAAGTTTTTGATTTAGGAATGGCTAACTTTATACATGTTTTGGCTAAAGAGAAAATTATTACACCTCCTTTTTATGTTAATATATTACTTGGTAATATTGCTGGCGCACAGGTTGATTTAATTCAGTTGGGAGCTATTTTTGCAGCCCTACCTGATGAGTGTATTATCGGTGTAGCAGGGCTTGGGCCATCTCTTTATACACAAATCAGTCCTCCCCCAACTCACTAGCCATCTGAATCCCATAAATACAGTCCAGCACCCTTGAGTAGCCAAGCCAGATACTTTTAGCCCCCGGTTCGCCATCGCATTTTCTGCCCAAAAAGCCCCCCAGTTCCGCTAGATTGCGGATCACTTGATTGAGGGTAGGTATGCCATCGGGTAGTGCTTTTTTGCCGAGCCGGAAGGATACTTTCCATTCCAGCGGGTCAAACACCAGATCAGCCGGAAGTTCTGGGCAGGTACGCCCCAACCGCATCAGAAACATAATCCGCCAGGCCACCATGATGTAGAGCGCGAGGGCTTTTTCGATGCGCTCTTTAGTGTCCAGTTGCAGTTTTTCGACGCGACAGCCGACTTTCAGGACATCAAAAAACATCTCGATTTCCCAACGCGCCCGATACCAGTCGATGAGTTCACAGGCGGCATCGGCGGTCTCTACACAACGGTTGGTGACTAAACGCCAAATGAGGGGCGATTTTCCGGCGGGTGGGTTGATTTCTTTGGCTTGAACCAAGGTCAATAGCATTGGATGCTTACTTTTGGGACGCAGGGTATAACGTAACACCTTGATTTCTTGTACCACTTTGCGAGGCTTTTCACCCTGCTTGCGCGGTTTGGTAAAGGTGATACGAGTCAACGCCTGTTGTTGATCAATGGCATCCCACAGTTTGAGGTCATCCCCCAAGGCGCGGTTATGTTGCGCCCGTATCAGCAGGTCAGCCGGGTAATCCAAGGCTTGCGCCCGTTTGAGTAAGTCATAAAAGTCGCTTTCACGGTCGCCCGTATAGATGAGGCGGTGTTCAGGGCAGCGTGCCGCCAGTTCGGCTACCCGTTCATACCCTTCAATCCAGCGACGGCTTTCTTTGATGCCGGGGTTGGCAAGATCCGCCGCTTTGCTCAAGCCCCGTGACCACATCCACGTATCGGTGATCCCCAATGGCAGACGGTCTGGGGTGATACACAAGGTCGGATGCAGGTACATCCCGCGTTGCTTATCGTAGGATAAACGCCCCAAACCCTCGGTTTCCTGCCCATTGAAATCCAGTTCGGTGGTGTCTTGAATACACAGGATAATCCGCGAATCTTGCTGACGGATTCGACACTCGGTCGCTTCAAAGTGGGATGCCATCAAAGCATCATGGCTCACCGCTTCATTCCAGAAGAAACGGTACGTCGCCAAGGTGCTTGACCAACTTTGACAAGCTTTCGGGATGCTCGATTGGGGGGCTTTCAGCATCGCTTTGAGGATATGAGCGGCGCGTGTTTCGAGACGCTTGTCTCCCAAATCAAGATCGGTGAGTTCGGTAGATGACCAGTTCATGGGTGAAAATTGCTTATCTTACATCAGTTTGGGGACTTGTGTATAAGGAGATGGGCTTGGGCGAACCCAACTCATTAGTAATGGTCTTGGCTTACTATTTGCCGATGCAGTACGTGTGGGATTGGAAGATAACATTTGGTTTGATCAGAAACGTACACAATTAGCAACCAATACGGATTTATTGACAAGAATTATACAACAAGCGACGTTATTTGAACGCCCCTTAATGGAACGTACTAAAGTAAGAGTAAAGTTAGGTATAGAAGGCTGATCTTCTACAAAGCAAACATCACTCATGGTCATTTGTTTCTCCTAGCTTTGGCAATACCGTGATCGTGGTCGAGCATGACGAAGACGCGATCCGTTCCGCCGATCATGTGTTGGATATTGGCCCCGGCGCGGGTGTGCATGGCGGCTACATTATTGCGCAAGGCACACCGGAAGAAGTGTTTGCCACGCCGGATTCGGTGACGGGGCAATTCATGTCCGGGCGGCGCAAAATCACCATGCCAAGCACAAGAACCCCGTTCAACCCCGAACGCACCATCAAACTGATTGGCGCGACCGGCAATAACCTCAACGATGTGTCGCTGGAAATTCCGCTGGGGCTGCTGACCTGCATCACCGGCGTGTCGGGGTCGGGCAAATCGACGCTGATCAACCGCACGCTGTACCCGTTTCTGGCGCGGCATCTGCACGACAGCAGCGTGGAAGTTGCCCCGGTGCGCGAAGTGTTGGGCGTGGAGCAAATCGACAAAATCATCGACATCGACCAAAGCCCGATTGGGCGTACCCCGCGTTCCAACCCCGCCACCTACACGGGCGTGTTTACCGCGATTCGGGATATGTTCGCAGCGACGCAAGAAGCGCGTTCACGTGGTTATTTGCCGGGGCGGTTTTCGTTCAACGTCAAGGGCGGACGCTGCGAAGCCTGTTCCGGCGACGGTTTGATCAAGGTCGAAATGCACTTTTTGCCGGACGTATACGTGACCTGCGAAGTGTGCGACGGCAAGCGTTACAACCGCGAAACCCTCGACATCCGCTACAAGGGCAAGAATATCAGCGAAGTGCTGGCGATGACGGTGGAAGATGCCTGCGAATTCTTCGCCGCCGTGCCGTCGATCCACACCAAGCTGCAAACGCTGATGGACGTGGGGCTGTCGTACATCACGCTGGGGCAAAATGCCACCACGCTTTCGGGTGGCGAAGCGCAGCGCGTCAAGTTGGCGAAAGAGCTTTCCAAACGCGGCACGGGCAAGACGATTTATATTCTGGACGAGCCTACCACGGGGCTGCATTTCCACGACGTTGACCAGTTGCTGCAAGTGCTACACCGTTTGCGTGACAGCGGCAATACCGTGGTGGTGATCGAGCATAATCTCGACGTGATCAAGACGGCGGATTGGGTGGTGGACTTGGGGCCGGAAGGTGGAAGTCGTGGGGGGCATGTGATTGCTGTGGGTACGCCGGAAGCGGTGGCGGAAACTGAGGGGTCGTTTACGGGGGAGTTTCTGAAGCGGATGTTGTGATACAGTACCGATCATGTAAAAAATCATTGTCGTCATGAGGTTAGCCATGAATACACAAACGGTAATGGAGGGATTTTCTTCCCTTCCCCCTGATGCGCAACAGCAAGTTGCCGATTTCATTGATTTTCTGAAAGTTCGTTACCAAAAAGCCAAACCTGCAAAAAAGAAAGTTGCCCGTGCAGCGTTGGCAGAAGAGGCATTCATCGGCATGTGGCGTGAGCGTAAGGACATGCAGGATAGTAGCCAGTGGGTGCGCGAGTTACGCCGTAAGGAGTGGGGCTAAGGATGGCTGAGTTGACGTTAGTTGATACGGATATTCTGATTGATGCGGCTCACAAAGATGAGATGGCGGTTACTGTATTGCAAAATATCGAATCAACATCCGGTCTTGCTGTCAGTATTGTGACCCAAATGGAATTGGTGGTCGGTTGCCGCAACAAAACTGAGCTACGCGAATTGGCCAAATTTTTGCGGCGTTTTCAGGTCATCCATTTATCGGCAAGTATTTCACAGCGGGGCTTAGAACTGTTGCAACAATACCGTTTAAGCCACGGTTTGCTGATTCCTGATGGGTTGATTGCTGCTACTGCGATAGAAGCTGCTATCCCATTGATTAGCAAGAACCAGAAGGATTACCGCTTTATTGACGGTTTGCAGCTATTGCCTTATCCACCTTGCTGAAACGTAGCTGATCCCCATATTTCTTTTCATATCAGTCGAGATATGTTACCTATTTTCTTGTCTTATGCCATATTTGATTGAATAATGGTCGTGGCTTTGCCGCGTTACTCATGTCTGTATGGAGAAAATATGATCGAACAAATTTCTTTCGCAACAAGTGAATTTGCAGATAATCCAGAACCGCGTTGCCCATGTCTGTTGTTACTAGACGTTTCTGGTTCAATGGGAGGACAGCCGATCACTGAACTGAATTCAGGGCTGGTGACATTTAAGGATGAACTTGCCGCTGATTCTCTCGCCATGAAGCGGGTGGAGGTTGGCATTGTGACATTTGGGCCAGTTCGGACAGAACTTCCCTTCCAAAGTACCACGACGTTTTACCCCCCATACTTGGTGGCTCAGGGTGATACTCCGATGGGAAGTGCGATTCTTCAAGGGCTTGATATGGTGAAGCAACGCAAGAGCGAATATCGAGCTAATGGCATTTCCTACTACCGTCCGTGGGTGTTCCTTATTACAGATGGTGGGCCGACTGATAACTGGCAAGCTGCCGCAGCCGCTGTTCGAGAAGGTGAAGCATCTAAATCTTTTGCATTTTTCACAATAGGCGTGAAAGGTGCGAATATGGATATTCTCAAACAAATCAGTGTTCGAGAACCATTGATGCTTGATGGATTAAGATTCCGTGAGTTGTTCTCTTGGTTGTCTACCTCGTTACGTTCGGTATCACATTCTACGCCCGGTGCAGAGGTCGCACTTCAGCCTCCAACAGGTTGGGCATCAGTGTGAGTTGGCGAATTGTTGCTGCATCAGCCGCAGGCACATCGCACACTGCTACAGGTGGAGAATGTCAGGATAGCTGTTTTGCCTCAATAGAATCTGCATCGGATAAAGACTCATTACTTTACATGTTTGTTGCAGATGGGGCTGGGAGTGCAATGCGTGGCGGAAAGGGAGCCGAATTAGCCATCGAAGTCGCAGCCGAGTTTTTTACCAAACAGTATTTCTTGCCAGAATTCACTTTGCATGAGGCGTTAGCTATTGACTGTATGTTGATGATAAGACGTGCTATTGATGATCATACTGAGAAAGAAGGGCTTCGAGCGCGTGATTATGCTTGTACTTTTTTGGGGTTGTTATCTTTCTCACAAAGTACGCTGGTAATGCAAATAGGTGATGGTGGTGTTGTCATTGATATTGGAGATGGGTTTCATGTTCCTATCGAACCAATGTCAAGGGAATACGCTAACATGACTTACTTTGCTACCGATAACGCATCTCTTTATACACAAATCAGTCCTCCCCCAACTCACTAGGCTCTGTTGACATTTCATCGAGTCCAAATTAATACAGCGACAAACGCGAGGAAGCCCAGAAAATTTTGCGCTTTCTTTTCAAACCGTGAAAAGACGCGTCGATAGTGTTTCATCTTTCCAAAAAAGCACTCGATCAAGTGACGTTCTTTGTAAGCGACCCAATCACATTTCCGAGGCTCAAGCGCATTGGATTTTGAAGGAATCAGTGCTTCGATCCCTTGTTTTTCCAAATATTCCACGAAGGCTTTTGAATCATAACCTTTATCAGCCATGAGTCTTTTAAGGGGAATAGACGTGACCAGCGCCTCTGCTTGACCAATATCGGACGCTTGACCGGGGGTTAGAATAAATCGCAAGGGATAACCCAACGCATCCGTTAACGCATGGATTTTACAGCTAAATCCACCTTTGGAACGTCCGAGAGCCTCAGCTTCGGCATCACTTTTTTTGCGCCCGCTGCGCAGGCATGAGCACGCACAATCGTGCTGTCGATAAAACCTTCCTGTAAATCCGCATCAAGGCTGACCGCTGCGAACATCTCATCCCAAATACCCGCTGTTACCCAACGGTCATACCGCTTGAAAACACTGTTCCACTGACCGTATTCGGGCGGCAAACTACGCCATTGGCTGCCCGAACGGAGTATCCATAAAACACCATTAAGAAAGTGACGACAACGTCCAGAATCACCCACGTAAACACGGGGATGAACACGCAGAAATTCATGCAGCAATGACCATTGATCATCCGTCAAATAGTAGCGATTCATTGGAATACCTTGAAAAGCAGCATTTTAACCAATTCAACCCTCACAATGTCAACAGAACCTAGCCATCTGAATCCCATAAATACAGTCCAGCACCCTTGAGTAGCCAAGCCAGATACTTTTAGCCCCCGGTTCGCCATCGCATTTTCTGCCCAAAAAGCCCCCCAGTTCCGCTAGATTGCGGATCACTTGATTGAGGGTAGGTATGCCATCGGGTAGTGCTTTTTTGCCGAGCCGGAAGGATACTTTCCATTCCAGCGGGTCAAACACCAGATCAGCCGGAAGTTCTGGGCAGGTACGCCCCAACCGCATCAGAAACATAATCCGCCAAGCCACCATGATGTAGAGCGCGAGGGCTTTTTCGATGCGCTCTTTAGTGTCCAGTTGCAGTTTTTCGACGCGACAGCCGACTTTCAGGACATCAAAAAACATCTCGATTTCCCAACGCGCCCGATACCAATCGATGAGTTCACAGGCGGCATCGGCGGTCTCTACACAACGGTTGGTGACTAAACGCCAAATGAGGGGCGATTTTCCGGCGGGTGGGTTGATTTCTTTGGCTTGAACCAAGGTCAATAGCATCGGATGCTTACTTTTGGGACGCAGGGTGTAACGTAACACCTTGATTTCTTGTACCACTTTGCGAGGCTTTTCACCCTGCTTGCGCGGTTTGGTAAAGGTGATACGAGTCAACGCCTGTTGTTGATCAATGGCATCCCACAGTTTGAGGTCATCCCCCAAGGCGCGGTTATGTTGCGCCCGTATCAGCAGGTCAGCCGGGTAATCCAAGGCTTGCGCCCGTTTGAGTAAGTCATAAAAGTCGCTTTCACGGTCGCCCGTATAGATGAGGCGGTGTTCAGGGCAGCGTGCCGCCAGTTCGGCTACCCGTTCATACCCTTCAATCCAGCGACGGCTTTCTTTGATGCCGGGGTTGGCAAGATCCGCCGCTTTGCTCAATCCCCGTGACCACATCCACGTATCGGTGATGCCCAACGGCAAACGTTCTGGGGTAATACACAAGGTCGGATGCAGGTACATCCCGCGTTGCTTATCGTAGGATAAACGCCCCAAACCCTCGGTTTCCTGTCCATTGAAGTCCAGTTCGGTCGTATCTTGAATACACAGGATAATTCGCGAATCTTGTTGACGAATTCGGCACTCTGTCGCTTCAAAGTGGGATGCCATCAAAGCATCATGGCTCACCGCTTCATTCCAGAAGAAACGGTACGTCGCCAAGGTGCTTGACCAACTTTGGCAAGCTTTCGGGATGCTCGATTGGGGGGCTTTTAGCATGGCATTGAGAATATGGGCAGCGCGTGTTTCGAGACGCTTGTCTCCCAAATCAAGATCGGTGAGTTCGGTAGATGACCAGTTCATGGGTGAAAATTGCTTATCCTACATCAGCTTAGGGACTTGTGTATAAGGAGATGGGTTTAGTGAGGCGCAATTGATCGCGCTGGATAATAATCCGCACCTGACACTGCAACAACTGTTAGCAGCACCGGCCTCAACGCAACCCTGACAAGTCAAACAATTGCCCGTATTCGCGCATGGCGTAGCGGTCGGTCATCCCCGCAATAAAATCAGCAATGGCGCGCGCACGTCCCGCGTCCCCCATCTCGGTTTTGTAACGTTTCGCAAACGCCTGATATTTGGGTGTCAGCAAACGGGTGTCTTGCAAATATGCGTCAAATAATGCCCGTACTACTTGGCGTGCTCGCCAAGTCATGCGGTATACCGTAGGGTGAAAATACAGGTTGTCGTGCAGGAATTTTTTCAGCCCATTTTTTTGCTGCCGCATTTCATCGCCATAGCGCATCAACGCCACTGGTTGGGCGCGAACTTCTGCCAAGGTTTGCACCCCGGAGGCTTGGATGGCGGCTTGGCTGCTTTCGATTAAATCCACCACCATGCGCCCGATCATGCGCCGCAAGGTTTCGCGGATCAGGCGTCGGCCTTGCAGTGCGGGATATTGTTGCAATACAGTCTGATATTCTTGGGCAAAGACTGGCACTTGCTGTAATTGTTCCAAGCTGATCAGGCCGGAGCGTAAGCCGTCTTCAATGTCGTGGTTGTTGTAGGCAATTTCATCTGCCAGATTGGTGAGTTGGGCTTCCAGCGTGGGCTGGGTTTTATTGAGAAAGCGTTGCCCGACATCGCCCAAAGTTTGGGCGTGTTTGAGGGCGCAGTGTTTGAGGATGCCTTCGCGGGTTTCAAAGGTGAGGTTGATGCCGGGAAAGTCGGCGTAGCTGTCTTCCAGCACATCCACCACCCGCAGCGATTGCAGGTTGTGTTCAAACCCGCCGAAATCTTTCATGCAGGCATTGAGTTCGTCTTGCCCCGCGTGTCCGAACGGGGTGTGGCCTAAATCGTGGGCGAGCGCAATCGCTTCGGTGAGGTCTTCATTCAAGCCCATGCTGCGGGCAACTGAACGCGCAATTTGCGCCACTTCCAGCGAATGGGTCAGGCGGGTGCGGTATAAATCGCCTTCGTGATTGACGAAAACCTGGGTTTTGTATTCCAGCCGCCGGAAAGCTTTGGAATGGATAATGCGGTCGCGGTCGCGCTGGAATTCGCTACGGTATTGCGGCGGCGCTTCGGGATAACGCCGCCCTTGGGTATGTTCCGGTTGTGCTGCGTAACAAGCAGTTGTATGCATCTCGAACTCCGTCATCACGATGGCTGTAATGCCGTAGTGTAGGGCGCTTAAGGTTTGCTGGGAATAGTGGGCGTTCGTGGTAATATAGCTTGATAAGCAGATTAAGTTGGAATTATGGAAGAAAGTCTATCGTTTGTGGTTACGCTCGAAGGCGGTTCGCCGTCGGTGCAACTGGTGGTTCTCGAAGGGTATAGCCACCCGGATCGGATAATGGAAATTCCGTTTGGATTATTGGATTTCCGTGCGCTGGTGCGCAGCGCTCAAGCAACGGGTGATTATTGGATCGTGAATACCACCCCCGATTTACCGGAATTTCAGGTGGAGTCCGCCATTTTCGTGCGGCATCGTGATGATAAAATCCTCTGGGATGTTGTGTATGAGCATTATGAGCCGTTCCTTGATATTGAATTGGCAGACGATGAGGACGACGAGCCGCTGGAAGATTTTGATGAAAACGTCATCACGCTGACTTTTGACCCGTTTCAATACGTGAGTGCGCTGTATCAGTTTTGCCAGCTTTACCCGCAATTCAGGCCGGTAACATTTCAGCCCAAATCGACGGATGAATATTTGCGCTTGGAACAATTTTTACCGCAATTGCATATTTTGTGGCGGCGTTACGGCGAAGAGCAAGGTTCGGTAAGTGCCGATGGCCTATTGATCAGTGAAACCGATAGCTTTGCGAAATATGCGGAAGAGCAGTGGACGGATGAAGTGCTTCGCGCTTTATTGGAAATGCGCTTTGGTAAGATTCTGGGCAATATTGATGAATATTTGAATTCATTACCGGCGGATGTGTTGGCGAAATTGGAAGCGGACAGCGCCAGCATCGAACAAGCGTTGAATGAACGTTGGGAAAAGCTGGTTAATTCCCTAACCGAGGAAGAAGCTGAGGCGTTGGAAAATGATCAGAGCCAAAGCAAATTTCCTAACAGCTTAAAGTTACGCTTGATGCGCGAATTCCTAGCGGGAAATCCTTCGGTGTTGTTGGGTCACGCGCACGTGGCAGGTAAGCGCAGTGATACACCAGACAAAGTGATCAGTTTGGAGTCGTGGAAAAAAGACAAAGATTCCCACGCCCAGCCGCCACAATCGAATCAAGACGAATAAGATTCCGACTGCTGAAAGTGGGTAAACCGCAACTGCTGAAGAGTGAGCAATTGCGGTTTTTTCTGTTATGGCTTGCGTGCTTTTAAGCCGAAGATTGCCAGTAAACCTAACAAGACTGCGCTTAGTGGCAGGCTACCGCCACCACCAGCGTTGGTTGATGCGGCTATCTGAGGTTCGCTCGACGTATTGTTGGTTGATGTACTGGTATTGGTGGTTGCGCCTGAATTGGTATTGCCGCTTGGGCTGGGTGTTTCTTGGGTGCGGTATTTCAAGCGTTCAATGACGTTGCGGGTAATTTGCGCTACTTGCGGGTCACTTAAACCTGTTCCCCACGATATGGTTGGCGCTACAAAAACCGTGCCACTTGTTGTGGTGGGCTTAAATACCCCAAGGGTTCCCCAGCCTTGATTGCCGTGATTATTGGGTAGAATACCAGGGGTTAGAAAGGGTGAGTTGATTGCATATGCTGGAGTCGTCGCTAAAACTTGGAAGTTGGTGGGTGTGCCGTCTTCGCCCGTGACGACAGGTTTACCATTCACCATTTTGAACAATGCGCCATCGACTTCATAACCAACCGTTTTATGACCAAAGATACCTTGATTGCTTAACCCAGTACCCTCAAATGCCCAATGCGAGGCGTCGGTCACAGTGAAGCCTTCGTTAAGATAATGATTAATTCCGCCTTCGGTGTAGTTCGCGTAGCCACCGTGTCGGAAACTAACTCCGGTGGAAAGATTTTCGGGTCTATTAACTGGAGAGGTGAACCAGTTGGTGGTAACGCGACTATTATCACTTTTCAACGGATCATTGTTGGCATTTTTGTAACAAATCATGTGCTTATTATCGGCACTGAAACGTACTTGCCACCACATGGTATTGCCGCTAAAAATAGCACCATTGCCGCCCGCCGCGAGGTAGTTATCCCAATTATCTCGCATTTCTTTAGACCAGTACTCATTATGCCCGACTAGCATAACCAAGTTGTAATGGCCTAATAATGAAGGGTCACGGTGCAAATCCATCATGGAAGCAGCTTCGTAAGCAATGCCTTGCTGATCGAGCCAACTGACAAATTCACGGTGCTCTGCCCACTGGCCACGACCTGTTGGGCGTTCGGTGGAAACTTCAGGTGATGCACCATTCGTTGAGTTAAAGCCGTACATTGACTTACCGCCAATGGGTGAGTAAGCAACTTTCGTGGGTAAGCTGTCGAGAATTAAAACTTTAGAATGACTACCCGGCTGCGCTGATTTGATCGCCACGAATTCGGAGTAATCGCCTTTGCCATTATTGAGGCTAACCTCGTAAATGCCGCTAGTCCAGTTAGCGGGGATGTTCACTGAGAAAGCAGACCCCCAGTTGAGGCCGTTATAGCTATTAGGCGCGGGATTGTGATTGCCTGCCCCACTTAAGCTAACACTTTGTAAGCTGGAATTTTGGTTGCCCGCCCGCCGCATGTGTACGCTGAAATCAGACGTTGTGCTTGCGACATGCAGCTTTAGTTGCCCGCCGATTTGCACATCACCCGCTGCGATGTAACCACAAATTTCCTTGAATACGTCACCATTTCTGAAATCACAGGAAACAGCGAATGCACTCGGCGAAAACAGTGTCATACCAAGCAATCCCACGATACCAGCCAGACCTGTTGATAATTTGCCGGTTGTGGTGTGCGGATAATTGGGTAATACAGTAGCCATATAATCTTCTCCAGGATCGCCTCCCATAAGTCAATCCTTTTTCGTTGGGGTTATAAGTTCAGTTATTCTAGTCTAAATCCATAGGTTTGCATTAATTTGAACTATTGTTTTTATTTATGAGCCAATGGATACAATAACATTAAACTACATAGCCTCATGAAGAAGCATTCATAAGCCGATAAAGTGAAATGATTTCACGATGTGAAGAATCTAATTACAGTGCGAATGGCGATAAACCGTTCACTGTGAGAATGACATTCAACAATATCATCAGTGCCATAATTGTGATGGCGACGTATAAGTTTTTAAGTGAGCGTTCCATGGTTATCATCCGTTTTGTTAGTGAGTGTTCATCGGTTGCGGAGTAAACGCTATTTTATAACGATCCTCAAGCGCGTGAGTGGTCGGGAACACTGGGGTATTCCCTTATAAATCCAATATTTGTGATTTTTTCCGACAAATGGCGTGGTTAACGGGCGAAGGCTTGTTCCCATTGTGGTGCAAGCTGAAGCAAAAAGTCCCGATTGAGTGCAACCCAAATAATTAATGGTGCAATCATCGGCAGTAGCAAGGTTCCGACTTGGTAGCCCAGCGCAATAAAATCCGCTTCAGTGGGTGAAATGCTCTGTTGTGTTTGAAATGCTGCCCCAACGTCAAAAGTCAGTGTTTTCAATACGCTGAATGTCATGCTGAAGATTTCAGTGGGTAGGATCAAAAGGATACCCCACAATAAATTCGACCATTTGTGCGGGCTTGGGGTGGCGAGTATTAATGCCATCAACAGCGGCAAACTGTAGCTGTAAATCAGCGGGTTAAGCTGGAACCCCAAGACGTCATCACCGACGGGGGGCGAGACGATCATCCCAGTGCTATCGTGTCCAAAGTTAGAGGCTAACACCAGCATGTGCCCGTCTAAACGTAGCCACATGAGCGCTTCAGGCACAACGATGCTCACGAGTTTGCCGGTTATCAACGTGATAGGGGCAAGGTGGTAGGTGGCACTGGCATACCACAGGAAAAACGTGAGTGGAAAAAAAATCAGTACGCCCAACATAAAGCGGTGCAGGGGCTTGTGTGTCATGCCACTGCCTCGGCTGATTGTGTTTGGCGCTGCTGCCCCGGCAAATAACGAATCCACACCAAAAAGACGATAAGGGCATCCAGCATAATCAGGGCTTGCCAAATGTACAGATGCGCCCAATCAAACAGTGCCTGACTCCATTGTCCAAGGTAAAATAAACTAATGATTCGCAACAGATTCATGCCTTGAATGGCAATGAAGCCCCACAATAACCCCGTCAGTTTGTACAAGAAGGGGGCAGGGAATGCCATAATTGCTGCCAGCAATACAATCATCGCCTCAACCCCATTGCACCCCGGCTCAATCGATACCGCAAAGCCATTCACCGTGCTGCGCACGACTTTACCGGCGGTAGCTACATTGGGGTCGAACGCGGTCATTAACCAACCGCTCACGTCAGCTAACACGCTCGTCCACGGCAGGATAACAGCGGTTTGCACGGGTTGAAGCATTTCTACCCCAAACAAAACGCCTTGCACCAATAGAAACAACAGAAGGAAACGTACCATAGCTCACTTTCTTGTATTTTTTATAACGCTATCATTTTAGCTGATGTTAGAGCGGATGGGTAGCGCTTCACGTTAAAGAACTTCCCGTGTTACGCCGTTGCGATATTTCATGCAAAAGTTGTACGGCTGTTTCGACTGACTGTAGCCTGTTTTCAGGGAACTTCGCCAATAAGCCGTTAATTAACGGTTGGTAAGCAGACAAGTTATCCGGTAAGGATGGTATGGGGGCAAGTGCATGTTTTTTCAATAGTTCCGCTAATGTGGTCGATTCGTAGGGCTTGCGACCCACTAGCAATTCATAAAGTATCACCCCCAAGGCGTACAAATCGGTACGTTCATCCGGTGGGTCGCCAATAATGCGCTCGGGGCTAATATAGTAGGGCGTACAGTAAATTTCATCTTCACGCAAAAAGCCACTGGCGACCAACAAACGGGTTTCTAAACCAAAATCCAGCAAGGCCAATGATTGGTCGTGGCGCACAATAATATTGGAGGTTTTAAGGTCTTGATGCAGCAGCCCGATGCCGTGAATCACGCCCAGCGCAAGCGCAATTTCTTCAAACCATTGCAACGCTTGCGCTGATGAGGGGTTGCCCGATGCCGCTAAGTGCCGCCGCAAAGTAGTGCCGGGCACATATTCCATAATCATGTACAAGGTGCCAGAGCTGATGCCCGCATCCAGCGGCTGCACCAGCCCAGGGTGCGCAAGCAGTGCCAAGGCTTTGCTTTCCAAAATGAATTCGTCAATTAAATCTTGTGCCAAGTGACTGGCATCAAATTTGAAACGTTTAATCACCACCGCTGCGCCGTCGGTCTTTCGCGCCAACAGAATGATGGCATTGTCGCTTTCATGCAACGTCTCGATTTGCTGATAGCCCGGTAATGCCAGCGGATACTGCGCCAATAAAGGGTGTTTCACGCCGCTGTTCCTGTGTACTTGTTCATTAGCCCTCATTCATAAAATGTTGGTGTGGTAATCGACCGCTGTAAATAGTGTAGGACATTGGCGACGGGTATGTCGTCTCACCTAGTATCAACAAGGAAATCGGGTGCAATCGGAATTGACAAACGGGGCGGAGTCACCCATAATTCCGCGCTTTTCTATGGGCATCTGCCCAAGATCCTTGCCTCACCATTCATGGGAGGCTTTTAACCCGAAAGGAAACTGTCATGAGACATTATGAAATTGTCTTTCTGGTCCACCCGGATCAGAGTGAACAAGTACCTGCGATGGTAGAACGCTACCGTAGTATGGTGCAAGAAAGCGGTGGCGCAATCCACCGTTTGGAAGATTGGGGCCGTCGCCAATTGGCTTACCCGATCAATAAGCTGCATAAAGCACACTATGTGCTGATGAATATCGAATGCGGCGCGGAAACACTGGCTGAACTGGAAAGCATTTTCCGCTTCAACGACGCGGTTATCCGTAATGTCACCATGCGCATGGATAAGGCTGTCACTGAGCCATCCCCGTTGAGAAAAGACGCGGAAGGCAAGCCTGCTAGACGTATGCGTGAAGAGCCTGTGTCAGATGATGATTACTCATCATCCGATGACGAATAATTACGGTTGATCTGGAGCTAATATATGTCACGTCAATTCCGCCGCAAAAAATACTGCCGTTTCACGGCTGAAAAGATCACCGAGATTGATTACAAAGATCTCGAAATCCTGAAGAGCTTTATCACCGAAACCGGCAAAATCGTACCCAGCCGCATTACAGGTACTAAAGCGATTTATCAGCGTCAACTGGCAACCGCTATCAAGCGGGCGCGTTTCCTCGCGTTGCTGGCATACACTGATCAGCACAAGTAAAAGGTGAGTACGATGCAAGTTATTCTTTTGAAAAAAGTGGAAAACCTTGGCACGCTCGGCAATGTTGTGTCAGTGCGCCCTGGTTATGCCCGCAACTTCCTTGTTCCACAAGGCAAGGCGCAAATGGCAACTAAAGCCAATTTAGCTGCTTTTGAAGTCCGTCGCGCTGAATTAGAAGCCGAAGCCGAAGCGATTCTGGCAGCCGCACAAGCGCGTCGTGACCAACTGGCTGAGATGGTGTTGACCATCAAAGGCAAAGCGGGTAACGAAGGCAAATTGTTCGGTTCGGTATCCAATATTGAAATCGCGGAAGCGATTCAAGCTGCTGGTATCGAAATCGAACGCCGTGAAATCCGTATGCCGGATGGCGCTATCCGCCATTTGGGTGAATTTGAAATCGGCGTACATTTGCACGCCGAAGTCGATACCACCATCAAGGTTGTCGTTGAAGCAGAATAATTTCTGATTTAACAATATCTTGTGAAAAATGCCCCGCCATGCTTGATCGTGTGGCGGGGTATTTTTATTTATCCACAGTTTTCCCACTGTTCTATCCCTAACGTTTACCGCTAATTTTCGTTAAACTGCACCCATGGCAGACTCATACGAATCCCTCAAAATCCCCCCCCACTCCATCGAAGCCGAACAATCTGTTCTGGGCGGCTTGTTGTTGAGTGGCTTAGCTAACGACAGTACCGCGTGGGATACCATTGCGGATAAAATAATCGAAAGCGATTTCTATAGGCAAGACCATCGCCTGATTTTCCGCGCTATCGCCGATTTGGTCGAAGACAGCAAACCGCTGGATTTGGTCACGGTGTCGGAATGGCTCAAGCAGCGTAATGAACTGGAAAATGCCGGTGGCTTTGCTTATTTGGCGACGATGGCGAAAGACACACCCAGCGCTGCCAATATCCGTGCGTATGCTGACATCGTGCGTGAAAAGTCGGTGCTGCGCCAATTGATTAGCGTGGGGACCGGCATTGCCGATTCCGCCTTCACTGCCCAAGGTCGCCCCAGCAAAGAATTGCTGGATGAAGCCGAACAAAAGGTTTTCAAGATCGCAGAGCAAGGCACACGGCAAGGCCAAGTATTCAAACCGCTGAAAAGTCTACTTAAAGTTACTTTGGCGCACATCGAAGAATTAAGCAAACTCGACACCAATATTACCGGCGTTTCCACCGGCTACAGCCAATTGGATGAAATGACCTCAGGCTTGCAGAAAGGAGATTTGATCATCGTGGCTGGGAGACCATCCATGGGAAAATGCATTGTTACTGGCAGCCGCGTATTGAATCCGCTCACGGGGCGTTTGGAAGTTATTGACGATTTGATTGCCCGACAACAAGGTTCGTTGGCTACGCTAAACGCACAGATGCGTTTGCAAGTCGCGCAACCGTCGCAATATGTTGATGATGGTATCAAACCCGTTTTCCGGGTACGCACGGCGCTTGGGCGTGAAATCACCACCACGCTGACGCATCCTTTTCTCACGATTGAAGGTTGGAAGCCATTAGCGGATATTCAGGTCGGTAAACGCATTGCTGTGCCACGTATTTTACCGTTTTTTGGCAAAGGCACGCTGTCAGAACAGCGCACCAAACTCATTGCTTATTTTTTAACTGATGGTGGCTTGACGCAAAGTTGCCCGCAATTCACCAATATTAACCCTCGAATTCGCCAAGATTTTATTGCCGCACTCGACGATTTTCCGGGTGTGCAATGGCGCTTGGAAGACAGCAAGGGGCAACGCACCCCCAGTATCCGTGTCGCAACCGATACCGTATTTCAGCACGAAGCAAGGCAAGATTTTGCTGCGCGTTTTAAACACCGCTTGCAAGAACTTTCCTTAAGTTTGAATGCATTGGCGCGACAATTAGGCGTTGCCGTGGCAACGGTACATTATTGGTCAGTAGGTAAAGCAGTTCCTGCTGGGGATATGTTCGGTATTTTGTGTCGGCAACTTCAGCTAGAACCCTCTGCATTGATGCCACATGGCAGTGCTGCCACTACCCGTTCTGCGCCAAATCCGGTGACGGAATGGTTACAAACGTTGGGTTTGATGGGCAAAAATGCTTATGAAAAGCGTATACCGGCGCCTGTATATGAATTGCCGCGTGCGCTGATGGCGGTTTTTTTGAATCGGGCGTTTGCGTGTGATGGCAGTGTTTACGTCCAAAACGGTGTTCAAGCGGGTATTTCCTATAGCACGGTTAGCTATGCATTAGCGCGGGATATGCAGCATTTATTGGTACGTTTTGGCATTCTTGCGAAATTACGCCATCGGCAAATACGGTATCAGGGTGAATATCGTGCCGCCTATGAATTGCGTATTACACATCAGCAACACGTTCGCCAATTTTTAGAAGAAATTGGCGTGTACGGTAAAGAAGAAGCCGTGCAAAAAGCCTTGACGGTCAGCCAAGAAAAAACACCCAAAGTCATTTTAGATACGTTACCAAGTGAAACATGGGCAATTGTTGCAGACTGCAAAAGCGATTTGACTTGGGCAGAGTTAGCTCATCGCATGGGGCGTAAACCCGGACATAATTTCCATGTGGGTAAGCGCGGCATAGGTCGTGAGTTATTGGCAGAAATGGCAGCCGCATTATCGTCCGAGACACTTGCTACGCTTGCGCACAGTGATCTTTATTGGGATGAAATTGAATCCATTGATTATTTGGGTGAACAGCAAGTCTATGATTTGAGCGTACCGGATACGCACAATTTTGTTGCTGATGATGTGTTGGTGCATAACACTACTTTTTCGATGAATATCGCCGAATATGCCGCTGCGCACAAAAAACTCCCGACCGCTGTATTCAGCATGGAGATGCCCGCCGAACAGCTCACTTTGCGTTTGCTGTCTTCGATGGGACGGGTAGATCAACACCGCATTCGGACGGGCAAACTCACCGATGAAGATTGGCCGCGCATTGCCACGGCGGTGAAAATTTTTGCCGATGTTCCCATGTTCATCGACGACAGCCCTGCGCTTTCCCCGACCGAAGTTCGCGCCCGCGCCCGCCGCTTAATGCGTGAACACGGGCAACTCGGCTTGATTGTGTTGGACTACTTGCAATTGATGCAAACTGGCACGAGCACCGACAACCGCACTGCGGAAATTTCCGAAATCTCACGCGGTTTGAAGTCGTTGGCAAAAGAACTCGCGGTTCCCGTGATTGCCCTGTCACAGCTTAATCGCAGCTTGGAACAACGCCCCAATAAGCGCCCAGTGATGTCGGATTTACGTGAATGCGTTACCGGCGATACCTTAGTTATGTTGGCAGATGGGCGGCGCGTACCTATCCGTGATTTGGTTGGGCAAACGCCTAGCGTTGTGTCGGTGAATGCTGCTGGACAATTGGAAACTGCCGTTACGGATTTAGTGTGGTCAGTTGGTAAGAAAGAAACCGTGCGTGTTAGCTTTGCCAGTGGGCGAACGATTTGTTGTTCCAAAGAGCACCGTTTACGCGCCTTGTGGGATTGGCAATATGCTGGAGAATTGCAACCCGGCGACCGTATTGCATTGGCACATCATTTACCAGAACCAGCACAGCCGCAGCCATGGCCTGAGCATGAAATTATTTTACTGGCGCATTTGGTGGGTGATGGTAGCTACATTAAACACCAACCCTTACGCTATACCACCGCCTGTGAAGCAAACAGCCAAGCCGTCACACAAGCTGCCGAAGCACTGGGTTCTACCGTGACTCGTTATCCCGGCAAAGGTAATTGGCATCAGCTTGTGATTAGCGGAAATGGCAACCGTTGGCATCCGCAAGGGGTAGGCAAGTGGCTAAAAGACTTGGGTATATTCGGGCAACGTTCGCGTGAAAAATATTTGCCAGCGGGTGTGTTTCAATTACCTAATGCGCAATTGGCACTATTTCTGCGTCATTTGTGGGCGACCGATGGCAGTATTCATGTGGGGAAAACTAAATGCCGCATTTATTTTGCCACTGCCAGTGAACTGCTGATTCGGGATGTTGCGGCTTTGTTGCTACGTTTCGGGATTGTGGCACGTATCAAACATATCACTACTGCGGAAAGTATAGAGGGTTGGTTTACTGCCGATGTTTCTGGTGTAACCCAGCAACGCCTCTTTATGCGTGAGATTGGGGCATTTGGGTCACGTGCGGATAATAGCGACGAACTCATGTGCTTGCTGAACAGTACCGTTGATAATACCAATGTGGATACCTTGCCAGAAAGCGTGTTTGACTATGTTCGTGCGCAGATGCAGCAACAAGGG
Source organism: Candidatus Thiothrix sulfatifontis (assembly GCA_022828425.1). Classification (NCBI taxonomy): domain Bacteria; kingdom Pseudomonadati; phylum Pseudomonadota; class Gammaproteobacteria; order Thiotrichales; family Thiotrichaceae; genus Thiothrix; species Candidatus Thiothrix sulfatifontis. Next base: position 2,797,235 of record CP094685.1, read on the forward strand.
ATTACGCATCGCCGCATGGCAAGTTTGCGTGGCACGGCTTATGGTGGCAATGCGCATTTTAACTTTGCCCCGTCACGCGATACTTTGAGTAGTTATGCTGAGATTTTGAATGATGATGCCTTGCGCACATTGGTGAGTGACGGTTTATTTTGGGATAGAGTGGTCGCAGTTGAACCAGCGGGTGAAGCTGAAGTCTTTGATTTAACTGTTCCGGGTAATGCCTGTTGGTTGGCGGATGGGATTGTGAGCCACAATTCGGGCGCGATTGAACAAGATGCTGACTTAATCATCTTTATCTATCGCGATGAAGTCTACAACCCCGAATCCCCCGACAAAGGCACAGCAGAAATCATCATTGCCAAGCAGCGTAATGGGCCGATTGGCAGTCTGCGTTTAACCTTCCTCGGTAAATACACCCGTTTTGAGAATTATACCCCTGACATTTATACCCCAGGATTTGAATAATTGTTACAAACCGCTACACTGCCTGCATGAAACGATCTGCACGCGCCATTATTGATACTGCTGCACTGCGGCATAACCTTGCACGCTGCCGCGAAGTCGCGCCGAATAGTTTGGCAATGGCGGTGATTAAGGCCAATGCTTACGGACACAATATGCTCAAAGCTGCCGAAACCCTCAGCAATGCTAACGGTTTCGCGGTCTCATGTTTGTCGGAAGCGACCGAATTGCGCCAAGCCCGCTTTATCCACCCGATTTTGGTGTTGCAAGGTTTCAATCATTTGCAAGGCATGAAAACTGCCGCCGAACACCGTTTTCGCGTGGTGCTGCACGATCTTTCCCAACTGGAATTGCTCGATAATGCGCCCGCCTCGGTCAAAGTGGATGTCGCGCTGAAACTGGATACCGGAATGCACCGTCTGGGCTTTCCAGTAGAGCAAGCGCCGCACTTATTTGAGCGCTTGCAGAAGCACCCGAACGTCAAGCCCAACCCGTGGTTGATGACACACATGGCGTGTGCCGACGACTTGGATAGCGACAAAACTCCGCAACAACTGGAACGCTTTGCCAAATACACCGCTGGATTGCAGGCACCGCGTAGCATTGGCAATTCCGCCAGTATTCTAGGCTGGCCGCAAACCCATGTGAATTGGGTACGCCCCGGCATTATGTTGTATGGCTCTTCCCCGTTTGTGAATGGCGATGCTAAGCGTGACGGGTTGCAGCCGGTGATGAGCTTGGTTGCACCGCTGATTTCGATTCACACCATTCCGCAAGGCGAAAGCATTGGCTACGGGGCAAGTTGGGTATGCCCAGAAGACACCCGTACTGGTGTAGTGGCGATTGGTTATGCCGACGGCTACCCACGCCATGCGCCAACGGGTACGCCAGTTTGGATCAATGGCAAGCAAACCCGTCTGCTAGGGCGCGTGTCGATGGATATGATCGTAATCGACCTCACCGCCATTGAAGCGCGGGTGGGTGATCAGGTGGAATTGTGGGGCAAACACCTGTCTGTCGACCGGGTTGCGCAAGCCGCTGGGACGATCAGTTATGAGATTTTGTGTAACGCAGGCAATCTTTGCAAGCATGAATATCTTTGATGGAATAAATATTTTTTTGTTGCTGATAATTAAATAAGAATTTGCTATCCTATTTTTTGTACAGATTAATCAAATCATGGATGGGCTTGGAATGGCAACAGCAGTATACGCGGTGAAAAATGGTCGCCGCGAACAAATGAAACGTGAATTGATCGGCTTGGTGATTGGTACTACGTTGTTGATGGCGGGCATGGCTTTTCTGTTTTCGCAAAGCATTGTTGCCAGCAACGCCAGTAATACCGTTACCCAAACCATTGAAGCGCCACGCGTAGACAAGGTTCCAGAGCCGCAAGCAATTGCAGCGGCTTTAGAGCCTGAACCTGAACTCACCCCCGCTATTCCTGCAAGCAGTCCAACTGTTGCCATTGCTGCTGATCAAGCGGAACCAGAGACAACGGCTGTCACGGTTCCAGCGTTAGCCGCACTCACGGAAACACCCCCGGAAATGCCAGAAAATACCCCTGCTGCTCCCGTTGAAGTATCAGAAAAAATAATTGAGCCACCCGCTGCTACGGGTTGGATTTATGCCGGACAATTTGCTAATGGCAAGTGGTCGGAGCAAGGTTTGAAAATTGGCGCGGAATTGCCCGTCAGTGGCGCTAAGTATGCATTAACGTGGGGCGCTACTGTGCGTGAAAATCCCCCCGGCAAGCGTAGCGAAGGCGGCAAGTTAAGCAAGTCGCTTGGCAACGTAGCCCCCGGTCGTGAAATTGAAGTGGTGCAAGTTAAAAAATCGGGCAGCAAAGGCCATATTTGGCTGGAAATTAAATACCAATAATAACCAGCGCTGATACGTATGGTGCTAGACTTGCAACTATTCTTGAGTTGCCGTTGTCTCTATTTGCATCATGATATTAAGTATTCGCACCAAACTGTTTATGGCTATCTTCCTTGCCTGCCTGCTGATTGCGGGCGGGTTGGGTGGCATTTTGCAATACCGGCTCAATCGCAGCTTTCTGGATTATCTCAATGAACAGGAAAATCGTTCGCTAACGCAATTGGAAAGCCGTTTAGTGGACGTCTACGAAGCCCGTGGCAGTTGGGAAGAACTTGAACAAAATCCCCAACTCTGGACATCCATCCTCCTATCAGCGGTACGCAGCAGCTTTTTTCCGGTGAATGGCGACAAGTTTGGTGCTGAACCGCCCCCCCCTCTCCTGCGTGAACGTGACCATGAATCAGGCAGAATGCCTCCGCCACGGGTGCACATTGCGCAACGCATGGAGCGCTTTGTCGGGCGCATTGTGTTATTGGATGCCAAACGCGCCGTGGTGAAAGGCAGCAGCCGCTTGGGTATGCCAGACAATTTGCTGGAGCTAAAGTCAGCGGGTAAAACCATTGGCTATTTGGGAATGCACCGCCGCCAAAGTCTGACCGAAAAAGTGGACGTGGACTTTGCGGAGCGTTTGCAACGCACGGTGTGGCTGGTGGTGTTGCTACTCGCACTGCCCATGGCGGGGCTGCTATCGTTTTTATTGGCGCGGCATTTGGGCAAGCCGATTCAAGCTTTGCGTAAGGGGACGCGCCAACTCACTGACGGCAATTACAGTTTGCGCATGACACCGCAAGGGCGTGATGAGCTGGGCTTGCTGACCCGCGATTTCAACCAATTAGCGGAACGTTTGCAGCAAAATGAGACCTCGCGCAAGCAGTGGATTGCCGATATTGCGCATGAATTGCGTACCCCGCTGGCGATTTTGCGCGGCGAAATTGAAGCGCTGCAAGATGGCATTAATCAGCCGGATACCGCTACCCTGGCTTCGTTGCATCAGGAAGTGAGCCATTTACAGCGCTTGGTCAGTGACCTTTATGACCTTTCGATGTCAGACAGCGGGGCGCTCAGTTATCACAAGGAAACGCTTGATATTGTTGCGTTATTGCGTGAAACCCTGACTTTGCACCATACCGTTTTGCAAGAACAGGGGCTACAGGTGCAAACCCAAGGTTTGGCGCAGCAAGCCGTACTGGTGCAAGGCGATCCGCAACGTTTGCAACAATTGTTCAAAAATTTGTTGGAAAATAGCCTGCGCTATACCGATAAGCCGGGGCAATTACACATCAGCAGCCAGTTGCAGGCAGAATGGATGGATATTTTGTTTGAAGATTCTGCGCCGGGTGTGCCAAACGAAGCGCTGCCCCAATTGTTTGAACGTTTATTCCGTGTGGAAAGTTCGCGCAACCGTGCGACGGGCGGCGCTGGTTTGGGCTTGAGCATTTGCCGTAATATCGTTGAAGCGCACGGTGGCACGATTAGCGCCGCTCATGCAACACTGGGTGGGCTGCAAATTCGTGTTCACTTACCGCTGCATCGCTAATGGATAAAGGCATGGAACCGATGGAACAGATTCTGATTGTCGAAGATGAACCCAAAATTGCCGATTTGCTGCAAAAATACCTGCAAAACGCCAATTATCGCACCCATTGGCTTAATAGTGGGGTGGGAGTGGGGGATTGGGTACGCCAAACGCCGCCCAGCCTCATTTTGTTGGATCTCATGCTACCCGGCAAAGATGGCTTGGAAGTGTGTAAGGAAATTCGCCAGTTTTCGCTGCTGCCGATCATTATGCTAACGGCGCGGGTCGAGGAAATTGACCGCTTATTGGGCTTAGAACTCGGTGCCGATGACTATATTTGCAAGCCGTTTAGCCCGCGTGAAGTGGTGGCACGGGTCAAAGCGGTGCTACGACGCTGGCAGATTATGCCCAGCGATACCCCTAGCATGGCTATCCATTCCAGCCCTAAGACGGCTTTGCTGGCATTGGATCGCGACCGTTTATTGGTCATGGCTGGGCAACAGGAAATCACCCTAACGTTGGTGGAATTTGAATTGCTGGCAACCTTGCAACAACAACCGGGCAGAATCTTCGGGCGTGATCAACTAATGAATAAGGTGTACACCGATAATCGCATTGTGTCTGATCGCACGATTGACAGCCATATCAAAAAGTTACGTAAAAAACTGTCAGAAATATTGCCGGATCACGAACTCATCCACTCGGTCTACTCGGTGGGCTACAAGTTCGAGGTGTGATCTCGCCGTGTGACTTCCGCATTGTTTGCACAATTGCAGCAAATTTGATGCGCAATTCACCCGTACTATGTTCCTCATCAACCAAGTCACACAAAAGGGACATAACATGAAAAAAGTATTAATGGCAGCAGCATTGATTGGCGCACTGGGCGTTTCCGTGGCATTTGCGGATCACGGTTTCGGCGGCGGTAAAGGCGCTTGTGGTGGCAAAGGCGGGCATGGCGGCTTCGGCGGGCGCGGCGCGATGATGGGCGAAATGCTCACTGAAAAGCTGAAGTTGGATGACGCTCAAAAAGCCCAGTTTGATACCATCAAGCAAGAGCAACGTGCCAAAATGGAAGCCCTGCGCACCCAAATGCAAGCGCAAATGCAGGCACTGCAAACCGAAAACGAAACCAAGATAGCGGCAATTCTGACCCCAGAACAGGCAACAACGTTCAAGCAAATGCAAGAGGAACGTCAAAAACGCCAACAAGAGCGCTTGGAAGCGGTCAAAAAGCGTCTTGAAAGCAACACTTTCTAAATAACTCAATACCATTAACAAAATAGGAAACACTACTCATGAAAAAAGCATTAATCATCACGTCTTTGGCTGCCTTGTTAGGCACGTCTGTTGCGATGGCTGACTACGGTTTTGGCGGCGGCAAAGGCATGGATCGCATGAAAACATTCCTCGGTCTGAGCGACACCCAAGCGGCGCAAGTGGATAGCATTATGCAAGAGCAGCAAGCCAGAATGCAGGCATTGCGCGATGAAACCAACCAGCGCATTCAGGCACTGTTGACACCGGAACAAGCGGCTAAATTCCAAGAAATGGAACAGCAACGCGGCGAACGCAAAGGCAATCGCATGGGCGGTTTTCAAGGCAATGCACCAGCACCAGCCGCACCTGCTGCGGGTAATTGGGGCGGTTTTTAAGTTGGTTTGATTTTTTCGCTGGTCTTAATTTGAGTCATATTTCACCTCGCTTCGGGCAGTCTATGGACTGCCCATTTTTTTGTTATCGAAAAAATTTATTTATTTTAATGATTTATAAAATAAATTCAATAAAGCTAATTCACTAAAAATTTCTTTAATAAGTGTCTGTTGCTGATTAAATTGCGTTAAAAAATCTGTCTATCTGAAAAAGTTGACTAGAATTAGCGTAACACATTTCAGAACAGTCAACAGGGAAGGTGAATATGTTGGACAGTACCGCAGATAATGATGACCTGACACCGCTGCAAGAATACGTGATTGCCGGTGTGGTTATCCTATTGTTTGGCTTGCTTTATTGGTTTTTGAATCATGGCGACAGTGATGAAGCGGCTTTGATGGCGGCTAATACTTCAACGCCGCAAGTGGTCATGCTGGCAGCACCACAAACACCTGTGGCAACAGCAACAGCGGAAGTTAATGACGCAAACGTAGCGCCGGATGCCAAAAAAACTGACGGTGGTAGCGCAACGCTAAGCGCTAAAACCGCGCCAGCACCGCTTCAAAACACACCAGTCTCCGTGCCTGATATATCGGCAACGCCTGCTGTTACCACACCCACAGCAGCCACATTAGAAGCAGGGCCGGTTGGTTCCGCGAGTGCCAATGCAGGGCTGGCGTTTCGCGATGCCATTATTCAGCGAGAACTTAATAAGCCGATTATTTTTGACGAAATTAAATTTGATTCGGGTTCGAGCAAACCGAATAACCAATCCAGCACGCAGATTCAGCAAGTGGTGGCATTGTTGCATGCGAACCCCGACATCAAATTATTAATTCGCGGACATACTGACGAGGTTGGCACTGCTAAAAATAATACCGAGTTATCGTTGATTCGCGCTAATGAAGTCGGCGTTGCGTTGGTTCAAGCCATCTCCTTATACACAAGTCCCTAAGCTGATGTAGGATAAGCAATTTTCACCCATGAACTGGTCATCTACCGAACTCACCGATCTTGATTTGGGAGACAAGCGTCTCGAAACACGCGCTGCCCATATCCTCAACGCCATGCTAAAAGCCCCCCAATCGAGCATCCCGAAAGCTTGTCAAAGTTGGTCAAGCACCTTGGCGACGTACCGTTTCTTCTGGAATGAAGCGGTGAGCCATGATGCTTTGATGGCATCCCACTTTGAAGCGACCGAGTGTCGAATCCGTCAGCAAGATTCGCGGATTATCCTGTGTATTCAAGACACCACCGAACTGGATTTCAATGGGCAGGAAACCGAGGGTTTGGGGCGTTTATCCTACGATAAGCAACGCGGGATGTACCTGCATCCGACCTTGTGTATCACCCCAGACCGTCTGCCATTGGGGATCACCGATACGTGGATGTGGTCACGGGGCTTGAGCAAAGCGGCGGATCTTGCCAACCCCGGCATCAAAGAAAGCCGTCGCTGGATTGAAGGGTATGAACGGGTAGCCGAACTGGCGGCACGCTGCCCTGAACACCGCCTCATCTATACGGGCGACCGTGAAAGCGACTTTTATGACTTACTCAAACGGGCGCAAGCCTTGGATTACCCGGCTGACCTGCTGATACGGGCGCAACATAACCGCGCCTTGGGGGATGACCTCAAACTGTGGGATGCCATTGATCAACAACAGGCGTTGACTCGTATCACCTTTACCAAACCGCGCAAGCAGGGTGAAAAGCCTCGCAAAGTGGTACAAGAAATCAAGGTGTTACGTTATACCCTGCGTCCCAAAAGTAAGCATCCAATGCTATTGACCTTGGTTCAAGCCAAAGAAATCAACCCACCCGCCGGAAAATCGTCCCTCATTTGGCGTTTAGTCACCAACCGTTGTGTAGAGACCGCCGATGCCGCCTGTGAACTCATCGACTGGTATCGGGCGCGTTGGGAAATCGAGATGTTTTTTGATGTCCTGAAAGTCGGCTGTCGCGTCGAAAAACTGCAACTGGACACTAAAGAGCGCATCGAAAAAGCCCTCGCGCTCTACATCATGGTGGCCTGGCGGATTATGTTTCTGATGCGGTTGGGGCGTACCTGCCCAGAACTTCCGGCTGATCTGGTGTTTGACCCGCTGGAATGGAAAGTATCTTTCCGGCTCGGCAAAAAAGCACTACCCGATGGCATACCCACCCTCAATCAAGTGATCCGCAATCTGGCAGAACTGGGGGGCTTTTTGGGCAGAAAATGCGATGGCGAACCGGGGGCTAAAAGTATCTGGCTTGGCTACTCAAGGGTGCTGGACTGTATTTATGGGATTCAGATGGCTAGTGAGTTGGGGGAGGACTGATTTGTGTATAAAGAGATGCACTAAACCCTGTCTGCTGCTGAATTTGGGCGGCTTGCCGTTGTTGCTGCTTGCTCCCTTGCCAAAAATAGCGGCGAATATCCGCCACCGTGAGCGTTTCCGGGCTGATGCGTAACAAATAATGCGTCGGGTCATCGTCATCGCGGCTGAGAATGCCGTAATTGACCAAATCGTCCAACGATTCTTCCAACAGCAAACGGGATACCGGAATCGCATGGCTCAGCGCATCCAATGACGGCGGTGCTTGCTTGCTGATGAAGCGTTGCCCGACTTCGCGCAATACCGCTGCGGCCAATAATTCGCGGGTTTGCGCACTGGTTTCAGTGGGTTGCTGGGGCAAATACACCGCATCCGGGTGCTGAAAATAATACGCCAATCGTGCCCCAGTCAGCACAATAATCCAGCCCACATATAACCATAACATGAATAAAAACAAGCTGGCAAAAATCGAATAAATCGCGGTTTGCTGCCCCGAACTCACCACAAACGCCGCAAACAACCACCCTGCCACTTGCCACACGATGCCAGCAATTAATGCGCCGCCAAATGCTGCCAAGGGCTTGACCCGCGTATTCGGCATAAACAGGTAAATAAAAGTAAACGCCAATACAATCAGCAAAGTGGGACTCAATTGCACCAATACCGCCAAGCCCGTTTCCAACACCGCCGACGAATGCAACCACGCGGAATTCGCCAACGCCGTCCATAGCCCTAACGCCGAAAAGATCAATACCGGCCCCACCAGCACCACACTCAGGTAATCCCGAAATTGCAGCAATATCGAGCGTTGACGTTTCACCCGCCACACGTGATTAAACGCCTCTTCCACCTTTTGCATCAGCGACACCACGGTGTAGAACAAAATAGCCAAGCCCGCGACACCCAACACCCCCACCTGCAAATTATCGACGAAACCCAATACCTGACGGGTTAATTCCTCTGCTTTATCCCCCATTGGCTCTAACAGCGCCAACAACAACGGCTCCATCTGATTGTGCACCCCGAAACCTTTGAGCACTGAAAAACTCAGCGCCAACAACGGCACTAAGGACAGCAAGGTGGTGTAGACCAAGCCCATCGCCCGCAGCGTAATGCTCCCCTGATGCATATCATGAAACAGGGCGATAGCGAGTGCGCGGGTAAAAATCAGCAATTTCTTGATCATTCCGGTGGTATATCAGTAGAAACTTATGGAAAATTCGGCTTTGCCGCACACTGCTGCTACAGTTACGCAACTCCCCCATTTTAGAAGGCACTCGCACATGAACGCACCTGTTTTCCTGCAAGAACTCAAAGAACGGGTCAATAACCACCCGTTCCTGCGCCATCCGTTCCTGCAACAGTTTTCGACACAAGCGCTGACGTTTCAACAAGCCCGCACCTTCGCGCTGTTGTATTACCCGCATATTTTACGCACCCGCCTGTATCAGGCAAATGCGCTGGGTGTGACCCCCGATGAGCGCATTCAAGCAGTGCTGGCGGATATTTTGTACGATGAATACGGCAATGGCGACCCGTCAAAATCACACATGGAAGTTTACCGCAAGCTGCTACGCGCAGTGGATTGCAGCCCAGAAGAGATTGCCAACCCGCCGATCACGCCCGAACAGCAAGGTTACATTGACACCATGATGCGCCTTACCCAAGGCACTGACTGGCTGGCCGCCGTCGGGGTGGCAGGCATTGCCGGTGAATGGCCGATTCCACCGTATTATCGCCTGTTGTTGACGGGTTTGCGTACCGTACCGGGTTTGGATGACGATGCGCTTGAATTGTTCGTCGGGCATATTGGGCTGGATATTGAACATTCACGCATGATTGAAGAAGCCATTATGCCGCATTTGGAAACCCGCGAAGGGCAAGATTCTTTATGGCGCGGCATTAATCTCAACCTGAATGCGCGGATCGTGCAATTAAATGGGTTACAACGCGAAGTGTTTGCTAAATAATACCGCTACAGCCGTTAATACCGTAGCGGTCTGTAGCCTATTAATCGGTTATTGCGGTGACGTGAAAGGGACGGCGGGTACCGTCAACGCCTCGCTGCTAATAACGTCGCTATTGCTTGACTCAGGCACTTGAGTGTTGCGTACTGCTTGATTGGCTTCAGCGGCGATATTCCCCGGCATACACAAGCGGATATAACCTTGCAACGCATTAAAAGCACTAATGCGATTGGTGTATTGGTTGAAATCCAAATCTTTAACGTATTGCTGTTGCGCGGTGTGCACAACACTGCGCACGGCAGAAGCTTCTAACCCCGCCAACGGATCTTGATTCAAGGTATTAAAACCAACACTGGTAGCGCCAAAGGCGGCGGCTGTCAGTGCTAAATCGCGAGCACTGGCATCCGTAATGCCCATGACCCCGTTAGTGAACGTACCAACCTGACCCAGCAAATTGCTATCACGCTGCCGACCTTGCTTCGCCCAATCCACTGCTTCTAAATAGTTTTCGCATTTCTGATTGGAATACTGCACGCCAGCCATAATGACTTGACCCCATTCATCGGTTGTTGCTGGTTGTCCGGGGAGACCCGCTAAACTCAATAGGGCTTGATACACGGCTTCTTGATTAGCGGCATAATCCGCAATGTCACCGGCACTGAGTGCGGTACTTGTGGTATTATTATTCAAATTGCGCATATTATCCAAAGAAGAGCAACCTGCTAACGCTGACAGGCTGACCAGCAGTAAACCAGTCATGCGCGTTATTGATTGGCACTGTTTATTATCCATAAACCTAATATCCTTATTAATCAGTAATGAAATTAACCTCGCGCATTATTTATAGCACAGTCTTTCGTATTACTTTAAATAGATTGAATAAGCTGGTAGTGGATTTGATTTATCAGCCTGATAGATTTTTCTCACGAAATAGTGTTGGAGTCTGGATTAAACCATTAACTCCAACACATTTTTCATCAAAATTATTATTAGTTAATTATTAATAGCTAACCGCCAATACCCGGCACTGAAAATCGTAATCTGACATGTTCACTTTTAAAGCATCCAGCAACTCAGTCCCTTCAGGGATCTGCATACCAAAATGAATGCCTTGATAATGACCGGGGTTTGATTTCGCAATGCAGTAAGGTAAATCGGTATTGAAGTTCGGGAAAGCCGCTAAATTAATATGCGGTGGTTCAGAATGCGGTTCACCTACGCCACTCATTTGAACGTCGGTCGGTAAATGCCAATCAGTTTTACCGCAAACGCCATAAGTATTTAAGGCTTCAATGTATGAAATTGGATTGCACGCATAAATACCCGTACAAGGATACTCAGTCCCGACGGGCATCAAACCAGATGAGCCATTGTATTGATAGCGCCAGTCTTTATCACGCAAACCGCCATCATTGGTTTTGACTTCCCAGATCAAGCCAGTTTTGGTGTCCAGAATACAGCTCCACACATCGGCGTCGGCTGGTAATTCACTGCCATCAACGTCCAACTTAACAAATGAAGAAGGAAAGCCGGTGGTGCCTGTTCCTGTTGTGCCTGTTCCTGTTGTGCCTGTTCCTGTTGTGCCTGTTCCTGTTGTGCCTGTTCCTGTTGTGCCTGTTCCTGTTGTGCCTGTTCCTGTTGTGCCTGTTCCTGTTGTGCCTGTTCCTGTGGTACCTGTTCCGGTGGTGCCTGTTCCGGTGGTGCCTGTTCCTGTCGTGCCTGTTCCTGTCGTGCCTGTTCCTGTCGTGCCTGTTCCTGTGGTACCTGTTCCGGTGGTGCCTGTTCCGGTGTTGCCTGTTCCGGTGGTGCCTGTTCCGGTGGTGCCTGTTCCGGTGGTGCCTGTTCCGGTGGTGCCTGTTCCGGTGGTGCCTGTTCCGGTGGTGCCTGTTCCGGTGGTACCTGTTCCGGTGGTGCCTGTTCCGGTGGTGCCTGTTCCGGTGGTGCCTGTTCCGGTGGTGCCTGTTCCGGTGGTACCTGTTCCGGTGGTGCCTGTTCCGGTGGTGCCTGTTCCGGTGGTGCCTGTTCCGGTGGTGCCTGTTCCGGTGGTGCCTGTTCCGGTGGTGCCTGTTCCGGTGGTGCCTGTTCCGGTGGTGCCTGTTGTTGTGCCGGTACCGTCGCTCGCTTCAGAACCACCATTGTTACCGCTGCAAGCGCCTAATATGGTTGATAACAATACACACGATACGGCAATACTCATTCTCTTAACGATGAGTCCATCATTATTGAATTGGCTATAGATAGAAATAATTGACATAAACAATCTCCCGTCGCTTTATCGAGTTAATATTAATATTCAAAAATATTATAAACGCAATCTTATTTAGAAATACAGCGGCAAGTCATGAATACATCATCCAATTTAATTATGAATAATGTTAAAAACTAATTAAAAACAATATTAATATATAAATTTTATAGCAAGTTTAAACCTTCCAAAATAATACCATACGCCTGTTTCAGCTCCGCTTCGGTTACACAATACGGTGGCAACACATACACCACATTCCCCAGCGGGCGCAATAATAAGCCGCGCTCATGGAAAAACGCTTTGAGTTGCGTCCCAATCGCCGAGGTATAACCCGCATCCTCTGTCACCACGTCGAACGCTGCAATCGTTCCCATCACCCGCACGCGTTGCACCAACGGATGCCCTGCCAAGGTTGCCAGCCCTTGCCGTTGCCAGCATTCGATTTGCGGCAATTTTGCCAGCGTCTGTTCATCGGCAAACACTTGTAAGGATGCCAACGCTGCCGCACAACCCAAGGGATTCGCGGTGAAAGAATGCCCATGCACCAACGCTCGATCAAAGCTTTCCCCCAAAAATGCCGCGTAAATGGCTTCGCTGGCTACTGTCACCGACATGGGCAAAAACCCGGCTGTCAGCCCTTTCGACAGGCAAATAATATCCGGTGTCACTTGTGCTTTGAGGGAGGCGAACAGCGCACCCGTGCGCCCAAAACCCGTCATTACTTCGTCAAAAATCAGTAAGATACCGGCTTTACGCAAACGGGTAGCTACGGCTTGCAAAAATTCGGGGCGGCACATGCGCATCCCAGCGGAACCTTGCACCAACGGCTCCATGATAACGGCTGCGAGGGTATCGCCCTGGTCAGCAAGGTAGGTGTCGAGTTGTGTTAAAGCGGCTTGCTCTTTGGCGACTACCGCCGCATCGCCATCCCACGTTGCGGGAAAAGGCAACAAACCGACTTCAAACAACAGGCTGCCGTAAGTGTCAAAAAATCCGCAACCTTTACCCGCCGACATCGCCCCCACCGTGTCGCCATGATAGCCGCCTTCAAAGGCGAGAAAACGGGTACGCTGGGTTTCACCGTGATTGCGCCAGTATTGCAGCGCCATTTTCAACGCCACCTCCACCGCTGTGGAGCCGTCATCGCTGAAAAACACGCGAGTAAGGCCAACCGGCAAGCGTTGCACCAGTTCGTATGCCAATTGCGCGGCGGGTTGGTGCGTGAATCCGGCGAAAATCACCTGTTCCAGCGTGTGCGCTTGGCGGGCAATCGCGGCGGCAATCGTGGGGTGAGCGTGTCCGTGAATATTCACCCACCAAGAGGAAATCAGGTCGAGGAATTCGCGCCCGTCTTCGGCGTAAAGACGAATACCCTGCGCGGACGCAATCGGAATGGGGTCAGGCGCGGTTTGGGCTTGCGTGAAAGGATGCCAGACGTGGCGGCGGTCGAGGTCAAGGATATTCATACAAATTTACCGTGCTTTTTGTTCCTATTAAGGTGAGCATACTGTACTCGACTATTCAGAACCCACACAAACCCTGTTCCCCACCACCATTCTAGGCTATGATCTTCGGCGTGTCTTTTCAGTAGTGTGTACAATTTGTCTATGAAACTAGAACAGTTCTTCGCGCACCTCGTTGTGTGCATAATATTGCTGGGCGTGTCGACCAGTAGCCTTGCGGGATCATGTGACCAACAGCATGTGAACGTGTTACGTCAGAAAGCCCAAATTTACGACGAAGCCATTACCAACTCCGCAATGCGCTACCGCATCAACCCTGCCCTGATCACTGCGGTAATCACCGCCGAAAGTTGCTTCCGCAATGATGCACAATCTCACAAAGGCGCAGGCGGTTTAATGCAACTGATCCCCGCTACCGCGAAACGCTTTGGAGTGAACGACCGCTTTAACCCGGCAGAAAACATTGACGGTGGCACGCGCTATTTGCGTTGGTTATTAAACCGTTACAACGGCAGCATCCCGCACGCGATTGCCGCCTATAACGCCGGGGAAGGCCGAGTCGACCGCTACGGCGCGAACGTCCCCATCGCTGAAACCGCTGTATACACTCGCCGGGTACTCAACGCCTACGGCAAATTAGCCAGTAACGGTAAACGCCCCCAAGCTCGCGTCGTGCAACCACAGGTTATTAGAGCCAGCTATATCGTCAAACCACAACCCAAGCCAGAACAACGCTTCAAATGGGATGAATTCAGCGATTAAACAACGTCCCCACGACGACGCAGCCACCCCGTCAAGCTAAAGCGCTCCCGCGTCGCCGGGAGCACTTCGTGCCAAAACACATCACTGCGGAATAACACCAACTGTCCAGCATGGGGAAATATATCCACGTATTCCTCCCTAGCGTCACCACGGGTATACAAGCGCAATTGCCCGCCATCCGCTTCCGCCCATGCCTCGTTCAAATACAACACCGCGCTAATAATCCGTGCTGACGTACCCCGAAAATTATCCAGATGTTGCTGATAACACGCGCCCGGCGGATACACTGCCAAATGCGCTTCAAATTCCGCCAAACCCAAATACAACGCCTGATTCAAATTCACCCGCAAGCTTTCGATGAAACCTTGATAATCCGCCAATGCGCCCGTCTCAGCCTGCTCCAACCACAACACCTCATCCCCGCGAATCGCCTCATTCACCTTCAAGCCTTGCCCACGTCCAATCCCCGCCGCGTGAAACGCACCCGCTGCCCGATTCGCCTGCGCTTGCTCACGCAATTCACGGCACTGCGCCACTGACAGCAAATCTGGCAATACCACCCAGCCGCGTTCAACCAAGCCATCCACTACCGCATCCATCATACCCGCAACCCTAAACCCCGCGACAACCGCGCTTGCTGATGATTCAAGCCCATGCTTTGACGCGTAATCCACTGCCGCAACGCCGGTATCCGATCCACCGCCAACAAGCCCCCGGCACGCGCATGACCCAACGGTGCAAAATCGTTAGAAAACACCCGCACCAGCGTATCGGTATAGCGCACGACCGCCGCGTAATCCGGCTGCCGCCGCTGCTCATACGCACTCAGCAACACCGCATTGCCGGGGTCTGCACCCGTTTGCGCCGCCGCCGCCAGCAAATCTGCCAAGGTTGCCACATCGCGCAACCCAAGATTCAAGCCCTGCCCCGCCACCGGATGCAGCGCGTGGGAGGCATTGCCAATCAACACCGCTCGCCCCGCCACTTCACACACCGATTTCTGCAACACCAACGGGTAAGCAGAGCGCTGCCCTACCCTGACAAATTCGCCTTGCCGATAGCCAAATTCCGCCTGGAGTTTGCGCAAGAATGCTGCGTCATCCAATGCCATCGTAGCCGCAACATCCTTTTCATCGTGCGTCCACACCAGCGAATAGCGCCCTTGCGTCAAGGGCAACAATGCCAGAGGGCCATGCGGGGTAAAGCGTTCGTAAGCGGTGTGGCGATGCGGTTCTGCCGTGGTGACATTCGCAATGACCGCCGTCTGCTGGTATTCACGCCGCGTCACCGCAATGCCCAGCATCTCGCGCACGTTAGAATTCACCCCATCCGACACCACCAGCAAACGGGTTTTTAACGTATCTACCACACCATCGCGCTCGATACGCACCGTCACGCCATCCGCATCCTGTTCCACCGCAAACACGCTGGCGGGAACGTATTGCGCAATGTCACCCGCCGCCAATTCGTCATACAGCAAGCGCCCCAATACCCGACTTTCCACCACATAACCCAAGGCAGGCACACGCGCTTGCACCGCTGACAAACGGGTTGCGCCAAAATGCCCGCGATCCGAAATATGGATGTGCTGAATCGCCTCCACCCCCGAATGCAGCTTGTGCCACAAGCCCATCCCCTGATACAAGCGGCTCGAACCATACGCCAACGCAATCGAACGGTCGTCGTAACTCGGCTGTTCTGCCGCCCCGAAAGGGAATGCTTCGATCAACCCCACCTGCAACTTCAAGGGCTGAAGTGCCACGGCTAAACTTGCCCCTACCATCCCACCGCCGACAATCAAAATATCCAACATAACGCTGCTCACTGGCTGAAATCGTACTGCAATCCTTGAACAAAGCAGATACGCTGTCAAGAAATGCCAACTTACTGAAAACCGCCTATACTCTAAGCAAAGGGGCAACACGATAAGCCTGCTTATTCCAGCAGAGGGGCTGCGAAATAATACCTTTCACGTCATCCATTTAATGAGCGAGAAGGAGTACATCATGACCACCAAACCCATGGGGATGCTATTGCAAGACCCATCCGCACCTGACTTGTATCAAGACTACGAATTCCCCCTAGAAACCGATTTTCTGGCGGGGATGAGTTCCGGCAAACTAAGCCTACAAGACACCGACGAATACGGTTCACGGCTCTACCAAGGGCTGGATTGGGCGACCGCCGACCTGTCCTTTGCCACCCTGAACAAAAAGGGTGATTTCATCGACAACCCGCAATTTCACCAAGTCAATACCTTTGCAGTGACAGCCTACTCGCTCAATCTGGTGGAAAATGCCATTGGGCGCGAAATGAAATGGAAACACGATGCCCAGCTCATTCTGCGCCCACACGCCTTCGACGGCCCTAACGCTTATTACGACCCGATGTCGCCGTCGCTCAACTTTGGCTCTTTCACCTCGCCATTCCGCCGAGCGCCCATCTGGACGTGTTTATCCCACGACATTGTGTCGCATGAACTCGGTCATGCCATCCTCGATTCGTTCCGCCCGCAGTACGTCTACTCGGAAGAAGTCGACACTGGCGCTATTCATGAATCCGTCGGCGACATGATGTCGATGTTCACCGCCCTCAGCCACAAACCCGTGGTCGAACATTTGTACCGCGAATCCGGCGGCGACATGATGAACCCGAACCTAGCCAGCGGGTTGGCAGAAGAATTCGGTATCGGCTTGTGGGGCGTTAGCTTCCCGTTCCTACGCTCCGCGTTGAGTGGCCCAAACTACGACCAAGCTTCTTCTCAAGTTCATGCCCGCTCCACGGTCTGGACTGCCGCCATTTACGAGATTCTCGCCACCTTGGTTGCCGAGGCCATCAGCCCCGCCGTCAAAGCCACCTTGGAAAATGCCCCCAGCAGCGGCAAACCATCAGCGCCAATGAATCCCGTACAGCAAATGACCATTCAGCAACACGACCCCGTGTTTGAGGATTACTATGCTGAACCGGAAAATCATGACAACTTTGCAGCATTCTTCGACGCTATCGTCTCCGCCAGTACCCGCGTCAAAGGCATGATGTTGCGGGCGCTGCAAGACATTCCGCCCACTGGCGTAACAATGCTCACCTTGGCGCGGGTATTCTATAACGCTGACGAACGGCTGTTCCCCGCCGACCCACACCCGCGTGAGCTGGCTAAAACCGTATTCCAACGCCGCATGTTATGGATCGAAGAACTTGACCTAAGCGCTCCCGGCATTGGCTCCCACTTTGAAGAAGCTTTCTACAGCGGCAGTAATGTCGCGTTGCTGAAAACGGTGTATGACAATGCCGAAGCCTTACGCATTCCCATGGGTCAAGGCGCACGCATTCTCAATGCACGCATCAGCACCGTTACCCGCACGATTGATGCAGGCAGCGAACAGCGAGGCGGTAGCACCAAAACGGTCACGGAACGCTACCTGTATTTCACCTACGAAACAGTGGTAGAAATCTGCCCCGAATGGGGTCAATTCATGAACATCACCAAAGGCGGCACGTTGGTCATTGATGAAAACTGGCATGACCTGCAACTCACCACCGACCCCGACACCTACCTCCCGGTTGAAGGTGGCGAAAATGGCGAAGGCGCTGGTGAACCCGTTGGGGCGCGGATGTTACGCATGGCGAAGGAACGCTTCACCCGCATCCACCACCGCTCACTGCGGGCATTTCGCGACGGGTTAGTCGATGCGCACGGTCATCTACCGAGCGGGGAACATGCCCTGCCGTTCAAAATCGCCAAACAATCCAGCGGTGCAACGCGCCCCGTTCGCCACCGCTGCAACCTGAAAGAGCATTTGTTGGGAATAGCAGGTAAACACGCAAGCTTCCCGTTTGATGTGGATTAACGCTGCATCAATGCTTCAATCGCGTCAATATCTTTGACAACCGCCGCCGACAGCACCTCGTTGCCGTCGGCGGTGATTAGCACATCATCCTCAATCCGAATCCCGATATTCCACCATTGCGGATCGACATTATCGGCGGGGGAAATGTACAGCCCCGGCTCCACCGTCAACACCATGCCCGGCTGTAAGGTGCGCCATTCCTCGCCGTGCTTGTAATCGCCCACGTCATGGACATCCATCCCCAGCCAATGCCCGGTTTTGTGCATGTAAAACTGGCGGTAAGGCTCTTCGGGGGCGGGTTCTTCGAGATTCGTCACCTCAGGCTTTTTCAACACCTCTTCCAGCGTGCCGCTCAATATGCCCAAATCGAGTAAACCTTGCGCCAACACCTTCACAGCCGCTTGGTGCGGGTCATCCCACGTATTGCCCGGAATCGCGACAGCAATCGCCGCCTGTTGCGCATCCAGCACCAATTGATACAAGGCCCGTTGTGCGGGGCTAAATTTGCCATTCACCGGAAACGTGCGGGTAATATCGCTGGCGTAGCATTCGTGTTCTGCGCCCGCATCAATCAGCAGCAAATCACCGTCATGCAACACCTCACGGTTTTCGATGTAGTGCAAAATACAGGCATTTTTACCGCCGCCCACAATCGAGGTATACGCGGGTTCCATCCCCATGCGCCGGAATTCGTGCAGCAATTCGGCTTCGACTTCGTACTCGTATGTCCCCGGCTGACAGATTTGCATCGCACGGGTATGCGCCCGTGCAGCGATTTGCGCGGCATAACGCATCACCGCCACTTCTGCCGCTGATTTAAACAGGCGCATTTCGTGCAGAATCCGATCCAGCATCACAATGCTGTGCGGCGCACGTATCCCCGCCCGCGCTCTGGCACGCAAGTGATTCACCCAACGAATCAGGTGCAAATCAAACTCAGGGTTTGCGCCCAAATCGTAATGCACTTGATCACGCCCGATCAGCAATTCCGGCATCAGCTTGTTTAAATCACCAATCGGGTGCGCATCATCCGCGCCATGCCAATGTTTTGCGCCTTCCAAACCGGCACGAGTGCCTGACCAGCGTTCCGCTAATTCGTTTTTTTCGCGGCAAAACAACACGTATTCGCCTTGCTCACGCCCCGGCACAAACACCGCCACGGCTTCCGGCTCGTTAAAACCCGTCAAGTAATGAAAATCGCTGTCTTGGCGAAACGGGTATTCCGCATCACGATTACGCAATTTCAAGCCGCCAGACGGCACGACTGCCACCGCATCCTGACCCAATTGCGCCAACAACTGCCGCCGCCGTGCGGCGTACTCTTCCTTCGGAATCATCGGTTTTTGCATGATTGTCTCCTCAATGAATGTGTGGCGCTGCTTTCATCGGTTGCAGTTCTTCGTTCATCATCAACACGCCGACGCGCAGGTACTCGATAATTTCCGCGAGTGATTCTTCACCCTCTTCCTCGTCTTCCATTTCTAGCTCGCCGGAACTGCCGATACGTACCACGTCTTCCGCCCATTCACGCGAATCGTCCGGCAAGGTGCGCATGTCTTTCACCCCCGCCAGAGCCAACCCGAAACTGAAGCCCTGACACCAGTCTTGCATCGCTTCCACACGGGTTTCCAAGGCATCGTCTTCGGGTAAAAATAATTCAAACGCCATCTCTGCATCATTTAATTGCTGGCGGGTCGCGCTAAACAGGTCTTTCAGCAAGCCGCGAGCTTCTTGCACATGAAAATCCTGCGGGTTGCCCTCCAACGCCTGCGCTAACCAGGTTTCTGGTGGCGTTGCCTGATCAACCACCAATAAACCGCACGCCATCCCATGAATTTCTGCACTCGAAAAATCCACGTTGGCACGCCCTAATGCCCGCTCTACGCCTACATAATCCGGTAATTCGCTCTTCAAAATTATCTTCTCCCTGACAAAGCACTATTATGAGATGATTGACGCGGTTTCGCACTCTTTACTACCATTAGCGTATGAATACAAAAGCCCCTGACTTGACACTGCAAACTCAACTGGATGCCATCGAACAACGCATGGAACGCCTATTGAGCCTCGTTGAAAAATTGGCGACTGAAAATGCTGACCTGAAAAAGCAAGAAAAAACCCTTGCCCAAGAATGTCAGGCATTGCGTAACCGTCACGACAAAGCCAGCGGTCAATTAGAAGCCCTGATACAGCGCCTGAAAACCCAACCAACCGCAACCGGGGCATAAACCACATGGAAAAAGCTATCCAACCCGTCAATATTCGCATTCTCGACAAAGATTATATGGTTGCCTGCCCCGTGGGTGAACAAGATGCCTTGATTGCTTCTTCACGCCGCGTCGACCGCGAAATGCGCAAAATCCGCGATGCTGGCAAAGTCTTAGGCAGCGACCGCATTGCTGTCGTGGTTGCCCTCAATCTTGCCCACGAATTAATGCACGGCAAACACCACCACAACACAGCAGCCGACCCTGCCACACTGGAACACTTGCAAAAAATGCAGCAACGCTTGGATGCGGTACTGGATAAGCACAAAGCTTGAGCATTTGTCAATTCTTCCCCTTATCCAATAATTGTAATAGTATGATCAATAAGAGCACCTCTGGGGGACTCGTGAGAAGATGGGTATTATCCTTGAGCCTAATTTCTTACCCCGGGAGTGGTTGTAATGATTTGGTGTGCACGACCGCTCGACGGTAAGCCTGAAAAACATTCGCCGCACCCACTTGAACCATTGGTTCAAGGTCGAAGTCTTCCACGATTTTCTGGAGCGTGCTCCTACCTATCTATTCGTCGCTATTTCACTGTTATTTTGTGTTTTCTCAAACCTTGCTGAACGCCATTTGCTATAGTGTTCAAACCGTTAGGAGGAAACTAAAACATGACATTAACCCCGTTTCTCGCTGCCAGCATGGTAGCGCTCATGCTAGTAAATACACCGTTCTCACCTGTCATCGCCGCAGATGCTGCTGCCGAAACCGCCAGTAGCCAAACACACCGTTTGGTCATTCAAGTCAATCAGCGCGAAGAGGCATTTCAAGATCACGTCTTGTCCAATATCGTTAATCTGCAAAAGCATTACGGCATCGACAATATCGAAATGGAAGTGGTCGCCTATGGCCCCGGCATTTGGCTCATCACGGATAAAAGCCCATTCGTCAAACGCATTGAAAGCTTAATGATGCAAAACGTCACGTTTACCGCTTGTGGCAATACCCTCGATACCGTGCAAGAAACCAGTGGCAAACGCCCCACCCTCATTGACGGCATCGAGGAAACCCAAGCGGGCATTGCGAGAATCATTGACCTGCAAGAACAAGGCTGGAGCTACCTTAGCCCGTAATACATGCCGGATACGTGCAGTTGATTCCCTGACATTCACACGCCGTTTGCGCGGACTGCACAATCAAGCTCGGCATTAAACCCGATACCCCTAAGTAAGGAGCCATACGAATCTTTACTTGCGGGTTCTCGCGTTGTTTCGCCTGCACCAATTCCGGCACATCCGTCACCACGTGGCGACCGGCTGATAGGAAAAAGGGCATGATGGTGATTACCGTTGCACCTTGATCAATGCATTGCTGAATACCGTCGGGGATCGACGGCTCTGCCAACTCCAGAAAAGCACTGCCCACGTAAGCGTAATCCGCGTCAGGTTGTTCCCCGACTTTAGCAGCAAGGGCGCGAATTTCATCGTTGGATTGCACACGGCGACTGCCGTGCGCCACAATAAGTAAAGCTTGCATCATGAATCCTTGGGTAAACCCTGTATCAACAAAGGGCGAATGTAGTAGAGTATTCAGTGTCACAACAGAGGAGAGGTAAATAGTATGGGTTTACTCGCAACCATCGTGGCGGTACAAGAATGGAAAGACAGCCAACACCATGAACGCCATTGATCAACTGACCCCAACCGACATTATGCAGCGCTTACAACAACGCGGCGCAGCGACGCATGATGTCGCGCTGGATGCGTGTCGCGAAGCCGGGGTGTTAGTACCGTTTGTGCGCATGGATAATGCTTGGCATTTGCTGTTTATTCGCCGCCCCAAGTCGGTGCGCGATTATCACAGTGGGCAAGTCGCTTTTGCTGGGGGCAAACGTGACCCTGAAGATGCTGACCTGACCGCTACCGCTTTGCGCGAAGCACACGAAGAAATCGGTATTTTGCCGCACGATGTGGCCATTCTAGGGCAACTCAGCCCGCATCACAGCGTGAGCCGCTTTCAAATTGTGCCAACCGTTGCCCACGTACCTTGGCCTTATGAACTGATACTTAGCCCGCAAGAAGTCGCCCGCGCGTTCACCATTCCGCTGCATTGGCTGGCACAACCGCAACACCACCAAATAGATTATCGCCAGTTAGCTGACGTAACAGAGCCGATACCGATGGTGTACTTTCAAGAATACGATGGTGAAGTTTTATGGGGTGCGACAGCTAGAATCACGCTATCATTGCTGGCTTGCTTGCAATAGGTATCTTAAAAGATACGCCCACAGCAAGAACACGAGGAGAGAGAGGAGGAGGAGAGAAATCCCTCAATGTCCGTGCGCTGTGGGCGCTTGCAAATGATTCAGAAGCTAGGAGGAGGAGGAGAGAAACCCTGAATCACTCATGTTGCAATGCAATAAATAATAGGGATTTTTGCCTAAACGAACAAGCTATAATTTCTCAACGCACTGGTTAGGAAAACTAACCCACACCTTGGCATTCAATGTGACAATATTTTCGCCAAAAATGCTTGGGTACGCGCGTTGCGTGGACGATTAAAAAAATCGTGCGGGTTGTTTTCTTCCACAATCTGCCCGGCATCCATGAAGATCACCCGATCGGCTACCGATTTAGCGAAACCCATTTCGTGCGTCACACACAGCATGGTGATGCCCTGCTCGGCTAATTCGCTCATCACCTCCAACACTTCTTTGATCATTTCCGGGTCAAGGGCAGAAGTGGGTTCGTCGAAAAGCAAAACTTGTGGCGTTAAACACAACGCGCGGGCAATCGCAACGCGCTGTTGTTGCCCGCCGGAGAGTTGCAGTGGGTATTTGTGTGCTTGTTCCGCGATCTGCACGCGCTGTAGTTGTGCCATAGCACGTTCTTCTGCGGCGGTTTTGGAGAATTTATTCACCTGAATCGGCGCGAGGGTGAGGTTTTCTAACACGGTCAAATGCGGGAACAAGTTGAATTGCTGGAAGACCATGCCGACTTTGCGGCGGACTTCGTGCAGCACTTTCACGTCATCGCTGAGTTCCAGCCCATCAACCGTGAGCTTGCCTTGTTGATGGGCTTCCAAGCGGTTAATGCAGCGGATTAAAGTGGATTTGCCGGAACCGGAAGGGCCGCAAATGACAATGCGTTCGCCCTTGCGAACCTGCAAGTCGATGTCGCGCAGGGCGTGGAACTGGTTGCCGTACCATTTATTAACTTTGGCGAATTCGATCATGTAATCGGACATTAATGCACTCACTTATCCGTTTGTATGGTCTAACGATACAAAAAAAGGTTCTTCAACTTGTTACCTGTCACCCCTATTTTAGCGGCTGCTATATACATATTACTAGGAGCATCCGCAAAAAACGTATTGTTACTCAATTTCTGAGTCTCCAGAATCGCCACAATATCAAAGTTCTGCTTATCTTCTTCTTTGCTGGAAATAGCCACCGTATTACCACTGAACGTAATACGTTTACCACGCAAAAACAATCGATACCATGTATGACTACTGGGCGCATCCAGTTTAAACTGGCAACCGGATACCTGCACATTGGGAGTATCCCCAACCATCAACAACACCGCCTGTGCAGACTGAGAAGATTTGAACTGACACTTGCTGACTTTCGTCAACGTTGCATCTTCACTATAAGTATAGCTAGGCCACAACGCCACTTCGTCGAAATAACAACCGGTGAACGTGATATTAGTAGCGGCAGGCACAACAGCCGCATCCGCTTTCTTACTATTTTTAAACAAACAATTGCTCAATTGTACGGGGTTTTGGGTGGAATACTTGTCGGTGGCGACGAACTCAAACCCTTCATTATCCACAAAGCGGCAATTGTCAAAGGTAATATTACCGGTCGAATGATCACCTTTAATCGTCCCTGACGGATCATCATGCCGGTAATTTGGCTCAATATCGACACCCGCAGCAGGTGAATGCGACCCATACAGCCCCGTATCCCCGGTATTGCTGAACGTACAATTGCGAAACGTCGCATAACGCAACTGGATAATACTCACACCTTGGCGGGCATTGCGGTCAAATACGCAATTTGTCACTGTCAGGTATTGGGTAACTTTAAAGTTGTTGATCTTACCGGCTTCCTGTACATACAAGCCATCAGTACAACAATGGTGAAGGTTAATATTGGTCAGTGCCACTTTATAGCAGCCGCTCAGGGAAATGCCACAAGATGCGCCTTCTGCGGTAGCCTGCTTGGTAATAGTACCAGCACCACCATCCAAGGTCAGTCCATCAATACTGAGGTTTTTGCAGCTAGTAAACGTCAATCCGACACTATCATGATAAGAATAGCTAAAACCTTCATACTCCCAATCAGCGGTTCTCACCCATCCCCCGTCGCAAACAATCTGGGCGTTCTGCCCGGAAATGGATACGTTGGTGCAATTGCTAAGCGTCAAATCCGTCACCTTATTGGCAAACTGCCCGTCAGATACCTTGTGTACCCCAATCCGATAAACACCGGGCGGAAAATATAAGACGCCTGTACGTTGCTTATTGATCTGAGCGAACGCCCGCTGCAAGGCAAGATAATCATCGGTTATCCCATTCCCCAACGCACCGTATTGTTTGACATTGACTACCGGTAATTTTGCCGCAGATGCCGCCTGAGCATCGCTCAACAAACCCGCCAAACCTAAACCAGCATACAGATGAAATGTTCGTCTATGCATAACTCCCCCAATTATTAATCAATAGTTTTATTGCGCCGTCCCCCGATTCACCTGCCGCTCGACCCACTGGCTATAACGTGACAAGCTGAAACAGAACCCAAAATAAATCGCCGCAATAAACAAATACCCTTCCAGCTTATACGCCATCCAATTGGAATCACTGTTCACGGCGAGATCCAGCGAGCCAGTCAGTTCGTACAGGCTCACAATCGTCACCAGCGAGGTATCTTTGAAGGTGGAAATGAAGTTATTCATGATCCCCGGCACAACCGTTGCCAAGGCTTGCGGCAAAATAATCTTGCGTTGCATCTGCCAATACGTCAGCCCCAACGAGGATGCCGCCTCGTATTGCCCACGCGGAATCGCCTGCAAACCACCGCGAATCACTTCCGCCAAATACGCCGCCGCAAACAAAATCATTGCCACCAATACGCGCAGCAATACATCAATCGAAAAACCTTCCGGCATAAACAGCGGAAACAGGAAAGATGCCATAAACAACACCGAAATCAGCGGCACACCGCGAATTAATTCCACATAAACCGTGCACAGCGTTCTGATAATCGGTAAAGCTGACATGCGCCCCAATGCCAGCAAGATCGACAATGGAAATGCCCCCACCACCGATAATGATGCCAGCAAAATAGTCAATGGCAAACCGCCCCATTGATCGGTTGTCACCACACTCAAGCCGAAGACACCACCGTGCATCAGGGTGAAAAATACCGCTAATACCCCAAGCCACAACGCCGCCAACCACGGCTTCCAAAATAGACGCATACAACTTGCCAGCAATAATGCCATCAGCAACAACGTCGCCGCGAAGGGTCGCCACTGCTCTACAAACGGGTAACGCCCGAAAATAATCACACGATACTTTTCTGTGATCACGCCCCAGCACGCGCCCGTACCACGCGCTGCGTTGCACTGTTCTGCATCGGCTGCCCACACCGCATGATGGATACCCCAACCCCATGCTTGAGTGAAGGCATACCACAATAATGCGCCCAATAACAGCGTAACAGTGCTATTAAACACATTATTGAAGAGGTTAATACGAATAATATTAATAAAAGCCATGCAATTTCACTTTAATGCGGGCGAAACAACCATGCGAAACCCGACGTGGCAGGAACGGTCTTCGGACGCGCCATAGTCACGACCGGCAGAACGCAACCCGAACGGCGAGCTGAACCACGAGCCACCACGCACCACACGGCGGCTACAGTTGCCACCGTACCATGCCGAACCGTCTGTAGGCGCATTGGCATAATTATCCCAACAATCTTGACACCACTCCCACACATTGCCGTGCATTTGATACAACGCCCACGGGTTAGGTGAAAACGCCTTCACCGGAACCGTCGTTTGCCGGTATTCGCCCGTGCTACCGCCACCGGCATAAGCGTAATTGCCATCGTAATTGGCTTGATCGGTTGAAATACCGTCTCCAAACGAAAATACACTGCGGGTACCGGCACGGCAAGCGTATTCCCATTCCGCTTCACTGGGTAAACGCACCACCATTTCTACCAAAAAATGATTCGCACGTTGTAGAAAAATTTGCACATCATCCCAGCTAACACGTTCGACAGGTTTTTCCAGATCGTCAGTAAAGTTCGCGGGGTTAGCGCCCATTACTGCCAACCATAAGGCTTGGGTGCACGCAGTATCCGCGATCCAAAAACCTTGCTGAAAAGTAACGCTGTGCTGAGTTTCATCACGGCTACGCTCCGCTTCAGATTCAGGTGACCCCATCAAAAAATTTCCTGATGGCAAAAATCGAAAACGTTGTTTCACGCCATGCAGCACCAAGTCAGCGTAACGACCGTAATAATCTTGCCCTGTTTGCCCTGCCCAAGTGATTTGATTAGCATCCGCACTGTTAGTTAATTCATCATTCATGAGCAGCCTTGTTAATATGGAACAACAAAAGCTTGTATAGCAGAATGTGGGGTGGAAAAACAGAGCTTATCTACTGAGGCACAAGTGACGCGTCAACGCTCCTTAATCGCCGCATGACGGTTATAAGCATTCATCAACAGCGACGTGAGCAGGGAAAGTGTTAAGTAAACCGCCATAATTACTGCAATGCACTCCACCGCCCGCCCGGTCTGGTTGAGCGAGGTATTCGCAATCGACACCAGTTCCGGATAACCCACCGCCACTGCCAGCGAAGAGTTTTTGGTCAGATTCAAATACTGATTGGTCAACGGCGGAATAATCACCCGCAACGCTTGCGGCAACTGAATCAAACGCATGGATTGAGTCCGACTCAAGCCCAATGCCATTGCCGCCTCATGCTGTCCACGCGGCACAGAAGCAATGCCACTGCGCACGATTTCCGCAATATATGACGCGGTATAAATCACCAACCCCAACAATAACGCCAGAAATTCCGGCGAGACATTAATCCCGCCTTTAATGCCAAATCCTGCTTTGAGCGGCATGTCTCCAAACCACGGCAAAGTTAAGCCTGCTTTAGTGAGAAACATGCCAAGAAAAGGTTCGGCTTCCCGCGCAGTTGGCAAAAACTCGACCAACAACAGATACCACATCAACAATTGCAGCAGCAGCGGAACATTGCGGAAGATTTCCACATACGTCAGGCACAAACCACGAATCAGAATATTTTGGGAAAAACGCCCTACCCCCAGCAATACACCGAGGATGGTGGTGAGAATAATGCCAACGAGAGCAACTTTTAGGGTATTACCCAAGCCGGTGAGGAAAGCTTTCCAATAAGGTTGCGTCGACTCAAACCCGAACAGGCTTTCGCTAATATCAAATCCGGCAGGTTGCGCGAGAAAACCGAAACCGCTTTGGATACCACGGGTACGCATGTTTTCCAGCGTATTGTCGGCGAGGATAGCAACGCATAACGCCACTAGCAGCAACGCGGCAAGCTGGTAAAACCAACCGCGTATTTTTTGATTGCGCCAGAGGGTCATTAACACGTTTAACGAATCGGTGGCGCGTACAAAATCCCGCCCTGATTCCACAACTTATTCAAGCCGCGATCCAATTTCAGTGGGGAGTTCTTACCGACGTTGCGCTCGAAGATTTCTCCGTAGTTACCCGTCGCCTTCAGCGCTCGGTACGCCCATCCCTTATCCAAGCCCAGCAATGCGCCCATGTCTTCCGCCGTACCCAGAATACGCTGGATATTTGGATCATCGCTGGTTTTCTTTTCATCCAAATTCGTTTGGGTAAGCCCGTATTCTTCACCCTCAATCAGCGCATTCAGCACCCACTTGCTGATCGCAAAAAACTCATCATCGCCACGCCGTACCAGCGGCCCCAGCGGTTCTTTGGAAATGATTTCCGGCAAGATCATGTGTTCATCGGGATTTTTCGCAATGGTACGTTCCGCCGCCAAACCCGACGCATCCGTGGTATACGCCTCGCAACGCCCGCTGTGATAAGCACCTGTTGCCGCTTCGTTCTTCTCAAACACCAGCGGTTTAATGTCCAGCTTATTGGCGCGGGCAAAATCGGTCAGGTTCTTTTCAGTCGTCGTGCCGGACTGGACGCACACTGTCGCGCCATTCAAATCTTTCGCACTGGCGACTTTCAGCTCCTTTTTCACCATGAAACCTTGCCCGTCGTAATAAATCGTGCCGACGAAATTCGCCCCCAGCGACGCATCACGGGTCAACGTCCAGGTCGTATTGCGTGACAGTATGTCGATTTCACCCGATTGCAACGCAGTGAAACGCTGTTGCGCATTCAACGGCACGTATTTCACTTTACTGGAATCACTAAGAATGGCGGCGGCTAAGGCTTTGCAGTAATCCACATCCATCCCGCTCCACTTGCCTTCGCTATCGGCAGCGGAAAAACCTGCCAGCGCCACATTCACGCCGCACACCAGTTGCCCGCGTGATTTAATGGTATCGAGGGTTTTACCCGCCTGGGCAGGCAAGCTAACGACGCCAGTGGCACACAGGGCAACACCTGCGAGGGTGCGGGAAAAGGTGTTTTTTAACATGGGTATTCCTTATCTTAATCAAACTTGCCGCGTCTCATCAGCAGCGCAATACCCAGCAGTATAAACATCAATGGAATAATCAGCCAGTTACCCACACGCACATACGGCGTTGCACCTTGCATCGGGGTCGCATAACCGCTAATCACTGTCGCTATTTGCGGCGCTGCGGTGGCGGTCACGTTACCTTTGTCATCAATAATCGCACTGACCCCGTTATTGGTGGCGCGTAATAGGTAACGCCCGGTTTCCAACGCCCGCATCCGCGCAATTTCAGCGTGTTGTGCCGGTTCAATCGAGCCGGTAAACCAGCCATCGTTACTGACGTTTACCAACATGGTCGCTTCTGGCAATCCTGCAATCATTTCTTCCGCATACGCATCTTCGTAACACACCGACAGGCGCATCGGCTGACCCGCTACCATCAGGGTATTCGTGCCTTTCCACGCTGTCACATTGTCATACGGCAAACGAATAATCTGTTCCAAAAACCGCAGGTATTTCAGCAAAGGAATGTATTCGCTGAATGGCACAAGGTGTTGCTTCGCATACACATGTTCGCCGGTATTGACGGAAACTTCCACATCGCGTTCGCCGCCCACTGTCATCACCGCGTTGTACACCGCTTCGGTTTCCCGGTTGACGTGAAAACCACCGACCAATACATCAGCTTTCGCTTCACGCGCCCAATCCTGTAACGGCAACATCACATCCATGGACTGCGGAAAAAAATCAGCGAGCGCCGTTTCCGGCCAAATCACCACATGCGAAGATTCAACATTAGGGTATTTATCCCCATCCATTAAATTCAAATACGCTTGAATATTATCATTGCGGAATTCACGTGACCACTTGGTCAATTGATCAACATTTCCTTGCAACATACTGACAAACAGAGGTTCGCCAGCGGGTTCTGTCCAACGCACCTGCCCTAAGCCAAAACCGCCTGCCGCCGTCACCACGGCTAATACACCGGCAATAATCCGTTCACGCGGCGTGCCTATCGCCAATAAAACCAATAAACCAGCCCCCAAAGCGACCAACCAACTGACGCCTAGCACCCCCATAATCGGTGCATAATGTGCCAGCCAAGTATCAATCTGACTGTTACCCAGTTGCAACCACGGAAACCCCGTCAAAAACCAACCGCGAAACCACTCGTTCAATACCCAAATAGCCGGAAACGCTACCAACAAACGCACGGCCTGCGGCAAACGCGTGGTATATCCCGCCAACCAGCCGAACACCAGCAAAAACAGCGCCATAATCACCACAAAAATGGCGACCATGAAGGCTGCAATAAAGGAATTTGCGCCGCCAAAAAAGTGGATGCTGACATAAATCCAGTGCGCACCGCCCGCAAACATCCCCACCCCGAAAGTCCAAGCCAAGCGCAACCGTTGCTTAGTTGGCATCGGTTTCAGATTCAGCCAAAACAATACAGCGGGGGCAAAAAAGGCAAATACACGCCACTCCAGCGGCGCAAATGACAGCGCCATGGACGCACCTGCCAGCAGAGCCAGCAGGTAATCGGACAGCGAAAGGGAGTCGTTGGGATTACGGAAAGACAACATAATCAGAATATCCAGCGCAACAAAATGTGAGCGGATTATAGCGCAGGCATTTGCTCAGAACATGAATTTTCGGTGTGAGGCAACACTTCCATCTGTAAAATACGCCGCGAATCGCTGAGCAACACCCGAAACAACCAGCCCATCAACACCACTTCCTCACCTTGACGTGGAATTTTGCCAAATTCATGAATCACAATGCCCGCAATCGTATCGAACGCTTCAGTATCAAATGTTGTGCCGACGGTCTCGTTGAATTCATCAATCGGGGTCATGGCTTCCACAATGAAACGTCCGTCGTCTTGCGGTTGTATGTTGGTGGAAACGTCTTCCTCATCGTCGTGCTCATCATCGATTTCACCGACAATTTGCTCCAACACGTCTTCAAACGTTACCAGCCCGGAAATACCGGCGTACTCATCAATCACCACCGCCATGTGGTTGCGGGTTTTACGAAATTCAGTGAGTAATCGATTCAAGCGTTGGCTTTCGGGAACAATTAAGGCAGGACGAATAATATCGTCAATTTTAAATTCTTGTTCGCGCCCACTGTATTTGAGTAAATCTTTTGCCAGCAGCACCCCCACCAAATCATCACGGTCTTCATCCACCACGGGATAGCGCGAATGTTCGGTTGCGGCAATACGAGCAAGAATTTCAGTAAAATTATTTTCGTGGTAAATGAAATTGATTTGGGAACGTGGCACCATAATATCGCGTACTTGGAGCGCACCAAATTCCAGCACGCCTTGCAACATCCCCACCGTTTCCCCCGGCAGGAGGTTTTTTTCGTTAGCCCGTTGTAAATCGTCCATCAAATCTTCCCGACTTTGGGAAGTAAGATCGAGTTTGTTAATTAACCATTGTTTCCATCGCGGTCGAGGTCGCGAGTCACCTATGTCAGTTTTCATTGGTCCTCTGGGGATTAGTGATAAGGGTCGGGAAAGCCGAGTTTCAGCAGCAAAGCGGTTTCTAAACTTTCCATCTCTTCTGCTTCGGTGTCCGTTATATGGTCATAACCTTGTAAATGCAACAAGCCATGTATCAGCAAATGCGCCCAATGTTGGGTAACGGTTTTGCCCTGTTCGGTGGCTTCACGCTCGACCACCGGCAGACAAATGACGAGATCACCGAGGTATTCGATGTCATCGTCATCCTCTGGAATCGAGGGCGCATCGTAAGGAAACGACAATACGTTCGTCGGGTAGTCTTTGTCCCGGTAAGCGCGATTGAGTTCCTGACTTTCGGCCTCATTGACGATGCGTACCACCACACCGGCTTCGGCTTCTTCGTGCCATGCCGCTTGCGCCCAGCGTGACAAATCGGCTTCGGCAGGAACCGTCGCGTAAGCTTCCGGGTTTTGAATATCGAGTTCCAAGCTCATGAGGCGCGATTCCGCTCAAAACCCTCATACGCTGCCACAATTTTTTGCACCAGTTTGTGTCGCACCACGTCACGCCCGCTGAACCAGTTAAAGCTGATGCCTTTAACATCTTCAAGAATTTCAGCCGCTTGGCGCAAGCCGGACGTTTGATGGCGCGGCAAGTCAATCTGGGTAATATCACCCGTAATCACAGCGGAAGAGCCAAACCCTAAGCGGGTCAGGAACATTTTCATTTGTTCCGTGGTGGTATTTTGCGCTTCATCCAGCAAGATAAACGCATCATTCAAAGTACGCCCGCGCATGTAAGCCAACGGCGCGACTTCAATGACATTGCGCTCAATCAGCTTATTGACTTTTTCGACGCCTATCATTTCGTACAAAGCGTCATACATGGGGCGCAAATACGGGTCAATTTTTTGTGATAAATCACCCGGCAAGAAACCCAACCGTTCCCCCGCTTCCACCGCTGGACGTACCAGCACCAAACGCCGCACTTCGTCACGCTCCAACGCTTCGACCGCGCACGCCACTGCCAGCCAAGTTTTGCCGGTACCCGCAGGGCCAATACCAAACGTGACATCGTGGGTGCGGATATTTTGGATGTACTGACTTTGCGCTGAACCTTTGGGTTTGATGTAACCGCGCTTGGTGCGAATGCGTACATCGTCGCCAGTATTGGCTTGCACCTTGTCGAGATTGGCTTCTTGCAGAAACAGATGGATGCTTTCCGGGCTGAGAACGGTTTCAACCGTTTCACGATAAAGGTCGTGCAATAGGTTGATGGTTAATTGTGTGGTCAGCGGGGTTCCGGTAATCTGAAACAAATTGCCACGATTGCTCAGTTCAACGCCGAGACGGTGCTCTAGCTGACGCAGATGTTGGTCAAATTGACCACACAAGTTCATTAAACGCTCGGTATTGGCAGGTTCAAGCTCGAACTGAACGGTGTGCCTGTCACTTTCCGTTGCAGCAGTAGTTGTAGTAGTCAAGAAGGCCGTGAATTCCATAGAGATAATAAAGAAAGTATAGCCATAGCCTTATCTAGGTTCAACCGTTCCGACAAATGGTAGGGTAATCATGGGCAAGCTTATGATATTATTTTAGTCAAATAGAATAGATTAAAATAATACAATGCACATCCGGGGGAAACGACCGTGCAAGTTACATTAAGCTTTTTTACACAGGCGACAGGTTGGTACAAACCCTTGCCTGAAGTTGATTCACCCCAAACATTGGTGCTGATATTTAGCCCTCCCGATAGCAAACAGTATCAAACCGCTATAAAACAGTTACATGATCATTATCCGCTGTCAGTGATCGCAGGTTGTTCCACCATTGCCGGTATTTTCAATGAGCATCTGCTTGAAAACGCCTTGGTGGTAGGCGTTATTCGCTTTAAGACGACGCGCCTAGCCTTTGCCAGTGCTGAATTGCCGCATATAGACCACTCTTTTCAAGCGGGTCAGCAAATTGCCACTGACCTAAATGCACCGGATCTTAAAGGTATTTTCGTTCTGACCGATGGTCTTAACACCAATGGCAGCGAATTAATTCGTGGCTTGGCTTCGGTTGTTGATGAAGCCAACGTTACCATCGTCGGTGGCTTAGCCAGTGACAATATGCAGTTTTTATCCACATGGATCTTGTACCAAGGGCAAGCTACCTCAATGCGTGTTTCTGGCGTTGGTTTTTATGGCAAAGAACTGGTCTTTACCAGCTACGCACGTGACGGCTTCAAGCCTTTTGGCCCTGAGCGCATAATTACCCGCTCAGCAGGCAATACCTTGTATGAAATTGACGGTCGTCCTGCCCTACAGCTTTATAAAGAATACCTTGGGGGACACGCTGACAACCTACCCGCGACCGCCTTGCACTTCCCGTTGGCTATCTGGAACCACACCAAAGATCATTACGTGGTGCGTACCGTGGTGTCAATCAATGAAGCCGATAATAGCTTAGGGTTTGTAGCAGATATTCCACAGGGTTATAGCGCTCAATTGATGTATGGCAGTTTTGACAATTTGCTGGATGGTGCAGAAATAGCCTCGCGCAGCTTAGCCAATCGACTACCGCCCAAAACCCCTGTATTCGCGCTCACCATCAGTTGCTCAGGACGCAAGCTCATCATGGGCGATGATACTGATCAAGAATTGGAAGCCACGTTGGAGAACTTGCCCACGGGCAGTCAACAGCTTGGCTTTTACTCTTATGGTGAATTAGCGCCCACAGCATTCGGCGGGCATTGCTGCCTGCACAATGAAACCATGACCTTAACGGTGATGCATGAAGGAAGTTAAACCTCTCCACAAGCGCTTACAAAAACAATTAAAGCGCAGCGGCTTGCTCCAACACGGTTTGCCAGACGATCCAAACAAATGGCAGCATTTTCTGCACCAGATCGATCTTTCCTACACTGGCACCAGCGACGCACAATATTTATTGGAACGTTCCTTGGAGGTATCGTCGCAGGAAATGCGCAAACTGTACGACGATCTCAAAGCTGAAACCGAACAACGCATCGATGCCTTGCACAAATCCGAACAAAAAACCCGCTTCATGGCGAACATGAGTCATGAATTACGCACACCGATACACGGTATTTTGGGTTCATTGGAAATCGTGAAAGACACGACACTGGATCCGCGTCAGAAATTATTTGTGGATACTGCGTATGCCTCCTGCGAAGTCATGCTGGATGTGATTAACAATATTTTGGATTTTTCCAAACTCAAAGCGGGCGGTATTGAGTTGGAAATTATCGAATTTTCCCCGCGCGAATTGGTAGAAAATATCAGCAGCATTATGTCTACCATGGCGCAGGAGAAAAATCTCGAAGTTCAGTGCTACATTCCCGAAAACATCCCCGAACGTGTTAAAGGCGACCCGGCTCGCTTACGGCAAATGTTGATGAATCTGGTGGGCAATGCCGTCAAATTTACCGAACGCGGCGAAGTGTACACGGGCTTGGAATTGCTGGAAATCCGCAATGACAAAGCCTTGCTACGCTTTGAAGTTCGTGATACTGGCATTGGCATTCCGCTCGCTATGCAAAAAAGCGTGTTTGAATCGTTCGTACAAGTCGATGCTTCCATCAACCGGCGTTACGGTGGCACCGGCTTGGGTTTGACGATTGTACGCGAATTCGCCGAAATGATGGGCGGGAGGCTTGGACTAGAAAGCGTTCCCGGTCAGGGCACCACGTTCTGGTTTGAAATCGCCTTCCCTGTCACCGAAAATCATGCATTCGGCAGCGCTCAGCACCACTTGGAAGGCCGCCGGATCTTGGTCGTGGATGACAATGAAACCAATCGACGTATTCTGGAAAATTACCTGCAAGCTTGGAAAGCCGAAGCCATTATCGTCAGCAATGGGCATGATGCTTTGCACAAACTGGAAGAATCCATCACCCAACAACGACCAATCGACCTCATGTTGCTGGACTGGTTTATGCCGCAAATGGACGGTATCGCCCTAGCCAAAGCCATCCGCAGTGATAACCGCCATGAGCAAACCCCGATTGTGATGCTTACCTCTTACGGCATTTCACTAGAAAAACAACAACAAGCGGGCGTGCAGGCCGCCGTTACCAAACCCGTGCGTTCCATCACTTTACGGGATGTATTGCTGGATACGTTACGGCGTCATGCGCTTGATCATCAATCCACATCAAAATCCACAACTGCGCCACCTTTCCCGAATATCGTCTTGAAATCAGTCGCATCGGTCGAGCCTGCGATTTTGTTAGCCGAAGACAACCCAGTCAACGCGCTGATCGCTGTCACCATGT
The DNA here is from genome assembly GCA_022828425.1 of Candidatus Thiothrix sulfatifontis. Classification (NCBI taxonomy): domain Bacteria; kingdom Pseudomonadati; phylum Pseudomonadota; class Gammaproteobacteria; order Thiotrichales; family Thiotrichaceae; genus Thiothrix; species Candidatus Thiothrix sulfatifontis. The sequence goes on from CP094685.1 coordinate 2,832,996, forward strand.
TAGAAAAGCTCGATATTCACGTGGATCACGTCACCACCGGCAAATCGGCACTCAAAGCCCTGCGCAATCGCCCTTACCAACTGGTGCTGATGGATATCAATATGCCGGAAATGGATGGCTACACCGCGACCCGCTACATCCGCAAATGGGAAAAAGAGGGCATCATCAAGCAGCATATTCCGGTGATTGCCATGACTGCCAACGCACTCAAAGGTGATCGCGAACGCTGCCTAAAAATGGGCATGGATGATTATTTGGCAAAACCCGTCAAACAAGACGAACTGCTCAAAGTTGTCGAGCAGTGGTTGAAATAAGGGCGTACACGGTTTCGCCCTTAACGAATCACCCGTGGTTCAGGCTCTAAGGTAATCCCGAATTTATCCTGCACCGACGCAATAATCGCTTGGGCAAAATCCCACACCTCAGCGCCCGTGGCATTGCCGTGATTCACCAATACCAATGCATGTTTGGCGTAAGTACCGGCATCACCGCTGCGCTTGCCTTTCCAGCCGCATTGATCAATCAGCCAACCCGCTGATGTTTTCACCTGATCGTACTGCGGCCAACCCGGTATATCAGGAAATTGTGCTTTGAGTGCCACCCATTGCGCTGTCGCAATCAACGGGTTCTTGAAAAAACTGCCAGCGTTACCGATTTCGGCGGGGTTAGGCAATTTGCTTTGACGAATCTGAATGATAGCGTCACTAATCAAACGCGCATTTAAGGTTTTACCGTCCAATAATTCTTTGACCCCGGCATAATCAATTTTCCATTGCGGCTGACGCGGTAAACGGAATACCACAGCCACAATCAACCAGCGCTCCGGTTCTACCGATTTGAAATAGCTATCACGGTACGCAAAACGGCATTCTTCGGCACTAAAATCGCGGATTTCGGCGGTGCGCCAGTCCAAGGCTTGCACTTCATACACGTGGTCTTTCAGCTCGACGCCATACGCCCCAATGTTCTGCATTGGCGCAGCCCCGACGGTTCCCGGAATTAACGATAAATTTTCCAGCCCTGCAAAGCCTTGTGCAATCGTCCATTGCACAAATTCGTGCCAGTTATTGCCCGCTCCGGCGCGTACATAATGGTAATTGTCGTCCTGCCCTAATACTTCCAAGGTTTCCAAGCGCACTTGCACCACTAAACCGGGGTAATCATTGACGAACAGCATATTGCTGCCGCCCCCCAGAAACAACAGGGGCAAATCCGGGTGTTCCTGTTGCCAAGCCATGAGCGTGCGCACCCCACTCAATGTATGCAAGGTACAGAAATAACGGGTTTTTGCCGCCAAGCCAAACGTATTGAGTGCTTGCAGGGAATAATTTTCGCGAATCTTCATGAGGAAACCGCTTGTGTATCCGTTTGTTTATTAACAGTTCATAACGCAAAAAGGCCGGAACAAATCCGGCCTCTAGCGTACATGAAAACAGCTTGCCTTACTGTGCGCCAACGCCACCAGACATCTGTTGCAGGTAAGCAACCAATACCTTAATTTCAGTGTCAGACAAGTTGCGACCGTCTTTACCGAATACTGGCATTTGACGTTTCACGCCGTTGTGCACCAGCGTTTTAATCGCTTGCAATTTAGCTTCAGGCGTTTCTGCGGCTGGTACATTAGCAATTGTCCAAACTTTGTCAGTCAAGTTAGCAGAACCTTGCGCGTGCATTCCTTTGCCTTCTTTGGTGTGGCACATGTAGCACCCACCCGTATTGCCTTGGAAAATCTTCTCGCCTTCAGCAGCGGCTGTTACATCCACCGCTGGCTCGCCAGACAACGTTAATACGTAATTTGCCACTTGATTTAACTGTGTTTCGTCAAACGTCTTGCTGTACGCGGGCATGTAACCCATGCGCCCATAACGCAATGTATTCTCGATGGTGGTAGTGTCACCACCCCACAACCAATCGTCATCCACCAGATTCGGGTACATCCCAACAACGCCTTGACCACCAGACTGATGGCAAGCCGCACAGTTGTCACCGAACATCCCTACACCGTAAGAACGCACGAAAGAAGACATATCCGGGTCTTGCGCAATCTGTTGGTAAGATGCCGCACCAACTTTAGCAAGGTATTCTTGCTGCTTGATCGCTTCCGTGCCATTTTGCATGTCATGAGCCAGTAGCGCACGCATGTTCCAATGGGTCGTTTTTTCTTCGCCAGCATCAGTCTTATAGGTAATGTCATTACCAATGCCCTTCAGGTAAGTTTTACCGATTGGCCAAGACGGGTACATGATCCAATAAACAATTGTAAAAATGATCGTGCCGTAGAATGTCCACAACCACCAGCGTGGCAGCGGATTATTGAATTCTTGCAACGAATCATCCCAAACGTGACCAGTCGTTTCTGCGCCAGTCAAGGGGTCTTTAACAGGAGTAGCCATAACTATTTCTCACCTTTTGCTTGGGAAGCCGCCTCTGCTGCTTTAACGCGCTTATCTGCTTCATCTTCATCCATCAGCGGCAGGTAGCGATAAGACTCAAGTCTTTCGCCCCGTCTGCGGCTGGAGTAGTTGTAGATGACAATGCCAACAAACGTCGTAAAAAAGATCAGTAATGCAACGGTCTTGCTATTACCCATATCCAATATCCACGTCCAAAAATCTGTCAGCATTTGATCCTCACCTTAGTCAACAGAGGCTACTATCCAGTAGCACAGAAAATTAACGGAATTGAATGAAGTGGTCTTCATCAAACTTTTTAAAGTCAACCATCGTACCCAGCACTTGCAAGTAAGCAACTAAGGCATCCATCTCACTGATGTTAGAAGAATTGCCGTCGTAGTTACCTGCTTGCGCTTGCGCGATCAAGTTAGCTTCTGCTTGATTGAGATCGAGTTTCTTAGCGACCTCTTCACCAAAGCGCTTCACGTTATCTTCGTATTCAACCGTGGTCTGTGAGTAGGGCACACCCACCCGCTTCAACGCCACCATGCGGTCTTGAAGATCGGACAAATCCAAATCCGTCTCTTTCAGCCAAGGGTAATTAGGCATAATCGACTCAGGCACGACTGAACGCGGTGCGGTTAAATGCTGAACCTGCCATTCGTTAGAATACTTACCACCCACACGCGCCAGATCAGGGCCAGTACGCTTGGAACCCCATTGGAATGGATGATCGTATTTAGATTCAGCCGCCAATGAGTAGTGACCATAGCGCAAGTCTTCATCACGGAACGGGCGCACCATCTGCGAATGGCAAAGGTAGCAACCTTCACGCACGTAAACGTCACGACCACGTTGTTCCAGTGGCGTGTAAGGACGTACCACTTCCAAACCCGTCTGTGGATCCTTCACATCCTCCACAGTCTCATTGATGTAATGCAACGGGACGATTTCCACCAAACCACCAATACTGATGGCAACCAGGGTCAGAACAATCAATAGCCCTGAATTGGTTTCGATACTTTCATGTTTAAACATATCTCAACTCTCCCCGATTATGCTTGAGCAGCAGCAGTAGCAGGAACACCTTCTTCCTGTTTCGCACGTGCAATGGTCATATACATGTTGTAAGCCATCAACAACATACCCGACAAGAAGAACAAGCCGCCGACTGCACGCGCTACATACGGGCCATGCATGAACGCTACCGTCTCAACGAAGGTATACGCCAAATTGCCGTATTCATCGAAAGCACGCAACATCAAACCTTGACCGATACCGGATACCCACAGCGCAGTGATGTACAGAATGGTACCAATGGTTGCCAAGAAGAAATGCGTATAAACCAATTGCACGCTGTACAAGGTGGTGTTCCACAGACGCGGTACCATGTGATAGAACGAAGCAAAAGTGATCATAGCTACCCAACCCAACGCGCCGGAATGCACGTGACCAACTGTCCAGTCGGTATAATGTGACAGCGCATTAACGCTCTTCAATGACATCATCGGACCTTCAAACGTGGACATGCCGTAGAAAGACAATGCGGTAATCATGAACATCATGATCGGGTCAGTACGCAGTTTGTCCCATGCACCAGAAAGGGTCATGATACCGTTGATCATACCGCCCCAAGATGGCATTAACAGCATGATAGAGAAAGTCGCAGCCAGCGTAGACGTCCAGTCAGGGATTGCGGTCCAATGCAGATGGTGAGTACCTACCCACATGTACATGAAGCTCAACGCCCAAAAGTGGATGATGGACAAACGGTAGGAGTAAACCGGACGACCTGCTTGCTTAGGCACGAAGTAATACATCATTCCCAAAAATGCTGCTGTCAGGAAGAAGCCTACCGCATTGTGACCGTACCACCACTGTGTCATAGCATCTTGCGCACCGGAGAACAAACTGTAAGAAACCGGAGAAGTCAAGCTGATGGGCACTGCCAAGTTATTGAAAATATGCAATAACGCCGTCGCCAGAATGAATGACATAAAGAACCAGTTAGCCACATAAATGTGTGGTTGGTTACGTTTCATCAGGGTAACAGTGTAAATCAAGAAGTAAGTCACCCAAACCACGGTGATCGCGAGGTCAACGAACCAAACAGGCTCAGCGTATTCACGGGCTTGTGTGAAACCTTGCAAATAGAGCAAACCGGCAACCAAAACCGACACATTCCAACCCCAGAAGGTGAAGTTCGGCCAGAATGTGCCACCCGCCAGACGCGCCTGACAAGTACGTTGTACGATGTAGTAAGAAGTTGCAAACAGCGCATTACCACCGAAACCGAAGATAACACCGCTGGTGTGTAGCGGACGTAAACGCCCGAAAGTGATCTGGGCAATATCGAAGTTCAGAAACGGCCAAGCCAGTTCTGACGCGATATACACACCGGCAGTCATGCCGAGGATACCCCAGATAATTGAAGCTATCGCGAATTTCTTCACGATATCATAGTTGTATTGCTCTGAAGAGAGTGCAGCACTATGAGCCATCGTTTGCCCTCTGTATTAACAAGATTGAAAAAATAAAAACACTGTAATGTAATATAAGCATACAGTAAAAAACGGGATAAGAAAACGTTGATACTGTGTGAAAACGCGCACTTCAGCGGGGCATGGTGCGCCTAATGCACTCAAATTGACTTAGATCAAGAAAGCATGAATCCCCAAGTGATAATGACATTGAAAATCGCAATCGTTACCGCCGCCGACCCCATGTCCTTCGCCCGCCCAGAGAGCTTATGACGCTCCATGCCGGTACGATCGACCACCGCCTCCACAGCAGAATTCAGCAATTCCACAATTAATAGCAGTAAAACACTGCCTATCATTAAAGCTTTTTCCACCCCGTTTTCACCGAACGATAACGCCAATGGAAAAGCCAGTGCCATAACCCACACTTCTTGGCGGAATGCTTCTTCATGCTTATAAGCCGCACAGAAACCTTGCCACGAATATTGCGCTGCTTTGATAATCCGAGTAAGCCCGGTGTTACCACTGTAAGCCATTCTTATAGTCCCCTATTGCATACAACACTTTTTATACTTCTTGCCGCTCCCGCACGGGCACGGCTCGTTCCGTCCAATCTTCGGCTCGGCACGAATCACCTGTTCCACCAGCGGCGCATCATCCTCGTCTTCATCATCATCATTGTCGTCCTCTTCCACCTTATAGCTAGGGCGCGGCGTATCGCGTTTAGTACGCAAGCCCATGCCCAGCTCCACGTCTTCCAAGTCACCGCTGACCGTCCAATCCACCTGATCTTCCGCAAACGCCACCCGAATCGCAGGCATCGCCTCCACCGCTCGCAACGCCACCAACTCCGCCACGATCAGCCCGCGCAAACCGTAATCCCGCGCTGCCGAATGCTGCAAGGCATACACCAGCCGCTCAATCACCGGCTTACGCAACTTGCTGTGGCGCTTGCCGGTTTCCACCAAACACTGCAACGCCAGCGGAATCGCAAACTCATCGTTACGCTTATCCAACACATAATCCAACAGCGGATCCAGTGCCGCATCACAAGCAGCCGCCACGACCATTGGAATTTCATCCAGTGCCCAATCGTCTTCCGCCACCACGTCAAAAATGCCAATCAGCTCATGCAAGCCCGCAGGCATCAAATGCAGCAACGCCCGCCAGGAATGCAACGGCACCCAATAATCCGCGCCCTCGCTTTCCACAAAACTGTTATCCGCCACCAACTCCACCAGCGTCGGCGCATCCGCCGCCGTCAGCCCGTAACCAGAATAATCGCGCCAAGGGCGGTTATCGGTGGGTTCGCCCAATACCGCAAAAATCTTCACAATGCGTTGCTTATCCACATCAAATCCTTTTCTTGTTTGCCAGCAAAATCCCAGCAGCTACCAATATCATCCCGATTGCATGGTAAAACTGCAAGCGTTCCCCCAACAACAGCGTCGCCAACAAAATTCCGAACACCGGCATCAAATGGCTAAACTGCCCGGTACGGTTCACACCCAAGCGTTGCGTGGCATGATTCCAAAACATATACGACAACAACGACGGAAACACCGCCACATACGCAACACTCGCCACACTCAACGTCGTGAATGGCATGGTCTGAAACGTCATGCTTTCATACATATACAGCGGCAAAATCACCAACGCACCCAGACTCACCGTAAACCCCAAAATCGGCATCCCCTTCAAACCATTGGGCAATTTACGCAGCAACACGGTGTACAACGACCAATCTAACGTCGCCAACACAATCCACATATCACCGCGATTAAATGCCAACTGCTGCACCACCTGCCAATCGGCCTTGGTAATAATCACCAACACACCCACCAACGATACCCCGATACCCAACCACTGCCACACGTTACTTTTCTCATGCAACACCAAGCCCGCCAGCAAAATCATCGTGATCGGCGTAACCGATTGCAGCAACACCCCATTGGTCGCCGTCGTCGTTTGCAAACCGACATACACCAAACTGTTAAAACCCGCGATACCCAACGTTGCCAACGCCAGCACCAACCGCCAGTGCGTTCGCGCTAATGGCAACGCCCCGCGCATCGCCGACCACGCAAACGGCAACAAAATCAACGCCGCCACCGCCCAACGCCAAAACGACAAGCCCAACGGCGGCACATCGGCATGGATAGCCCGCGCCAAATTAAAATTACCTGCCCAGAACAGAATCGTCAGTACCAGCAGTAAATAGGGGGAAAACCGATCAAGAAATGAATGTTGCATCGCCGCAGTATATCACCGCACTTGCGCCGTAATCTGCAACTGCCTGCTATCCTTCGCCGCCAACCACCCCACATTCCACGCCCCCGTCAGCGGATCGTATTCCCCCAACGGACTCGCACTTTGAAACGCCAAACCAGCAGGCAACAAATCGTGAATTTGCACCCCATTTGCGTCATGCGCCCCCGTATTGTTCACCACCAACGTATACACCACCGCCTCACCCCGCTTTACCGCTGGCTTATCCATGCTTTTACTCAAACTCAAATCGGTTTGCTGAGGCAAAGTTAAACCCAAATCCCACGAATTCGCGTTTGCGCCCGCCACCAACGCAAACACCGGCGTTTTGCCCGCCGCATCCGCATCACTATCGGTTTGCGCATTGCCGCTCATGCCACTAGCCGTCGGCACATATCCCGCAGGAAACCCACTAAACACCAAGTAATAATCACCGGGCAATACGGACTCAAACACATACAGCCCCGCCGCATTCGTCTGCGTACTCGCCACCAACGCCCCATCAGCAGAATGCAACGCCACCGTTACCCCCGCCACTCCCGTTTCAGCGGCATCCTGCACCCCATCACCGTTGGCATCCAACCACACCCTATCACCCAACGATGCAGGCAGCGTAACACCCAAATCATAATCCGCCGTCATACTCCCCGCCGCGCCCGAACCCGCTTCCGCAATGCCTTGCGACGCTATTCCTGCCAGCGGATTACCTGCCAAATAATCATCCGGCTTATCCAGTGCAATGCGGTAAACCGTATCAGGCGACAAACCCCAAATAGCGTAATACCCAGCAGCATCCGTCACCGTTTCCGCCACCAACGTTGCGCCGTCATACACCCGCACGGTCACACCTTCGATTGCTGCTTCATCCGCTGTTTTTTGCTTATCGCCGTTGTCATCAAACCACACCGTGCCGCTCAAGCCTGCCACCGCTGCGGTATCCACCATCACCAAGCCCACTTTGGGTGGCTCCGTGGTTAATAAGGTTTCAGTGGTCTTGGTAACGGTATCGTAATAACTCGCTGCATAGGCAAAGCTATTCCACGCAATGCTGCCACTTATGGGTGTTGATTCACTCGCCAATTGACGCACCGGCACAGTGATGCGCAACTTTTCTCCCGGCTGCAACCCACCGCTTGGCACAGCCGTAAACTGAAATTCCGCATTATTTGCCGCGTATTGCATCCCAGCAGGCACTTCACCCGCCGTCAATGCCATCACCGCACCGTCACTGGCAACCCGTTGCAAACCAATCTCACCCGCCAACACCAAACTCCACTGCGACCCACGCGCTCCCCCCGTCACCAAGGCGCTATCACCCACGACAGGCAAAACATCGCGCACCTCCACCGCCGTATTGGTCACATTGCCAGTATTGCGAATTTCCAGTACATACGTTCCCACCCCGCTCAACCCCGTCTTGCCCGTATTCGGAAAACGGCTCAACGTACTGTCCAGCTCCCCCTGCACCCATTTCACGCTGTCCAAGGTCGTCAATTGCGGCACATTGAAACTCAGATTGCTGGAACGGCAAAATGCCCGCGCAGTCTTGCCCGCATCCGCACCGTTCGCGCACGTCACTTGCGGGTAATCGCCCGTCGAAAATTGCGCCACATTGGTCACAACCGTTCCCGCCACGATACCGGGGCGAATTCTGGCACTGAAATACACCGCCATGCCCTTATCTGACAACCCCACTGGCAACTGACAACCGGGAAATTCCCAGCGCAATTTCACCCGCCCATCCGCTTGCACGGTACGGCTGAAACGCGGTATCTGACACGCTGTTTGCTCAGTCGTTACCGCATTACTCGGCACCGCAACCCGCCACCAATTGCCAGTCTGCCCTGTGACATAATCCAAACTCGCAGGCAACACATCTTCCAAAATCGGGTATTGCGTGCCCGTTCCCGATAACTCATCCACCGCCAACGAGACGCGATAGACGTAATCATTGCTGGCGGGTGCAGGCGCAACAATTGGTTGCCAAGCGGGTACGGTATACACCACCGTCGAACCATCCGGTGACACCACCCCGCCCGTCGGGGTGATTTTGCTAAGGCTCAAGATCGGCTCACCCTGCCCCACTACCGGCACCAGCGGCGCACAACTCGTGCCATGCAACGACGATTCCACGCAATTGCGCAAACCATCGCCCACATAATCCGCGTCCACCACCAGGCGCACATCCAACGTTTGTTTGGCAAGATTCGCACTCACCGCCCAACGCAAACGCTTGATGGATGTCACCAGCATCCCCGCTGGCAAGCGCGTTGCCACACACCCGGTTGGATTTCCCGCTGCATCGTGCAAATCACCCGCCCGACCTGCGGCGAATTCCGCTTCCGCCCAATCCGACACTGGCAAATTCAAGGAGTGAAATACACCCGTACCCGTGGCACTGCAATCCACTTCCGGGTAGTTCATCAGTTTAGGGGTATTCGACGCGGTTGCCCGTTCCACCTGCGTCCCCGCTGGCAACGTTTCCACTACCGTGTAAGCGGTTTCACTGGTGGGCAAATTCACGCTCCAACGTTCCAAACCGCCCGGTTGCACAAAATCGGCGCTGCCCGTTTTCGCAAAACCGGGGCTGGGTGCGGGTGGTGGCGTTGGGCATGGCGCATCAATCCCCGCAGGCACACTAACATCCGGGGCAATCGACGTGCTCGTCACACCGCCACTGACCGCGCTTGCCACATTGCTGACAACGGCTGGTGGTGCAGCACTCCCACACGTAGGAAACTTCACTTGCACCTTGAGAATCCCCGTCGAACCGGCGGCTAAACCATCGGCTGGCACGCCTTCCGGCAAACTTTCAAACGGGGTGGCTAAGCGCCAACTTACGGTTTTATCGACCATTGAAACTGCCGCGACACTGCCTCCCATCGGCGTATAACTGACTATTTTCAAGGGAGCAGGCACGCTGTCGGTAAGCGTCGGGGTCGCACAATACAGCTCGGTGATACTCGCGCACCGATAACGCAAGGTATAAGTGAACGTTTCACCCGCCCCTGGCGTGGTAGTGCTCACCTGCTTGCTAATCAATAAATCCGAACCCGCCGCGAATACCGGCGGAATGCCCAACAACAAGAACAAGATTAACGTCCCTAACCACGACCATCCTGCGACCGTAATAACAGAAATATTATAATTACACACAAACAAGCCCACTATTTTTTAATTAAAATTCATTTATATAATCTTATTTTATGGCAAAAGCAGGCAGAGTGCCACCCATCCATTAAAACGTGTAGACACCTGAGGGGAAACCCTACGTTTATCCGATTCCAACCGTCATCGGTTCACTGTTATGATAAGTTGCTAGGTGAAAGCCTGAGCACAATATCCATAATTAAAAACACATGACGACTAGGACGAGGAAATACACATGAGTATCGGCAAAGCTGTTCAAAAAGGTACGTTAATTTATATTTACGACCATAATGGCAAACAAATCACTTCAGTATCCGCCCCCGGACGCTGGCCGGAAGACGGTCTCAAGAGCTTCACCGCCAATACCGTCAGCATCCAAAAGGGTTCACTCATCTACCATTACGACGAAAGCGGTCACTGCGTCGGCAGACCACAGCCCGCCGCGCACCTTGAGCGTCAACCTTGTGCCGCCTAAGTGAGAACGTGCCGCTACCGACGCGGCACTTTCCACAACAGCCAAGCGCCCAACCCAAACAGCAGCAACACTGCCAGTAAACCTAGGCGGGGTGAATTCGTCAATGCCCCGACCCAAGCCACCAACAACGGCCCCAAGATCGCCGCAAATTTACCCAACATATTGTAGAAACCGAAAAATTCCGCCGCCTGATCCTGCGGAATCAAACTCGCGTACAAGGAACGGCTCAACGCCTGCACCCCACCCTGCACCAACCCAACCGCGCCCGCCAGCAAATAAAATTCCCGCGCCGCCGTCATCTGCGACGCCATCACCGTAATCACAACATAACCTGCCAGCCCCACCAAAATACCGCGTTTCGCGCCAATCCGATTCCCAAGCCACCCAAACGCCAACGCCGCTGGAAACGCAATAAATTGCGTAATCAACAATGCCGTAATCAAACTGTCATCCGCAAATCCCAGCGCCTTCCCGTAATCCACCGACATCAGAATCACCGTATCCACCCCGTCGATGTAAAACCAATACGCCAACAAAAACAGCCACACCACCCGCAATTGCCGAATGTGCCGAAACGTCTCCAACAATTGCGTCACCGACTGCCGCAACAAGGTGAATAGCGGCGGACGCACCGCTTGCGCAGGCGCACGCTCCCGCACCCACCACCACAATGGAATCGAAAACAGCGCCCACCATACCGCCGTCACCCCAAACGCCCAACGCACGGCGGTGATTTTATCCGCCAGCCCAAACCAATCCGGTTTCAAGGTCAGCAATACGCATAATGCAAACAATAAGCCGCCTCCCAAATACCCCAAGCCGTAACCCAGTGCCGACACACGGTTAAAATCCTTTTCCTCCGCCACATCCACCAGCAATGCGTCGTAGAAAATATTCGCCCCCAGAAAACCCACCACCGCCAGCACAAACGCAAACATCGCCCACTGCCACTGGCTTTCCCCCACCAAGGTCAACCCCAAGGTCGCGCACACCCCCAAGGTCACAAAACCCGCCATCATCGGCTTTTTAATCCCGCCTTGGTCGGCAATTGTCCCCAAAAACGGGGCTAACAACATAATCGACAGACTGGCCAGCGCATTCGCCGAACCCAAATGCAGCGTAATATCCTCCGATGGCAAGCCATTTGCCCAATACTTACGAAAGAAAATCGGAAAAAACGCCACCATCACCGTGGTGATAAAAGCCGAGTTAGCCCAGTCATAAAAGGCCCAAGCCCAACGCTCGCGAGTGGTTGTAATCATCGTCATGTTTTAGTGCTTCCCTGTTACCTTTATCGGTATAAATCGACTAAACTTACGTTAAACAGTTTTAAACGAATAATACCCAAATCGCTAGGAGAACATGATGAAAAAGGAACAACGGCTCACGTCCGTGGCGCTTACCTGCGCTTGCTTGCTTACCACCAGCTTATCCCCCTTGGCACTCGCCGCTGATAAAAACGCTTATGCCGGTGAATGGCACAGCCCTGATTTCTCGTTAAATATCACGCCGCAGGCCGCGCAATTCACCATTGACGGTAAAACCTACACCGACACCACCCCCGAATATTTTTACGGGCAACTCGCCACCTCTCCGTTCCTGTACTTGCAAGATGCGCAACAAGAGCATCGTCTCTACCTGATTCTCGACGAAGACAACGACCATCACCAAAGCTTGCGCGGCTATCACGATTACGCCAGTGTGTCTTACCCGTTAGAAATTACCCGCGAAGAGTCAAGAACACCCAATAAAATGCGTACCTTGTCACAAAATTGACACACACCTACGGTTAAATGTGCTTGTAAAAGGAAATTCATACAGGTTTCACATGAGCAACATTTTAATCGTTGAAGACGAGCAGCCGATCCGCAAAATGGTCGGCTTTGCTTTGGGGCGTGCCGGATTCACCCTGCACGAAGCCGAATCCGCCGAACAAGCCTACACCGCCATTCACCGTCAGCGCCCAGAATTGATCCTAATGGACTGGATGCTGCCCGGCATGAGCGGCATAGAATTGGTCAAACGCCTGCAACGCGACGGCAATACTCAAGACATTCCGGTCATTATGCTGACCGCCCGCAATGAAGAGGCTGACCGCATTTCCGGCTTTCAGGCGGGCATCGACGATTACATCAGCAAACCGTTTTCACCCGCCGAACTGGTGGTGCGAATTCAAGCCGTATTGCGGCGCACCCGCCATTCCCAACCGGCAGAAATGCTCGAATTCGCCGGGCTGACCCTTGACCCACTCAGCCATCGCGTCACCGCCAGCGGTCAAGAACTCGACTTTGGCCCCACCGAATTTCGTTTGCTAAAATTCTTTATGCAACACCCTGACCGCGTTTACAGCCGCGAACAATTGCTGGATAACGCCTGGGGTCGCAATGTGTACGTGGAAGAACGTACCGTGGATGTGCACATCCTGCGTTTGCGCAAAACACTGGCAACGCACGGTTTTGAGCATTACATCCAAACCGTGCGCGGGGCTGGCTATCGGTTTTCACCCGCGACATAAATTTTATTACGTTAAATACAACCGTCACAAAAACGTCACTGTCTTGCAGCATTAAACCTGCAAAATCAGTGGAATATTTACCATGAGACGTGTATTTTTGTGTCAAACGCCCGCCTTCAACTTGTTAGCAATCACACCCGCCTGAGCGTCGTCACGGAAACGTGGCCGCCAGAAATCAACGGGGTGGCGCATTCCATTAGCCGCATGGTGGCAGGTTTGCGCACGCGCGGTGGCTACAATATTCAGCTAGTTCGCCCCCGCCAAATGGCAAATGAAAAACCGCAACGCGAAGCGCTGTTTCATGAACATCTCGTTAATGGGCTGACACTGCCTTTTTACAAGGAAGTCCGTTTGGGCTTCCCGCAATACAACGCGCTGAAAAGCCTGTGGAAAAAACAGCGCCCCGACATCGTACAGATTGTCACCGAAGGCCCGCTGGGTTATTCCGCGATGAGGGCTGCCAAAAAGCTTGGCATCCCGGTCATCAGCGATTTTCACACCAATTTTGATCAATACAGCCGCTATTACCGTTTGAGTGGATTTTTCAATCTGGCAAAACGTTATTTGCGCCACGTCCACAATCAAACGCTGGTCACGCTGGTGCCCACCCGCGAATTGCAGCAACAGCTCAGCGCGAATGGTTATACCAAACTCGGCATTTTGGATCGCGGCATTGACGTGGAACGTTTCAACCCACAACGCCGCAGTGAAACCTTGCGTACCCAACTGGGCATTCGCCCAGAACAATTACTGGTTACACTGGTGTCGCGCATGTCGCCGGAAAAAAATCTTGATCTGGCCTTCAGTGCGTTTCGCGCCATCCAAAAACAAGTACCCGATGCGCGTTTCCTGTTGGTTGGCGATGGCCCCGAACGCAAACGCTTGCAAGATGCACACCCTGATTGCCTGTTCGTCGGGATGCAAACCGGCATTGCTTTGGCAGAACACTATGCAAGTGGCGACGTATTCCTTTACCCTAGTACCAGCGAAACCTTCGGCAATGTGGTCTTAGAAGCCATGGCAAGCGGTTTGCCAGTCGTGACGTTTGATTACGCCGCCGCCCGCGAACATTTACGCAGCGGCGTCAATGGCATGGGCATACCGCTCGACGACAACGCCGCCTTTATCCAAGCAAGCCTTACGCTGGCACTAGACCCCGCATTACGCCAGGTTTTAGGCAAAGCCGCCCACCAAACCGCACTCGGCTTAAGCTGGGAAAAAGTGGTGGAACGCCTGCATCACACCATTCAAAACGTACTCCGTGAGGTACATCATGAACATGAAGCGCTTGCATCAACTTAATGACCGTGAAATTCCATTGTGCTTATTGTTCAATCGAATTAATCACCTCAAACCCATCAGTTTCTTTTTTGCAATCATCAGCCGCCTCGGTAATGGGGTATTTTGGTATGCATTAATGCTGATATTGCCACTGGTTTACGGGCTGGAAGCGTTGAGCGTGTCGGCACACATGGCACTGGTCGGCTTGGCGGCGTTGCTGATTTACAAATGGCTGAAAACGTCCACCGAACGCGTGCGCCCTTACAACCACGACGACACCATTTTCCAGAATGTCGCGGCACTTGATCAGTTCAGCTTTCCCTCCGGGCACACCTTGCACGCGGTCGGGTTTAGCTGGGTTTTGCTGCACTATTACCCAGAATGGTACGTACTGGTGGTGCCATTCACCGTACTAGTGGCGTTATCGCGGGTAATTTTAGGGTTGCATTACCCTAGCGACGTGCTGATCGGCGCATTCTTGGGCGCGGGCTTGGCACAAGGGAGCTTCTGCGTGTTGTCTTGCTTATTGTGATGAGGAGTAACCACCATGACATTGCAACCTGTCATCTTGGAAGGCCGTTTAATACGCCTTGAACCCCTGACCGCTAATCATATCCCCGACTTATTGCACGCCGCTCGCGATGAACGCATCTGGCAATACATGTTCTACGGCAATCTCGCAGAACGTGAACCGATGGAAGCCTTCATCAGCAACGCCATCCGCTTGCGTGATCTGGGCACTGACCTGCCATTTGCCGTCATCCACAACGCCACGGGCAACGCGATCGGCAGCACCCGTTTCCGCGACATTTGCCTGAAACACATGAAGCTGGAAATCGGTGGTACTTGGTATGCCAGCGAATACCAGCGCAGCGGCGTCAATCTGGAATGCAAATACCTGTTGATGCGCCACGCCTTCGAGACCTTTGGCACGTTACGGGTGCAATTCAAAACCGACATCCGCAACACCCGTTCGCGCCAATCGCTGGAAAAGCTCGGCGCGGTGCAAGAAGGTGTGTTGCGCCGCAGTGCCATTATGCCGGATGGTTTGGTGCGCGATACTGCCGTGTACAGCATTCTCGATACCGAATGGGGCATGGTCAAACAAAAGCTGGAAATGCGGATGCAACGTTATGCTAACTGTTTTGCGGCGCCGGAATCTGCTGATAAAACCCCAGTAACTTTTCCGCTTGCGCCGTATGCGACCAGGTAGCCGCGTAAGCCAATGCCTCTTCAACTTTGTGCACATGCAGTGCCGTGTCGCTCAGCAAGCGCTCTACTTGAGCAGCAAACGCGGCGGGTTCTTCTGGAGCAATCAAACCGCCCTGCTCCCCTTGCATAATATCCTTGGTGCCTAATACAGCAGTAGACACCACGGGCGTGCCGCACGCCATGGCTTCTAGTAACACCAAGCCTTGGGTTTCGGTACGTGAAGCAAATACAAACACATCCGCCGCTTTGTAACACGCCTGCAAACCACCATCACGCGGTAAATAACCCACAAACCGCACCTGCTGTTGCAAACTGTAGCGAGCCACTTGCGCTTGCAAACCCTTCTCAGCCGGGCCTTCACCGGCGATTACCAACAAAATATCCGGGATGCGTTCACGCAACTTGGCGGTCACATCCAGTAAAAAACCAATGTTTTTCTCAAACGCCACGCGCCCGACGAACAGAATCATGGGGCGCTTTGGTGCAATTCCATAATGCTGACGAAACGCAACGCCATCACCGCTGGCAAACACGTTCATGTCCAAACCCGTTGGCAACACCGTCAGCGGCGTGGTAATGCCGTAATGGATCAGCACTTGCTGCATTGCGGTCGAAGGCACCACCAATGCATCCAAATCCGCGCATTGGGTACGCGAAAAGCGCCGCGCCGCGTAGCGCAACCATTCTTTTGGCAGCCACTTGATGTAGTTATACAAGTATTCTTCAAAAAACGTGTGGTACGTCGCCACCACCGGCAACTTCAGTTTGCGTGCCAGTTTCAACCCAGCGTAATGCGCCACGAACGGGGTGTGAATGTGCACAATGTCGTAATCCCCCGCCCGCAAAGTATCGGTCAAGCGGTGAATATCACGAATGCGCATCATGCGATCTTCCGGGTCTACAATCACATGGCGCGAACTGATGCGGATAATGTCGGTTTCAGTATCTGTCGCAGCGGCGTAAGCCGGGGCAATCAACGTGACGCGATGCCCCGCCGCTTGCAATGCCTGCCGAAATGCTTGGATCGACGTGGAAACCCCGTTGACGCGCGGAAAATACACGTCGGAAACCATTAATATGTGCATTCTTATTTAACCTGAAACCGCCGTGTTGGATGCCAGCTCCAACTCTTGGAAGTTCACCGGCACATTAATTTCGTCTTTACCCCGTTGCAAAGTCAAGCTCAGTTGAATGGTGCCGGAATATTGTTCCAACAACTTCACGGCCTGTTCCTCGCTTTCCAAGCGCACCCCGTTGACCGCCAGCAAGACATCCCCGGTTTTCAATCCGGCTTTCACGAATAATGCCGGGTCAGTGCCGGGGCTTAAACGGTAGCCGGACAATTTACCGCTAACCACCACCGCTTCGGGTTGCACCGCATCAAACAAGCGATACGGGTCAAGCGCCGCATTATCGCGGAATGCTTTCAAATCCACAAAAGCTAATTCATCAGCAGACACACTTAACGGCATCGCTGCCAATGCTGCTGGCTGAGAACGCACGCCCAGTTCCAATTTTTCCAAATGCCCGTCGTCAACGTGTTGCAACAGCGCGTAACGTTCGCCGACTTCCACCAATTTCACGCCTTGATGGGTGTGCAATTCGCGCCCGCTTTGCACCAGAAACTGCCCGTCTTGGTGTTCAATCACCGCGAAACCTTGCCCGGTGGGTAAGCGTAACATCCCCGACAAGCGCAACGGCAAATCCGTGAGCGGAATCGCATTCCAATCCGAGCGCTGTTGCACTGCACGCGCTGCTGGCGCAGGCGCAGTTTCAAATTGCAGCGGGAATTTCAGCAGTGGCAAATAAGCCGGGTTGTAATTGCCTTCCGGGTAAGGTTTGCTGTCGTCAATTTGCGTCGCGGTGTTACCGGCGCGGTAGGTGAAGCTTGCCGGGTTATCCAATTCCACCGCGCGTTCGGTAATAATCTCGCCGGTTTGGTAAGGCGTGCCATCCACCCGTGTCAACGGCTCAGCCGGGGAACGGAAATGGCGGAACGTGACCGGCGTTTCCGCAAACACGTCTTTGCCCTTGGTGTAGCGTTGGCTGACCACCACTTGGCGGTAACGGGCTGCCGTCGCCAACGCATCACGCTCTGGCGGGTACAATAAACCGCCTTTGATCGTGCCATCCGCTGCCAAATGCCCGCCTTTTGCGGTGAATTCGCGCATCAAGCTTTGGCGCAAGGCTTGTACTTGCTGGAAACGCGCAGCACTGGAGGTATCCAACGCAGGCCAATCCGCGCTGTAGCCAGCGGCTTTACGAATCGTGCTGGCCAATACCGCCTCAATCGCAGCAGGCATATCGCCGTACAAACTCGCCCCCACCACGGTTTCCAAGAAATAACGTAATTCGCCTTTACCCAGATCGCGGTTAAGCGGGTCGCCTTGCCGCGCCTTGCCCGGTACGGCGGTGTCGGCACTGTTTTGATCGGCTTGATACAGCAAGTAATTCATTTCTTGCCAGCCCAAATCACCGGCAAATTTGCGCGGCATAGCCCAGGTGCTATCCACTGTATTGCCAGAACCGGAGGTAAACGTCGGGAATTCCGTGCGGGTAATGCCGCTGTGACAACCGATGCACTGCGTCATTTCTTCGCGGGTTTGCGGGCGTAATGCGCCATTTTTGTCTTCAATGTAACCCGATAATAACCAGCCTGCGCCATTGTCGACCCAACCTTGCTCATCATTGCCGTACACGCTGGTGCCTTCTGCTTTGTCGGCAGGGCGGAATTGATCGGGCTGCCAATGCAGGGCTTTGTACATATAACGCACTTCTTTCACCCGCCGACTGCGCGTGCCGGGGAACGGGCTAATGCTGGCATCGGTGCCGTCAGCGCGTACATCCACGTAATGCAGCGGGTGCGCAAACTCGGTTCCCAAGGGGTACAAACCGCGCTCTACCGTGACCGTATTCGCTTTGCCCAGATACATGGTGCTATCCGTGGGCAACAAACGCCCCTGAATGGCGCGTTCCAATACATCCAAATTTTGCGCGTAAGTGGCAAGGTCAAAACTGCCATCCTCACGCTGCATAAAGCTTTCCGGCAAGCGCACGTAGATGCCCGAAACCGAACCCGTCATTGGGGTAAAAATGCCATACGGCATGAAATTCAGCGCCCGCCAGCCGGTGATCCAACCTTGCGCATCACGAAAGAAGCCATTTTTTTCCTGCTGACTGCGCACAAAACCGTCGCTGCTGGCAGGCAAATCCGCCGGATCAAGACCGGGGAATAACCGAAACGGCGCTTGCACTCCCGCATCCCATTGTTTCGGATCACCGGGGCGTTGCTGATAAGCCGCCTTCCAATTGTCAGTGCGCAAATACGTGCGCATGTCCCACGCGGCGGTATCAATGCCCATCGCGGCAACCACGGCGCGTAAGTTTTCAGGCTTTAGGGTATTTTCCCAACGGTTCACCGTGGCGAGCGGCGCAACGGTGTCATACGCAGCAAAGGCGTATTCAAGCTGTAGATTGCCAATGCGGTCTTCCAAACCGGCTTGTGGGTTGTTATTACCCAAACCTTCTTGATAAGCGGCATTGGTGTGGCAATATTGGCAGGCGTTTTGGGTGCCGCCGGAAGTTTCGATGTAACACTGCGCTGGCGTGTGCGCGTAAGGGTTTTCAAACAGCACCGGGTTGGCACGATCACCCCGCAAACCTACGCCGGGTGCGGCGGCAACTGTTGGCTCAAGAGGGCTTGCGGTGGTATTCGCCACCTCATCGCCGCAACCTGTCAACGCCAGCAATAATGCCCAAACGGATAACCAATATTTGTTCATAATACCTCGCTCCACACAAATGAAGGCCGATAAGCAGCACTTACCGGCCTTCAG
Source organism: Candidatus Thiothrix sulfatifontis (assembly GCA_022828425.1). Lineage (NCBI taxonomy): Bacteria > Pseudomonadati > Pseudomonadota > Gammaproteobacteria > Thiotrichales > Thiotrichaceae > Thiothrix > Candidatus Thiothrix sulfatifontis. The sequence goes on from CP094685.1 coordinate 2,852,606, forward strand.
ACTAGAACTTTACGTTGCGTAAAGCTTATTTGATAGCTGGCAGACCGCCAATGTAACCGACGTTAGCGTCGAACTTGTCGATAGCAGCGATAGCTTTGTCGACTTCAGCGTTCTTACCTGTTGCCCAGTCACCGTGGTGCTGGCTGTTGCTCATGATGTAAGCGTTGCCATTCATATCATCAACGACTTGCAAACCTGTGTTCTCAGCACCGACTGGCGCCGTCAGAATGCGGCTCAACGCCTTCGTATCGACGTTGTATGCCCAGACGAAGTTGTTGACGTGTGTACCGGAGTCTTCGCCCACAAACAAGGTGCGCATTTTCTCAGAGAAGAAAATGTTGTCAGTGTTAGCGATTTTATTAGGGTTAGCAGTGTTGCCCATGGCGTCTACTGCAATGTCTTCACCCAACAATGCGGTTTCAACATACATATTGGTGGCAACGTAATCGGAGTTGATTGCTGCACCCGCTGTGTCTTTCTGAGCCGACTTCATGTCCAGTGTGTAAGTTGCGCCAGCATTCAGCTTTTTCAGCTTAATGTCGTCCGCTGGGCCTTTCGCATCTTCCAACATGCCTTTGTCAACATAAGACATTGCCATGTACAACTTTTTGTCTTTGTCGTTGACCGCGATACCTTCCATCTTGTTGAACTCGGTAGTTGCGCCCTTGATAGCAGCGTAACGGCGTGTTTCCAAGAAAGCGGCAGCTTTTTCCTGACCGGCTTTCACAGTCAAGCATTCATCAGCAGTGGAGCCAGCACGGACACGGGTATAACCTGCCGGGCAAGCACCCGCCGTTGGTGCAACCGCATCAAAAATGCTTGCAAACGTTGCAGTGTCAGCCAGTGCTTTAACTTCTTTGCTGTTAGCACTGCCCAGTTTGATCCACGTCAGGTTGGCTTTGCCGCCTGCATCGGCTGAGGTTTGCGTCCACTTAGCGGCATACAATGTACCCGCAGACAAGTCACCTGCTTTATCAGCCACGAACATGTTCACGAAAACGTTCGTGCCGTCGTCACCGAAGTAAGCGGTTTTGCCATCAGCCATGACTTTAGCCATTTCCCACGTACCGCGCCCCATGGCGTAATGCTTGACTACGCTGGTGGTGCCGTCTTCTTTCACGGTGACTTCAGGAATGAAACCGTAGTGGTAAGGGTTAGCGGTTTTTTCGTTGTTGAAATACTTTTCAGTCAACGCTTTTAAGCCAGCCGTGGTAGTGGTGGTGCTGGTTGTGAGTGGGTTGTATTGCAGATCGTAATCTTCTTCAGAACCCAAATGCGTGTTCCAAGGCGTTTGTGAACCCGCACAAGGAATCCACAAACCATCAACGCTAGAAAAGTCGATAGGACGCTGGGATTTAACCGTCAGCTTGCCATCAGTACCCTGGGTAATGCCAGTCAGAATCATGGACATTGGCATACGGGTATACCAATTAGCCGCTTTGTAAGCTTCAGCACCGTCAGACAAAATCCAGTCGTATTCCAAGTGGGAAACCATGAACAGGTTGCTGCCCACTTTCAACAGGCTGTTGGAATCCGGGGTCTCAGCAATCACTGGCTTGCCCATTGGGTCCATGATTGGCTTCATTTTAGCGTCGTACAACTGACCCGCTGGGTTAGCATTGCCGCCCACTTTGTCTTTGACGCCAAACAGCTTGTTGTAAGTTAAAGGGAAATCTTTGCTAGTGCCGTCAGCGTAAGTCACCTTAGCAACGGAAGTGGAGTAGGTTTTAGCCAGATCAGCCGCCACAGCAGGCGCTGGCATATTGCTAAATTCAATAGATTTGAAGCTAGAAGTCGTGCCAGTCGTTGTGGCAGGGCTTGCGTCATTATTATCGTTACAGCCAGCCAGCGCAGAAGCGACTGCTAATGCCATCAAGCTGATTTTCAGATATTTCATTGGGTTATCTCCATTGATAATTTGGGCGTGTACGCGCTGCAATGTAGCCTTATATCTTGACGTTAGCGTTAAGCTTATGTTGCGGTTTTGTTAAATATCGGGAGTGTTTAGATATTCACACTTATGCCGTACACTTGCTATCACACTTAAAACGATATGATGACTAGCATGAACAACCTATCCCTCAACACCCAAGCCGATGGCAGCATCCGCGTGCGCGAAGCCCTGCTCGGCAGCCGCATTGACACCAAACCGTTTCGCGCTGATGAAACATTAGGCATTAACCCGCTGACTGTCGCCATTCCCGGCGGTGGTTGCGCGATGTTATTCCGCTACGGCGTTGTGGTATTTTTTGGTCTGAGTACCGAGCAAGAAAGCGCTTTCATGGAACGCTTGCTACCGTTGATCCAAGATCCGCGCACTTGGCCTGATGACGAATTACTCAACTTGCGCATTGAGGCCGACACGCTCGAAGGCGTTGATGCTAAAGGCTGCTTATGGTTGCACGATACTTCGGTGCAACGCTTGCAACTGGTGGCGGAAATGCTGGCACGTAGCTCAATCCTGTCCGATGACGAAGCCCGCCTGACCAAAACTTTTGACAAGATCGAGCCGTTGGCGCAAAACCTCAGCAAACAAGGCCGTGTCGGGCAAAGCAAGCAAGTATTACTGACCTATATTGGCGATTCCCTGCTCAGTCAGCAGCGCATGGTCGGGCGTGCCGAAGTCGCTGACAAACCCGATTTGTTGTGGGAACGCCCTGAACTGGAAGGTTTGTACCTGCGGCTAGAAGATGAATTCGAGTTGCGCGAACGCCATTTAGCGCTGGAACGCAAGCTGCAAGTGATCTCGAATACTGCCGAAACTTTGTTAGATTTACTGCAAACTCAGCAAAGTTATCGGGTGGAATGGTATATCACCATTTTGATTGTGGTTGAAATTGGGCTGACGTTGTATGAGCTGTTTTTCAAAGGGCATTGATGAGTACAATCCATTGGATTGTACTCATCTAAAGGTTCGAGTTCGTTATTGCAACGTGCCGCTTTTGTCAACGAAACGCTGCGTGCTGTACTCTTCTAACGGCAATTTCACCACGCTACGCCCGGCGGCAGTTTCGCGGGTCACGTAATCGGCAAAGGATTGCGCGTAATCCAAGTAAGTGTTCAGCTTTTTAGATGCCGCTAAATTCTTGAACGTGGTGTAACCATCACCGCCAGTAGCGAGGAAGCTGTTGGTTACAACCTTGTAAGTTTTCACGGGATCAATCGCTGTCCAAGTACCTTTAACACGCGGGTTAATTTGCACATTGGTGACACGCGCACCTTTGGCTTGCGACAAATCCGCTTCCCAACGCAAACCGGCTGCATACGGGTATGAACCTGTTGAACCTTGTGGATTCAGCGCGAAATCAATGCCGTCTTCCAAGGAATCGACAATTTCTTTCCCCGTCATATCCATTTCAGTCAACGTGTTGGCAAACGGCAGTAAGGTATAAGCCGTGCCGAGGGTAATATCGCCTGCGGGTACGTCAACGCGCACACCGCCAGCATTCTGCAAGCAAATGTCAGACGTCAGGCTCATTTCCAAAAACGCTTTGGAAACGATATTGGCAATGTCACTGCCATTTGATTTGGTGGCAGCAGTACAGCCTGCGGTTTTGCTCAAACCTTGATTAGGAACGCGCTCATGGCACAGCGTTTCAGCGGCTACGCCAATTTTGGTTTGCTTCAACACGTCGACTTGCTGCGAATAGCTGTCGAGATTGGTTTGTGCAGCGGCATCCGAGGTAACAATGGAAAGTTCCGGCGCATCGGCTACCACTTTCAGCACCGCATCACGCTCCGCACCCGTCAGTTCCACATTGCTCACTTTGAAGGTGTCGCTCAGCAACAAGTGCGGTGTACCGGAACACGCACTCACGTCACCGTTGGCGTCGAATTCAATGCTCAACTCGCCCACGATGTCGCTGTACTGCGAGGCTTGTGCGATACACACTTGCTTGCCGTTTGCATCGGTGGTTTTGGTGGGGTAAGCGCCTTCTGGTGTCAGGCCAAACGTTTTGAAACCGTCGCCTAGCAAGGTGTGCGAGTCGCCGCCAACAATCACGTCAACGCCCTTCAATTTTTTGGCAATTGTTTGGTCATTGGTGTAACCCTGATGCGTCAGCAAAACGATTTTGTTGACACCCTTACCCGCCAATTCGTCGATGTATTTTTGTGCGGTAGTAGCTTCATCCGCGAACAGCGTGGTTGCATCCGGGCTGGAAGAGTTTTTGGTTTTGCCCGCAATAGTCAGGCCGATAATGCCAAATTTCTGCCCGTTGATTTCCTTAATAACGTAAGGCTTGATGTAATCAGTGGCAGAAGTCAAGGTCAGTGGTGACGTACCGACTTTGGGTTGTACGTTTGCCGACAATACATCGGTTTTGCACACTGCACTGCCGTTGAGGAAATCGAGGAAAGTTTTCAAACCGGCATCACCGGAATCGAATTCGTGATTCCCCAAAGTGAAGGCGTCAAAGCAGACTTGATTCATCAGTTCTGCATCTGCTTTACCTTTAAACAGGGTGAAATACAAATCGCCGGTGGTCGCATCACCCGCGTGCAGTTTCAATACATTGCCACCGCTGGCTGCCAATTCGTCGATTTTAGCCACAACGCGCGGGAAACCGCCGGTTTTGACAGCGGTGGCTTTGCCCGCCAGCGTCAGGGTGGCGCTGTTGGGTTGCAAGTGTGAATGGTGGTCGTTGATGTGCAAAATGCGCAGGCTAGTCGCAGGTACCGTGTTAGCTGGGGTCACTGCCGGGGTGTCATTGTCGTTACAGCCGCTCATTAGCCCTAGGGTGGAAATGCACAGGCTGAACAAGAAAGAATGCTTGAGTTTCATTATAAGACTCCGAGTTGTTTGGTGGTTTTTGATATACAGCAATTGTGTGACAACTTAATTAAGGCGAGGCCGGTGTAGGGCGTTGCAACCAAACTTCTACCCGGCGGTTTTTCGCCAAACTTTCCGGCTCATCCTCACGCGGGTCAAGCAGTAAAGAAGGTTCTTCACCAAAACCAGTCACTGTCTCAATCTGAATGCCTTCAGTCATCAACTCGTCTTTCACTTGGGCAGCACGCTGCTTTGATAACTCAAGGTTTTTCGCGGCATCACCTTTAGGGTCAGCGAAACCCACCAGAATCAACTTCGCCCCTTCAAACTCAGGTTTACCCAGTTTTTCGGACAAACGTCCCACATCGCGGAAAGCCCGGTTATCCAGTTCTGAAGCGCCTGAGGCAAAGCGGAAATTGAGCTGTGTGTCTTTGCGATCGGCCTGACGAATCAAATCCTTGTAAGCCTTGGGAACATTAGCATCATCCAGCAGACGTTGCTTGTCAGCATCAACGACCGACATGGCTTCTGGGTCTTCTTGGTCAGCAATGGCCACTTCCACCAAACCCGTATCATTAACAACCTTCTGCCCGGCATTGCTTAAAGTGAACTGGATAAACTCAGCCGCCAATGGCTTAGGCTGATTGGTCTGGTATAAGAACAACCGGCGACCTAACGGATAATCCTCCGTCTTGACGGTGAAACGTGTGGGAGCCAGCGCACTAACGCCCTCGCCCATACTCACTTTCAATGCCTTAGAAGTACCAATGTAATTCAGCCCGATGAAGCCAATCCCGTTCAAGTCACTCGCCACGTTGGAAGCCAATTCTTTGCTGTCTTCAAAACACATCAGATTAGCCTGTTTGTCGCACTCCAGCTTTTGCCCGGACAGCACCAAATGTTTAAACGTGTCGTAAGTGCCGGATTGCTCGTCACGCGAATACAGCTTGATTGCGCCGGAATTACCACCGAGTTGCGCCCAATCAGTCACTTCACCCAAGAAGATTTTCCTGATCTTTTCCACGCTCAATTTGTCGATGCTGTTGCTGGGGTTGACAATGACCGCCAAACCATCCAAGGCAATGACGTGTTCTTGCGCTCGTGAACCGGGATCACCCTTATTCTGCGCTTGAAACTTTTCTGCCATTTCCTTTTTAACCGGGCTGGATGACATACCAACGTCCGCATGACCACCCAGTAAGCCGACCTGCTTGTTTTTATCGGTTTCGTCAAAGGCGGTACTCGAACCGTGCGCCTTAATTTCAACAGCATCCACTTCCGCTGAAGCTGGCTTTTTACCTTTGATTAACACTTCTAAGTCGGCTAACGGCACTTTTTCAATAGCCGTATAGCCTTTTTCCTGCATGAAAGCTTCCACCAAAGCAGGCGCGAGTGTCGCCCCAATCGTATTAGAACCGTGGATGCGCAACACGATATTGGGGCTGGGTTCTTTAGGTTCTGCTGGCGGCGTAACCGGGGGAGGTGTTACAGGTGGCGGCGCTGGCGTTGGATTAACCACCGGCTGCACCGGCGAGCTTGACGCGATGGGTGCAGCGGGCGCTTGCAGGTACTTCCAACCCGCGAAACCACCGCCCGCCAGCAAGAGCAACAAGGGCAGCAACCACAATGCCCACTTGGGAAAACCAGTTCCCCCGTCACTCCCGGATGCTGCACCTGCGCTCGTCGCAACACGCAACGGTTTGCCGCATTCCGTACACACAAAATTATCTTCCGTTGAATCAATAACTTTGTGGCTGTCCGCTAATGAACATTCGCCGTAATTTGCACAACGGCCATATTTCCTTGCCATGCTTCACCCCGCTTAAAAAATGGAATTGACCCGTTCAATGGCTGTCTGGGTAGATGCCCTGAATTCATGGTAAATCGGGTCGTGAATATTACCGTCGCGGTTATCGCGCACCGCCAGAATTTGTTGCTGGATGGACTGCACCAAGACTTGCCGTGTGCTGGCTATGCGGTACTTTTCTTTGCTGAGTTCTGTTTCAACCGCATCTTGCAACACTTCCAACTGTGCTTCAGTGGTGGCACGCTGTAATTCCTGAATTTTGCCAACATCCAGTGCCGCCACCTGTTTAGGGCTTTCCAGCAGTGCTACCAACTCATCCCGATAGACATGCTCTTGTGGAATGCCGTACTCATCCAACACTTCCAGAATGCGCTCCCACTGCCCGGACTGGCGGTTTTGGTCACGCCGTAACAGCCCCAAGGCCACCGCGAGTTGCAGCACTGGCAAGATTTGCTTGCCCGGCTGCCCCGGTGGGGGACGCAACAAGGAAGGCAGTTCAGGCTTATGGTCTTCAACATGCACTTCCAGCAACGCCCTTTCCCGCATCCCTTGCGCCAGCCGAAAATCGTATTTTTCCTTCAAGTCATGTACCGGCTGCAAAAAGCGTAACGGATACGCATATTTGAAACTGATCAGCGTAATCTCGTTGCCTCTGAGATTGGTATCAATCACATGCGGGATAACCCCATCGCCTTGTGCCTTGACGAACAATTCTGCCAGACGCTTGCGGAACTCAGCCTTGTCCGGGCACTCAGGCAATAGCACAGCCATCACCGCTTCTGCCCCGCGCCCACCACCAAATTCGTTGGTGTCATATTTCATGAACGTTTGCGCACTGCGCACCAAGTCCAATACGTATTGTTGCAGGCGTTTATCATCGGAAAACTGTTCCGCCATTTTCGCCACAATATTGACCCCCACCAAACGGCCTTGCTCCCCGGTTTGGTTGGTATGGGCAACCTCAGAATTGCGGCGGCTCACATCCTCCAGCACCCGCTTGAGTTCACCATTGCGGATACCGTGGGCAACCATTGCCGAGAAATAGCGTTCTTTTCCCTTGTTTTGGCGCTGATTTTCCGTAACGACCTGAAGGAAGCGCCGCCGTACTTCACCTGCCCAAGCTTTTTGGTCTTTCTCCTGCTCCAACAAGGTACGGACAAACTTGCGTACCTTGACTGGCTCGTAAAACTTGATCACGTTCTCCTGCAAGTCACTGTGTTGCTCATCCACTTGACACGTTTGTGCAATGCGGCTGTCGAAGAAACGCACGGCATCATCCAAACCGTTGCGAAATTCCGCCAAACCGGGCTTGAACTTGTCACGCAATTCCGCCAGCAAACGACCCAAGAACGTTTCAGCAAACCGCCAAGCCATTTGCAAGCTGCGTCGCTCGTACAGTTCACGCAGCAACTCTGCCTGCGCCTCAAAAATCTTCTCGCGTTTGCCAAACAAGGTGCGTGCGATCAAGCCGGTTTGACCCCACATGTCCCGATTGGCGGCAATTTTTTCATTGGTGATCGTCTCACCTTCTGCCAATTTTTCGCGGATAGCCGGAATGTTGCGCAAGCGGCTTTCCACGTCTTCCAGCAGGTCATCCAGCAACACCTCCAAATCCGTGGCGGACAAGCGGCCTTCTTCCCACTCCTGAAGCATCCAGTGTTCCAAGGTGTCACGGACTTCGGCGATATGCCGGTCAGGTTTGGTCAGATCATCCAGTTTGGTGTTGTAAAAAGTCTCGACCCCCAAACCCCGAAAAGTTTCGGCATAGCGCCGCTGAAATTCCTCCTGCAATACATCGAGCCGCACATCTTTGCTGCTTTCGTGCGGAAATTCCCAGGCGGCTTTTTTGAGGTGGACAACCACATCTTCCCAGTCCTGCTGGACGCTTTTCCATGCCCGTTTGGACTTGACCTCATCATCCAGTATCCCCGCCTCCAGCTTGACTTGCGGGGTACTGATTTTCCACAACTGGCGGTTATCTTCTTTCTGGACAAATTCCTTGAAACTGATTTTGCGCGGCTCCGCCAAATACTCTGCTCCAATGTGCTCAGGCCAGTGGTTGTAGCGCATCTGTAACGCCGCTTGGCGGGAAAACTGGGCAGAAAAATGTTCACGGATTTCCTCTTCAGGAATCACCACTCGCTTCATGCCAAAACTCTGGAAGCGCACACTGCGCAACTTGACGTTGGGATTGCTCTTTTTAGCCTCATCCGGGGTAGCAAGATTTTCCAGCGAAATCGCGTCACGTAACGCCCGGTGCTTGTCCGGGATGGAACGGTCAATCAAGAAAATACGTTGGTAAACCAGTTGCGCGATCAGTTCAGGAATTTCCTGTACCGGCAATGCCCGATTCTGTTCATTGATGGTGGAAACCAGAAAACACCCTTGCAAGCGATCTTTCAGCAGGGTTTCACCGCCCCGCGCCGGATTCTCAAAGCGTAAGGTTTTGCCGGTCAGGTCAATGGGTGCAAACAAAGGGCCACCCTTGTTCGGCCCTTCTTTGCTGTCAGAAACCAGATAAGCGTTGAGTTCTTCCAAAGCCGCGTAGCCATTGGCGTAATAATTGCTGGCGACACCGTTTCGCGCCCAAGGCGAATTGGGTTCTGGCAACAGCAAGTACAAATAAATCGGGTATTGTTGTGGGTCACGGTACAACGCCCGCAGTTGGGCGATGACGTGCAGGAATGAGCCGCTGCCTGTCCCGCCCGCCAAACCCGCAAACACATGAAAACTGACTTGGGCTTTATTGCTTTTTTCTTCCAACCCTTTGGTCATGCGGGTGACGTGTTCGACAAACCCGGCAGAACGTGGCTCGAACAACGCAACACCCAAGCGGCGCATTTGCCCACCGGCGGTTTCACTGATGTTCATGGAACTGAAAATATCGCCCCAGTAAGCGGGATTGCCAATGTAACGGTGAGTAACGGGATTGTGTTCAGGGTCTTGCAGGCGTTGCGCCAAATTATTGCTGGTAATGGAAAAGCGGCTTTCTTCGTCAAGGCTGATGTCTGCACCAATATCGCCTTGGGTACGCCAGGATTCACTACCGGCAAGATCGGCACGACTGGAGTCAACGTAAAGGCTTTTGATGTGTACCCCGGTTTCCTCAGCAGGCCTGAGGGAGCGGAATTCTTCATAAATCGTTTTACGGAAAGCTTTGAGAACTTTGCCGCCTGTTCCCCCTAAGCCGATGAGTAGGTAGTTACTCATGGTATTCTCCTGTTCTCGTGAATTATGCTCAATATATTATTTTTGTAATGTTACATACTCATGGCATCCCCACAAGATTATACGGAAAATTTTACCACTTGCTTACTGCCCTAAGCGTTCCATCACCAGCGCCATATTATCCAGCGCATACCAAGGTCGAACCTCGAATACTTTACGACTGGTTGGGAAATGATCACGCAATTCTGACATTGCTTCAAAATAATCCCACTTCAAGGTGTAACTGTCCGCACGGTTCATGCCCGACACCTCGGTTTCTGTGAAGGACAGGTGTTGATCCGCCAACCCGTTATTCGCGTGCAAATGAAAGTGAATGTGGAAACCTTTGTCGCTGAGTTCGCGCAGCCACAACACCCACTGCGGCAACTTTTCCTGTGACCAGATTTTGGCGTGACCAATGTCAAAACAATGGTGGATATGCACCAGCTCTAACCGCTCGACCAACTCGAAAAACCAGCGGTAAAATTCCAGATTATGGTAGGTATTTTCAATGTAAATGGGGTGCTGGTATTCAGCGCATACCGCTTCCAAAACCTGTAATTGACGGGTTAAATGCTCTGCTAACGCTTTGCGATGTGCCGGACGCTGGCTGGTGGGCGTATTGTGCAGGTGCGTAATCGAATAACTGGAGCCGATTTCCTGCGCCAAAGTAAGTTGCTGATGCAGTTGCTCTTCCATGCCCGCAATCGTGAACAAGCTGAGGCGCTGATGATCCAGATGCGTATTGACCGGAATTCGGCTGGGCGCTTCCTGCAAACTGCTGCGGATAAAATCCCATGCCGCTTGATTGCCAAAATACAGGCCAATTTCCAAGGGGCGTTGCTGGCTAAGTGCAGCATTCACCACCGGCACGATTTCTTCGCGGTTTTTCTCGACGACTTTATAGCCAAAGGTTTGCACAGCACTACTCCCGTTCCAATGTCGACGCGGATTCTACCTGCTTTGTGTTGCAGCGGTATGAATCCCCAACGGCTTGACTGTCATATTTCTGTCAAGCCTTAATCATCCTCTGTACACAAGGCTCTGCTAGGCTAAATGCGCTAACCCGTTTGCCAAGGAGGCTTACTATGCACACTGAACTGATGCGTTTTCATTTGAGTACCACGCTACTCGCTCTCGTTACCGCCCTGCCACTCGCTCACGCCACTGACCTGAACCCTGCTGACAATATTCAAGTCGGCCCGCGCCCTTATTATCTGGTTGAGGATATGGATGCCGGTCAACTGAAAGAGGAATTGCAACATTGTGGCAATCAACCGTTCCGCAAAACCGATTTTTCCATCGGTCATCGCGGCGCGGCGCTGCAATTTCCTGAACACACCAAGGAATCTTACCAAGCCGCTGCCCGCATGGGTGCTGGCATTATCGAATGCGACGTCACCTTCACCAAGGATAAGGAACTGGTGTGCCGCCATTCCCAGTGCGACCTGCATACCACCACCAATATTGTTGCCACCCCGTTGGCGAACAAATGTTCTAAACCCTTCACCCCAGCACAACTCGATGCCAGTGGCAAAGTGGTGAAACCTGCGTCAGCCGAATGCTGCACCAGCGACATTACCTTGGCGGAATTCAAGACGTTGAAAGGCAAAATGGATGCCTCCAACCCCAACGCGACTACCGCTGCGGATTACCTCAAAGGCACCGCCAATTTCCGCACCGACCTGTATACCGCCCCTGGCACGCTAATGACGCATCAGGAAAGTATTGCCTTATTCCAGAAAATGGGGACAAAAATGACGCCAGAACTCAAGTCTGCCAGCGTCAAAATGCCGTTTGATGGCTTCACCCAGCAACAATACGCCCAGAAAATGATCGACGAATACAAAGCTGCTGGTGTACCCGCTTGCGACGTATTTCCGCAATCGTTTGAACTGGATGACATCCTGTACTGGGTCAAACACGAATCAGAATTCGGTGAACAAGCCGTGTATCTGGATGATGAGGTATACAAAAACGACCCCGATGAAAACCTCGTTCCGGCTGACTACCAGAAGCAGATTGCCGCCATGCCATCCCTCAAAGCACAAGGCGTAAACTACCTTGCGCCCCCGATGTTCACGCTGGTGGAACTGGATGCCAACAACGACATCGTGCCATCGGCTTATGCCAAAGCTGCACAAGCGGCTGGCATCAACCTGATCGCGTGGACGTTGGAACGTTCTTACCCGATGACCACGGGCGGTGGCTGGTACTACCAAACCGTCAACAAAGGCATCAACAACGATGGCGACACCCTGAAAATGCTCGATGTACTGGCACAAGATGTCGGCATCAAAGGCATTTTCTCTGACTGGCCTGCCACTGTTACTTACTACGCCAACTGCAAAGGCTTGTAAGCCCGCTCGCAACACCCGGACGCATAAGGATGTGTGTTCGGGATCATCACTGTTGGTGAATTCATTTATGCTAAACTTACCTCATCCAGCTACCTGACAGGCGAGCGCCATGCAAGATAAATTCATTAACCTTTTCACTGACTTCGGTTTCAAAAAGCTGTTTGGTGAAGAGCCGAACAAAGACCTGCTGATCAGCTTCTTAAATACGCTATTGCCTGAAAAACACCATATCCAAGACCTGCAATTCACCAAAAATGAATACCAAGGCGCTAACGCCCTCGACCGCAAGGCAATTTTTGACCTGAGCTGCACCAGCAGCACGGGCGAGCGCTTTATTGTGGAACTGCAAAAAGCCAAGCAGAATTATTTCAAAGATCGCAGCCTTTATTACGCCACCTTCCCAATTCAAGAACAGGCGCAACGCGGTGATTGGGATTACAAGCTCACAGCAGTTTACACGGTCGGCATCCTCGACTTTGTGTTTGACGAAGACCGGCGCGAAGATGACCACGAGGTCGTCCACTTCATCCAACTGAAAAACCAGAATGGGCACGTATTTTACGACAAACTGACGTTCATCTACCTGACCCTGCCGCATTTCCAAAAAACACGCGGGGAACTCCGCACCCTGCAAGACAAATGGTTTTACATTTTCAGACACTTGCATGAGTTGCAGGAAATCCCGCCAGAATTGCAGGAAGCCATTTTCCTGAAATTGTTCGCGGTTGCCAACATTGCTCAATTCAGCCCCATTGAACGGCAAGTGTACGAAGACAGCCTTAAGTATTACCGTGATTTGAAAAATGTGACGGATACGGCTCGCGACGAAGGTTGGCAGGAAGGCAAGGCAGAAGGTATGGCTGAAAAGGCACGGGAGGTGGCCTGTCATCTGCTGCGGCTTGATATGATTTCTGATGCAGAGATTGCCAGCATGACGGGGCTGACGGTTGATACGATTCAACAACTTCGGTTACAGATAGCGGCAGATACACCTGATGTGCAGGGCGGATAACGAAAAAATCATCCCCTTTTCACCGCATTGACACATTCCCACCTCTATCATGGTCGTCATTTGAAACCAGCCGGAGAGTGCCATGCCCCCTATTGATCGCCGTAATTTTATTCGCCACGCCATTTTTGGTTCAAGTGCGCTTGCCAGTGGCTTACTCACGGGTTGCAATAATGATGACAATGACAGCGCAACCACCGCTACGGCTGCCAGCTTTACGCACGGCATTGCCAGCGGTGATCCCTTAGCGGATCGGGTGATCTTGTGGACGCGGGTATTACCCAGTGCCAACGCCACCAGCACCAGCGTCACGTGGGAAGTTGCCAGCGATGCCGCCTTCGCCAATGTCGTCAGCAAAGGTGAAACCAAAACCGACGCTGCCCGTGATTACACTGTTAAAGTCGATGCCACGGGCTTGACTGCTGGCAACACGTATTACTACCGTTTCAAAGCTGACGGCAGCACCTCGCCCGTCGGCAAAACCCGTACCTTGCCGCAAGCCTCGCCGGATGAAGTGAAGCTCGCGGTGTTTTCATGCGCCAATTACCCAGCGGGTTATTTCCACGTTTATGCCGAAGCTGCCAAGCGCGAGGATTTATTCGCCGCCATTCACTTGGGTGACTACATCTACGAATACCCGGCGGGGGCTGATCAGTATGCGTCGGCGGATGCCGCAAAATTGGGGCGTGTTTCCCTGCCCGCCAATGAATTGGTGAAAATCGACGATTACCGCCAGCGTTACGCGCAATACCGCAGCGATAAGGATTTGCAAGCGGTTCACGCCAAACTGCCGTTCATCTGCATCTGGGATGACCACGAAATTGCCAACGATACGTGGAAAGATGGCGCAGAAAATCACACGACTGCGACCGAAGGCGATTTCGCCCTACGCCGCGCCGCTGCCCTGAAAGCCTGGCAGGAATGGTTGCCGGTACGCGAACAAGATGCCAGCAACCCACTGCGGGCTTACCGCTCGTTCGACTTCGGTACATTGCTGAGTTTGCACATGCTCGACACCCGTGCCGGTGGACGCGACAAGCAACTCGATTACGCCACGTACATTGACCCAACCACGGGCGCATTCAATGCCACGACTTTTGCCGCTGATATGGCAGACCCGACCCGCCAATTGCTGGGTGCGGAACAAATGACGTGGTTGCAAAGCCAATTGGCAGCATCCGGCGCAACATGGCAAGTATTGGGGCAACAAATCTTGATGGGTAAAATGTACCTGCCCTCGCCGTTGCTGACCCCAACCCCGCAAAAGCCTACCGTCAGCTTTGCCCAGTATGGGGTACTTGCCGTCGCGTTTATCACCTACCAAACCTTGGTTGCCAGACTGACAGCGGCAGGCACACCTGTTACCCCAGAAAACCTGCTGGCAGCGGGCATGACAACAGCACAACTTACCATCGTCAATGACCCAGTGAATCAAGCCATCATCGCCGCCCCCAGCATTCCTTACAATCTGGATGCGTGGGATGGCTACGCTGTAGCCCGCGAAACGGTGTTCGGTACGGCACGGGCGTTGGACAAAAACGTGGTGGTGTTGAGCGGTGATACCCACAATGCATGGGCGAGCGATTTGCAAGACGTGAGTGGCAATGCCATCGGGGTGGAATTTGCGACACCATCCGTCTCCTCACCCGGTTTGGAAGAATACATTCCCGACACCAAACCAGCGGAACTGGCGGCTGGCGTACAGCAACTAATCCCCACGCTGGCTTACGCGGATACTGCACAACGCGGTTACATGGTGCTCAGCGTGAATGCGACCGAAGCCAAAGCGGACTGGTACTTTGTTTCCAGCGTCAAAACCAGCACTTACACCACCAAGTTGGAAAAAAGCCTGAAAACCACGGTAGCCGGTGCTGGCAAGCGCAAGCTGGTACGCAGTTAATTTGAACTTACGAGTGTTACATGCCAAATCGTGATTACCACCCTTACCTCGTCTTATGGAATGGGTTAATGGATGCGGTTGTCCAGAAATTGTCTGGCACCTTGCTCATTGCGACCCACGACAATGCGTCTTGCCGCTTCGCTCTTGAACAAGGGCGCTTAACGCATTGCACCTTCAGCCGCTTGCATGGGGAAGATGCCTTGATCGCCTTCACGACGATTCAGGGCGGGCGCTATTCCTTCCATCAGCAAACCTACCCGTTCCGCAGCGTCGCGATGGTGGCGCATGAACGGGCGGTGGAACTGCTGGGTTTACCGGCGGAACCTGAGGCCAAACCCTCAGCGCCAGCAGGATTAAAACCCGTGAGCGGTTCGCTGCTTACTAAAGAGGAAATGGAAGCCTTGTTTGGGAAGTTTTATTTTGAGTAAAGCGGTTTAGCGCGTTCACAACACGAAAGCCCTGCAAGTGATTGCAGGGCTTTTTTAATTAGCACTTTAGCTTTCTGCCTGACCTAAGAATTTGCCTGATAATTTCTGGTCTGGATTGATACCAAGCCAAATTAAACAGGCGCTGCTTTATCCAATTCTTATTACTTATTTGTTTCAGAAGATAAGTAAACATTGCCCATATTGCGGTACGCCGCTGTTTTGCAAGCGCGGCCGGATTTGCCAACATCTTGGCCAAAACCTGTTTGATCTGACTCTGCATTCGCTGCGTTGACATCTGCAATGGCACTGGCAAACTCTGCCCAAATAATTCTTGAAGCAACAAAAATTGTAGCTGTGCGTGTGCCGCTTGCTTGCCAAATACCGCAAGCACTTTAGCTTCTAAATCTACTGAAGCGCCAAAACCAGACACCAAAGCCGCTTGTTCTGCTAAATGGCGCATATCCAGCAATGAACTGTCTAAGCAAGCATGGTAATGATGGATCTGGTTATATAACAAGATTTGCCACAGATGCTGGTAATAGAAACATTCGTCATCACGTTCACTCTGTAGAAGCTTGTCAGGAACAAAGCATTCCGCGATAAGTTGAGGGTAGAACGGGGCATAATTAGGAAAACGATGCAATTCCACATACCCATTTAGTGATGGATGGTATAAGGGCGAGAGGTGATGGTGATCAAGTTCTGCGTCAGCTTCGGTATGATCTGCACCCGCCTGAAAAAATCCGGCAGTCAACAGTATTTCCTTGGCTTTTAATACCTGCCCATCCAAAATCAATAAATCAATATCGCTAATAATCCGCTCTTGGTGATCCGGCATTAATCCCATTAAAGCATGAGCCCCTTTTAACAACACAGGGGTAATACCCGCATGGTTCAAAGCTCGGATCACTTGCAACAAAATCTCACGATGAACCGCATTTCTCTCGACATTTGCCTGATGGATAACCTGTAATGCGTCAACAAAATCACTGGGGCAATAGGCTTCAAGCTGTTTCTGCCGAATACGGCTATACAATAGCGGCGCGACTAAGCCACTACTGGCTATCGCGAAGATGTGTTCCCAGCAACAAGCGACCAAATCCACATCTTCTTTTAAATGCAACTGCGTTCTAACCGGGCTAAGTGCTGAAAACACAAACGCCAGATTATTGTGAAAACCGTCGTGGGGTGACTCGATGCCCCGCAAAATGGGCTGAAAAAGCGTAGATACCGCAGTTTTTTCAAGCATGAGCAGGTAACTCTTGACAAATAGTATCCAGTAACAACATGGCATCCTGACTGTTGCTGTAAGTAATTTTATAACCCGGCAGCGGTGCCAGCCACTGCAACAAACGTTGCAGATAAGGTCTAGTCAACGTGTGAGTGAAATAAGGCTCAGCCGCCAACAGATGTTGTAACGTTTGCACTGGGTTGAGCGCCACTAACGTTGGGACGGCTGCATCCTGATTAAACTCAGGCACAACCATGACTTGTACGGAATAACGCGAACCCGCTTGACACACCAGTGCGGCAGGCAAAGAAAGGTGTTTCATCCATATCCCGTCGGGACGCTGCACCGCAGGCAATCTCTCCAACTCTGGATATAACAACCCGACCACATCCCAAGCACCTGCCTTAATTTTCAATGGCTGATTAATGGCGGTGACAGTACCATCATGATTGAGCGGTACGATGTCATCATTAATCAACTGGGCATTATGCGCTAACAACGTGGCGGTCAATGTGGTTTTGCCCCTACCCGCTTGAGCTGGCATAAGTAAGGTATTTTCTCGATAAGCAACAGCGGCAGCGTGAAACACCAACAAACGTGGTTCTTCATGAGTGGCCAATTCACCAATTTCATAACATAAGACAATCAGTGCTTGGTCTTTTGATAGATGTTCATGTTTCAACGTTTGGTTTACAAACAGTTGGTAAGTATTCTGAGGTTCTTGAAACACGATAGTTAGGCTGGCTGCCACGCTATTATGTGATTCTGCCAGCAAACAAGCCCGATACACATACGCAATATATTCATGGATTGCCAAATAATTAGTATAAACAGCTACCGGCTCTTGGGCAGGCTGAATCCATTGGCAGTAACAGGCCGTAGGATGAGGCGGAGCTGATAACTGATCCAACAACCCCTGTGCTTGCCACTGAGTTTGCAATTGGTTGAGCTTGGCTAAGCACTCAGCCTGTTCATGCTGCGCGGCGATTTGCGTGCAAATGTCCACCACACTAATACCCGAACGTAATGCCTGCCACACTAGCAGCGCTTCGGTATCAGGCACGTGCAGCAACCCATCTTCCTGACGAAAGATGAGTTGTGTCCCTGAGTAATCTAATACTTGAACAGACATTGTGTGAATAAATATTCGTAATCAAGATTAAGGCCAGCCACCACCACTACCACCAGGTCCAGGAGGTGGCTCACCAATCTCTGAAGCAGCACTACGTTTGCTTGCCGTCATCAGCGTTACTGTGGTCACTGATGCAAACGCAGAGTATTTACCTAACTTTTTGAGAAACTCACGGCGCTCCGACTCGTTAGGTGCAGATGGCTGCCCCACGGGATGTTGCGTATTTTCTTCGATCATAACTAATATCCTACTGGTATAAAAACAAGGGTTAATAAGCTTCTTGGGGAGCAGTCAACATCATGCCGCGCGGCGGTGGCCCCCCTAAATTACCTTCGCTACGTTGCTCTGGCGGCAAGTAAGGAATGTCCGCAGTAAATGGTTCGGCGACACCTTGGTCTTGCTGTCTAGCTGCGGCTACTTGCCCAACCGCTGGCGAAACATTACCCTCGGTAAGTTGCTCCTCAACGTTGCGCTCAGTGCTGAGCGGTGAAACTGGTGAACTGAATGGCTGCTGTTCCACAACTGGAACAGTGGCGACTACGGGTTGTTCTTGCGTCGTTGGGGTCACAGCATCGCTGAACATCCAAACCAAACCAGCCAGAAATGCCAACGCAAATAAAACACTGTATTTCATCATAACAATACCTCGCCCTATCCCATCAAGATGAAATAGGGTTTTCAAGAACAAGCGTTAAGGATTTGCAATGGACAAGGTTGTACCATTAGCGAAGCTTGATTTGGTTTTGACCCAAATGGCTTCCCATGGCTGAATAGAACCACTGCTCAACGGTGTCCCGTAAACATAATTACTGACACCAGAACCATTAGGCCCCCGGATAAATGTTCCGTACAACACACTAGCCGTTTCCGCAGCAGCCGGTGTACGGTAAACACTGCCGCTTTTGATCAGAATATCCACCCACTCGATGGCTTGAGCAAACGGGTTGCTCACTGCATTTTCCCCATTGCGATAACCAGTGACGTGCAGCGGCACATCAACGCGGCAAACTTCGTTGACACTGACAGGCGTCCCTTGCATGGTCACATTGACAGCACCGTTAAGGGTTAGTATCCAATACGCTTTACCGGGTGTCATGCCAGATGTTTTTGTCAGTTTGGTGTATTGCTGAAGGGTGTTATCCACTTCATACACCACCCAACGACTACCGTATGGCACAGCATTTAACTCATCGAAAATTTGACTTACCTGATTAGTACTACCCGGATTCAATGGCAAGCCGAACATCGTCCATTTGTTATTGGGAAGTGCGAAAACACCGGATGTGGTCGATGCAGTGCTACCCCCATTACAGGATTGCGCCTCACCGATAGCAATACTGTCTAAACGCCCTTTGCGATGCCCCTCTGCCAAATCTTTAGCAGCCTTGCTATCACCGTAGAACACCACATCCCCGGAATCACTCAAGATACCAAGAGTTGCACTAGCATCCATAAGATTATCCGGCACATCCAATAAACCTTCTGGTGATGCTGCCATGCCCCCCAACAAACCAGTTAGGTCAGCACTCCGCAATGATAAGTTTTTGGCTGCACCTTCTGGGGTCACGCTGCCATCCCAAGTGTATAAGCGAAAATCTTTCGGGGCTGTGCCTGTCGCTGAATCCGGTGGTCCGGCCAAAATCACGTACTGCCCGGCATTATTGCGTTGGATTTCACGGATTCCTCGCCCATCCAAATCCAAGCGAATGGGTGCGCCGAATGTTGCCATACCCGCCGTGCCGCCAGCACTGCTGGTCGCTAATGCATTCATATTGGTAACTGGAATCAACAACGCATGGGTACGCCCGGCACTAGAACCAGCCGTAACCGCAGCTTCTCCGGGTGCGGCAACCAGCGGCGCACGAAACCCTAACCACGCGGTAGTGTTGTCAGACGCGAAAGTCAAACCTTCCATCGAAAAACCATTCAGGTTAGCAGACTCGGGCGCAAGGTTTAAAACCGTACTTGCCACCAAACCTAAGTAGTTCGCTCCTAAACCATGCCCGTTTGCTTGATCCCAAGCCAATAAGTCAGTGCGCAAATGTTTGTAATAACCCGCCAAACTGGTGGTTAAACCACTGCCTGAACCACTCAAATCCGTCGCAAAGACACGCCAACGGTCAGGGCGAATCTTGCCACTTTTATTATTACTGTGTGATCCCAGCCAGAAAACACGGTTGCCGATCTTGGCTCCGGCTTCCAAATCACTTTCACCATCACATTTTGAACCACTAACACCTTCACAGTTGTCACCAGCCCCTGTGCCTAACTGCGCATTAGACAAAGGAAAGCTCACCAGCGGCGGACCAGAACGGTTAGTGGCATAAGCCAACAACAGATTGCTAGGTTCATCATCCGCTACCAAAGCAGTATTCGCATCGACACGCACGATACTCGACAAGTCAGAACGGCCACTGAGCCAGCGCGTTGCAGCATTCGCGGTGGTTGAATTGCTCGCCGCGTACTGGAGGTTAAGATTGGTAATATTCGTGCCGTTGCTCACTGCCACCGTTATTGTCGTGTAACCGATACTGAGCGGCGTGACCGTTAAAGTCACTGTACCGTTGTTATTAACGGCAGCTGCTGTCGCCACCGCAGGGTTGCTGCTGGTGGTATTCACCGTCAAACTGGCTGCCGGTGTGCCGGTATCCGCGACGGTGAACACTAACCCTGTCGATGAATAGTAATCGCTGGCATCACCCACCACCCCGGAAATCGCTTGTCCTTCACTGACACCACTCACTTCTGGATAAGTACCAACCACAGGTGCGCCCGTAATTTGACCCGGCGAACCAATATCGGAGCCAGTAGACTTGCTGCCGTGAGCATCATTGACTGCACTTGATGTGGCAGCGGTATTATTGGCGTTCCAACGAAAACTAACACCGCTAGTTGCAGCACCAAAGGATTGGCGGGTTTGTTCCACGCCACTGCTGTTAAACACCGCAACAGCATCGCCACTGGCACCAAGACCGACACCGGAGCCACTGTAGTTACCTACTCTTACCCCACTGAACGTACCGCTCCAAACTGATTGAAATGCAGTCACTTTGCTACTATCGCCTTCCACAAAAACGGCTGATTCACCCGCTGCAATGCTGTCAATACCATTCAACGCCACTGCCTTTGCCAAATCGAAACTGCTATCGTCCATCTTAAAACCTGTCAGACTCACGGCTGAAGCCCCGGTATTGGTTAATTCAAACCAGTCTACGGTAGCACTGCTGCTCGGCATCGCTTCAGTAATCACCAAATCTGCCGTCGCCTGAGCGGAATACAGCAAGCCACTCAAGGCTAATACAATCCCCGTATTAATCTTTTTCATAAAAGCTACCCTATCAAGTAACGTTGTCCCTACCTGCCATCATGTAGGTCAATAGGTAGGGACAACAAAAGTTTTGCAGATAAATTAAGGTGAAGGCATTGCCAATGCAGTCCCTGTAACAAAACCAGGCTTAGTTTTTACCCAGATGGCTTCCCATGCCTGAATTAAACCGCTGCTCTGCGACCCGCCGTAGGTATAACCGCCAGTACCAGAGGTACCTGTACCGCTTGGCCCTTTGATGAAGGTCCCGTAGAGGATATTGTCGGTATTGGCGTTTGTCGGAGTACGATAAACACTGCCGGTCTTGACCAGAATATCGCTCCACTCGATCGCCTGTGCGTAAGGGTTGCCGACTGCATTTTCCCCGTTACTGTAACCCGTCGCATGAAGCGGCACATCGAAACGGCACTGGCTATCGGGGCTTACCGAAATACCCTGCATGGTCACATTAACAGCCCCATTCAGGGTTAGAATCCAGTAGGCTTTACCAACCGTCATCGTGGAAGTTTTTGCCAGTTTGGTGTATTTCTGACTGGTGTTATCAACCTCGTAAACCACCCAGCGACTGCCGTATGGCACAGCATTCAATTCATCGAAAATTTGCTGCACTTGGTTATTAGCACCCGGATTAAGCGGCAAACCAAACATTGTCCACTTATTGTTAGCCACGGCTAAAGTCGGTGACGTTTCAACTGTCGATGAAGCACTACACGCCAAGTTCAACCCTACTAGCACCGGGTCATGGTCAGATGAACGGAAAGCACTAGCATTGTAGTAAGACGTATCCTGCGCAGCTTTTTTAAAGGTCATGTCATAATCAAAACCCACCGGCTCGTCTGCGTTGATGTGCCAAGTGGCAGAACCTGCAACCTTTGCCGCGAGTGATGGGCTGGCAAAAGCATAATCCAAGGTTCCCCATTCCCCATCAAAGACATAAGAACTGGAATGGCTGCTGGCTAAATCGACGTAGCCTGCGGCTTTGACCACATCAATCGGGTCTTCTTTGGCATACGCATTGAAATCGCCTAGTAACAGAATCCGTTGATTAGGCGCACTCGCCAATTGAGTCATCAGGGTTTGCACCGCTGTTTTACGGGTCAGGTTACAATTCCCTTGACCATCGCCGGTATCCGGGTCGGTGTCACAAGCGGAACCTTTGGATTTAAAATGATTAACCACCACAGTAAAGGCTTGCGCACTCGTACCGCCCACTGGCTTGAACGTCTGTATTAGGCTTGGACGATTCTTGTCATCGTTATAATCAACGATAGAGTAATTGCCCACGGGTTCAACCTTGGCAGGTTTGTAGATCAGGGCTTGCTTGATGGCATCCGTCCCAATGACACCTGTGCTGATGTAAGCATAAGTACCCGCACCGATAGCCGTATTTAAGTTATTCACTAACGTTTGCAGGGCGGTGTCGCTGCTGTTGTTTTCGATTTCGATCAAACCAACGATGTCGGCATTGATGCCCTTCAAGGCATTCATCAACTTGGTATTTTGACGATCGAACTCAGCCGCATCATCAGCACCTCGACATTCCACGTTTGCCGCAGGGCCACACACATTCCCAGCCGAGGTCAGCGTAGTGAAATAATTCAGCACGTTATAACCCGTTACCTTGATGTCGCCCCCCACAGTCGGAGGTGTTGTTTCACGAGGGTTAGCCGCCGCAAAGCTGACATTGCTAGTCGGGATAATCCGGTAGATATTTTGGTGTGTGGTCAGAAAGTTAGAAGCATAATGCACAACGCCAGTAAGATTGCTGGTGGTGTAACCGCTGCGGATAGGGTTATCGTAAGTCAGCACGCCAAAACCGGGGTATTGAACAGGGTCAGGATTCTGGTAAGTGTAACTGTCATCCCGTATGCCATCATCCAGAATAACGCGGGCAAGATCATTCGCCGTTGCCTGTGTATTCGCAGCACTACCCGGTTCAGCAACCTGTGTAGGACTAGGCTGTTTACCGGGAGATGACAGCGTAACTTGCCCCAAACGTGCCAACCAATAAGTCTCAGTCACGGTCAACGTTTGCGGGAAGCTAACCAGCATTCCTTCGTGTTTTTCCAAATCGCTGGTTGCAGTGAAAGGCAGACTTACGGCAGCAGGTGTGACACTGCCTGTTCCGCAAACAGCGTAATCTGTAACCGTTTTCAGTTCTGTCAGGTCGAAATATTCGCTAACTGTACCCTTAACCGCAACAATATCGCCAACACTTGGGGTATAGCTGCTGTCAAAGACAAAGATACCTTCCGAAGTAGCGCTATTGCCGTCCTGATCGCCATCTTCTTCCTGAACCATGTAACCACTGAGACTTGGCAACACCTTGGTGACGACACCCTGAATGGTGACAACCTGATTATTGAGTGGGGATGCAGAACCAGCGCCTTGAACTTCACTAATCTTTTTATCCGCAGTCCCACATGCACCCGTAGAAGGTGCTGCTACCGTAATGGTTACTGTGTCCGCCGCTGACGTGTTTCCTTCGTTGTCGGTAACTGTCAGGGAGAAAGTCAGTGCCCCGCTGATGCCCGTTGAATCAAAGGTTGGTTGCGCCACATTGCTTGCACTCAACGTTACTGCGGTTCCCGCTGTTTGTGTCCACGCATAGCTGGCAATCGTGCCATTGGGGTCGGAGCTGGCGGAACCATCTAACGTTACTGTCGCTCCAGCAGTTATGCCAGACTGGTCAGCACCAGCATTCGCTGTCGGAGTACCCGTTGGAACACTAACTACCGTATGGCTACCAAGCCCAGAAGATGTATCTTGTGCATAACCGTCCCATTCCGCCGCCGGATCGAAGGCATTACTTGAATCAACATCACCAGCAGTGATAGAACTTTTACGGCGCAGCGTCATATTTAACGTTGATACACTACCGCTAATCCAAGCGGTGCCGGGATCTTCCCCGACCTTACCAAACGAATCTACTACAGTAGTGCCATTTTTCTTCAAAACAAGCGCATCATCGCCATTGAAAGCCGTAACGCCGCTGTTAATTATATTCGCTAAACCTTTGATAGTAGTGCTTGCACTGCCATTAGCAATTACATAAGTGGCTTTGCTACCTAAAGTGCCGGAAAGAGTCATGGAACTGCCAGAGGTAGCATTTCCGTTTGAGTACAGCTCTATCTTGTATAAAGACAAATCAACAGGATTACTGTCTGGGTTGTAAATTTCTATAGCCTTGTTGTTACTAGAACCTTCAAGGTATTCGGAAAAAAACAATTCAGCCAACGCAGGCTTGGCAACAAACAACGACCCCAAAGCCGATAAATAGATTAAATGCTTGGCATTCATGAATCACCCCAAAAAATTTGTGAATAAATTAATTCAAGAACAGATGCCATTTATAATTACATAATAAGTAATATCTATTTATTAAGATTATATTATTTTTTTATGTAAAAAACCCTGTAAGCGAGTACAGGGCTTTCGGTTATGCTTAATTTGTATCTAGCCTTTCTTAATCACCGCCATCACCCCAGCCAATATCGCCCCCGTTATCACCACCACCGTGGCGCGGTTTTACCCAGTCCATATACCCGCACATCTCGCAGCGATGCTCCTCTCTGCGGGTAATCGCGTTGACAGCGCCCGTCGGCTGGTATGCGCCTTGCGTCTTACACGCCGGGCAACGTGACCGCGAGCGCCATCGGTACACTTTCCAGAGTAAAATGAGCGCTATTAACCCCCCAGTAAACGCGATATTGAACACCGCCAAGCCATCGCCCATAAACCAAGATAAAATATCCATGTTTCACCCTCACAAAAACTGCCATGTTAAACACGGCAGTTGGGTGACAACAGGTTTTGATGGCTAGGCGGTCGCTCAAAAAAGGGCTTACTTGCTCAAGTCGATGCTGTAAGTACAGTCACCGTTCTCGTCTTTCGCCGCACTGGTTTGGGTCACATTGGCAATGCCATCAGCCGTCGCTACTGCCAGCTTGTCGCAAGCCGATTTGAACGTGACCGCGCCGCCGGTCAGTGTCGGGGCAAAACGCCAGTTCTTATCCGCACCGCTATTCGCTTTGGTCAGGGTTTTGGTGGTTTTGATGTATTCCACAATCATGTCGCGGTTGGTATCCGGTGATTCAAAAATCGTTTGGCTACCATTCAAACCGGCAAACCCACCGCCGCCCGAAGCACGGTAATTGTTGGTTGCCACGATGAATTCCTGCGCATCCGTCACTGGCACGCCTTGGTAACTCAGGTTCTTGATGCGGCTGCCCACGGCGGCGGCAACATCAATCTCATACGTCACGCCATCTATCACGTCAAAGTTGTAGGACGGGAAAGTGGTATCAATCAGCTCCTGAGCCTCGGCCTTGGTCGGGTCAATGGTCTTGAAATATTGCGCGGATTTTTCCAGCCAAGCTTTAACCGCTTTACCGTCAATTTTTACCGCTTGCACGGTATTCGGGTAAAGATACAAATCGGCGACGTTCTTGATTGCCACCCCACCCGCAGGAATATCGGTGTAACCCGACCCCCGGAAATTCATCTTAAACGGTGCTGCGGCTGACAACACCGGCAAACTGGCGTATTGCGGCAAATTGGCTTTCACGTAGTCATTGACGTAACGGGTTTGCGCCTTATTGATCAGCTCCAGCGCGGTGGTATCCCCCACATGCGAGAAGAAGCTGGCAATCGGCATTTCACTCGTGCCAATCGGGGTGCTGACGTAAGTGACGGTGGCGTCGTGTTCCGCTTGCACCAGTGTTTTCACCTGTGGATCGGGTGCGACGTAGCCGGTGGTTGTGCCTGCGGCATCCTTAATCGCAATCGGGCGGATTTCGCTTTTGGAACTGGCAACAGACCATTTGCCGTCTTTTTGCTCCAGCTCCAGCGTGATCACGCCCAAATGGTTGCCCCAGAAACCGGGCATCACCGCAGGTACACCATTCACTTTGCCGGTTTTGTTATCCACTTTCGGAATATCGGCGTAGGCTTTGCCATCCGGGAAAAAGCTGTGGGAATGCCCCATGATCATGGCATGAATGCCGGGTACTTCTGCCACGTAGTTACCGGCGCTTTCCAAGTCTGCCGAGTACGGTTGTTTGGTCATGCCGCCGTGGTTGAGCGCAACGATGATGTCAGCACCCTTGGCTTTGAGTTCTGCCACGGCTTTGGTCGCGCCTTCTTTGATGCCTTCGGTGATGACTTTGCCATCCAGATGGCGCTTATCCCACAAGACGATTTGCGGTGGGGTAACGCCGAAAACACCGATCTTAAGCGGTTTGCCGTCGATGGTTTTTTCGACGATGGTGGTTGCAGGGTAACGTGGCTTTTTGTCATCGGCATTCAGCACATTGGCAACCACGATGGGGAAATTAGCGCCCGTGCAGCCGTTCTTGCCGGTCACTTGATCCAGCCAAGGCAGACCGTAGTTGAATTCGTGGTTGCCGTAAGCCATTGCATCGTAACGCAAGTAGTTCATCACTTTGATTTGAGCAGCGGTTTCGCCGCACGTCACGGGCTTGACTGCCGCTTGATAATCCGACATTGCCGTGCCTTGCAGAGTGTCGCCATTGTCCAGCAGGATGCTGTTGGGGTATTGCGCCCGTGCTTGTTGGATCAGGGCGGCGGTGCGTTCCAGACCAATGGTCTTGTCTTCGGTGGTTTTGTAGTAGTCGTAAGACAGGATATTGGTGTGGACGTCGGTGGTAGCGAGGATAGCGAGGGTGGCTTTCGCCGCACTGGTGGTGTTAGTCGTATCGCTCGTGGTGGCGGCTTCATCATTGTTGTTGCAGCCGGAAACCAGCAGGACACTGGCAGATAAGGCTAAAAGAATACTCAATGACCAAGGTCTGTGGACGTTTTTCAGCTTCATGGGGCGCTCCGTGGGAAACGTTGAGAATCCGGTGCATGGTGCTGACTGAAGCGTTACAGGGGTGCGAATGTTTGGTGATGTTTTTGTGATAATGTGTACTACATCAGTAGCTGATAGTCGCCCTTGTCTTCGTGAATCTTGGTCTGCTTATAAGGCAACGCCAACTGTTGGCACTGGACTGTTTCAAATTCCGGGTCTTTGTGTACCAGCGTCGCACCGTGCAGCAAGGCACTGGCAGCAATCCACGCATCTGCCAGTGACACCCGGCAAGTGGCTTTCAGTTGAGCCGCCTTTTCGAGCAGTTCCGTCGATTCGTGAACCCATTCGATGGGCAGGGATTTGCACTGTTCATACGCCAGCCGTCCCGCTTGCTCGTTCTCATCCTTCCAGACACGGTAGAGAATTTCCATCTGGCTCATGAAACAGGCAAAGCATTTAGCCTGCCCATTTTCGCGCTGCTGAAGAATATCGCTGACGGTATCCGCACCCTCTTCTTCATCCCACAAAGCAAGCAATGCAGAGGTATCCAGCAGGTAACGCTTCATTCCCGCTCCTTGTCGAAAGCACGTTCTGCCAACAAGCGCTCAACTGATCCCTTCCGTTTGCTACCGCCCCGGAAAGCGTCGATAGGATTTTCCCGCACAGGAATGACACGGATGGTGTTGTTTTCGATCACCCATTCGAGACGGTCAGTCGCGGATAGGTGGAAAAAACGCCGAACTTCGGCGGGAATGACGGTTTGTCCACGGGAGGTGATGGTGCTGCGCATAGCGGCACTCCTTGAATTACTTAATTATAAAAATGGTAATTCAAACATTGCGGTAATACAAGCATCAATGCCGCCACATTTCATTGCGATACCAAACGTATTTCAGGCGGAGGTACATCTAATGGTCATGGGGATGCGTTGGCCTTGCATGTCGGGTTATTCCTCTACATCCACATCCTCGTCATCATCCCACATCGGGTACTGCTTCGGGTTTTCCCCTTCTGCTCCAACCACTCGCGGATACTCCACACCCTCCGCCGCAAACTGCTGCTTACGATTGGTTTTTCTGATTTTGAAACGCCAGCTATCACCGTAATCGAACAGGTAAAACAGGAAGTTGCCTGTGGGTAAAGGAAAAACCTGATTCAGCGGTGTACCCAGCGGCTCTTCGCGTATCCACGGCTCCTTGATCCAGGGCGCTGTACCGTATTCCTTGTCGGGAAAATGCTCCTGCCAGAATGCCCGGTTGTCCTCTTCGGTTGTGCCTTCGCAGGTGAACTGACGTGCTTTTTTCGAGCGGGATTTTTTGGCAACGTAGAATTCGTACAGATGGTCATCGTCAAAATCGACTTCCTGCTGGATGAAATTGTGCAACATATTCAATGTCGTGTCGGCGTTAAACTCGACAGTGCGTTTCCAGACAATGGGGAAAGAGGCATCACTACGGAATACACCATCTTCAAGCTCAATCAGTAACGTATAAATTTCATTCATGCGGATAATCTTCCCATACAATAGTTGTGATTCAAGCCGTTCATCGTAAACCATCATGGTATTTTGATCACATATGTTATGGAGCAATTGCTTGCCAACCTGACCCCCAAACGCTGGGAACTGGTTAACCGGCTGGCAAAAGAAGGGATGCTTTCCATCAAAAAACTGGCTGAATTGCTCAAGCGTGACTACAGCAATGTCCACAGTGATGTGCAGCGTTTGCGGGAAAATGGCTTGATTGAACTCAGTGACGAAGGCAGTGTTTTTGTGCCTTGGGATGATTTGGACATCAAGCTGCATCTCAAGCGTGCCGCTTAATACCAAAACGGCGGCAGGGGCGCTGCCCCTGCACCCCGAAGAATGGCGCGGTCTGCTCCACCAAACGCCGGGGCTGCTCCGACACGCCCCTGCATTTGGCTACGCTGCCCGCGCCACAAGAGCCGCCTCCGGCAGCCTATTGCGGCTAAAGCCGCCCTGCTTGGCTCAACTTGACCTAGGGGAGAACAAGCCGGAAACCGTTATCGTAGTCCCGATTGCCCGGCGTGTTGCTGAGACGGGTAGCGGAACGCACGTTCAGTGCATCGTAGCGCCCCGAGCCACCGCGCAACACGCGGAAAGTGCCACGAGCAGCACCCTTCGGGTCGCTGACAGAAGAGGCAGCATACTCACCATACCAATCTTCACACCATTCCTTCACATTCCCGCTCATGTCATACAGCCCAAACGCAGTAGCAGGAAAACTCCCCACGGGAGCGGTATTGGGATAAGCATCCTTACAATCAGAATCGGCGCAATTGGCTTTCCCCTCACTCATCGTCTTGCCCCACGGATACGCCGTATCATCCTTCCCACCACGGACAGCATATTCCCATTCGGCTTCGGTCGGTAAACGGTAAGATTTGCCCGTCCGTTCGTTCAGCCACCCAATATAAGCAGTGGCATCGTCCCAACTCACATTCACCACTGGCTGACGGTAACGCCCAAAACCCGCATCAGACGGATAGTCCACCGCCTTGCCCTTGCGCTGCTGATCCCACACGTAGTAGTCGTATTCCATGAAAGTGACTTCGTATTTACCAAGTTGGAAAGGTTGGGTCAGGGTGACTTCGTGGGCAGACGCTTCGCCACCATAACCAGCATTCTCATCACATTTCTCAACACCTTCCACATTGTCACGCCCGTCCACACAACCCATCGTGAACTTGCCCGGCGGGATGACTTCGGACATTGCCGGTAACGGCGGAGCATAGCCGAGCGTCCATAAGGGTTTGATCAATGCATAACTAAACGGCAATTTGTGCTGATCTGCCCACCACGCCGATTCCGCCAACACACCCAACAAACCTGCCAGCAACGCGGTTTGCCCCCACGCCACCCACCGACTACGCCGCAAATACTGCCCCTCCACACTCTCAGGCCGTGGGCGCTGATGCCTGAACACCCGCAAATCACGCCACCCCGCCATCCCGAACCAACGCCCCAGCCGCTTGCGTTCCTGCCAGCGTTGCGCATCCACCTGCAACTGCTGGCGCTGGTAATCGCGGTCACGGTTATCAAACACGTAGTTGAACAACGTCGGCCAATAACCGATGGCGCGACCTTGTGCATCCTTGCGGTCACTGGGGCGCACCAACATTTCGTGCACCAACTCAACGAAACCGCCCTCTTGCTCCCCTCTACCTCCGGGAGAGGGGCTGGGGGTGAGGGTCTCCCCATCCGTCACAATCAAGCGCAACGGCCCCACCTGCCCGCCGCCCTGCCGTACCCGTTCGCCCGCCAGCACCTGCACCACCTTTTCGCCCTGCTTCCCGCCGCCAGCCTCATGCACCGCATCCGCCCGCAACAAGCGCCGCCGTGTATGCCGCCCGCCCTCATTGATGCGCGTCAACGCCAGCAACAAATCCAGCGCCTGCTTGCGCCCGCGTTCGCCCAGACTGCCGATCAGCGCATCCGCCTGCTTTGCCAACATCCCCACCACACCATTGTTCTGCTCGTAATACGCCCGGCTCAAGCGTTGGCTACCGTGGGTTTGCGCCTCGTTCCACAATTCCGCCAGCGCACTTTCCACCAGCGGCAACGCCCCCGGTTCACCCCGCGCATCGCGCACCATTGCCTCCACCAGCCCCTCATCCACCTGCAAACCCGCCAACCGTGCCGGATACACAATCAGCTCGCGCAAACCGGCCTCGGTCATGGTCGGCAACAGGTAATCGCCCTTGAGGGTGTTGTACAGCTTGAGCAGTTCCGGCAGGTATTCAAAGCGGTCAAGGAAATCCGAACGGATGGTGCTGATCAAAAACAGCGGGCAATCCGGGTCAGCCAGCGCCGTTGCCAGCAAGCGGTCAAACTGGCGGCGTTCTGACTCTTCAGCCAGCGTGAACAATTCCTCGAACTGGTCAACCACCAGTAACACCGCACTGCCTGCGGGCAGCAGCGGACGCAGTGCATGTGCCAAAGCCGCTGGTTTGTCCGCACGGTTGAGCTTGCCCAACCAGCCATCCATGTCTTGCTGCGGAAACGCCTTCGCCAGCTTTTCCGCCAACATCTCCACCGGCTTCTCACCCGGAATCAGCGGCTCCAGAATTTTCCAGTCGGCATAACCAGTACGCCGCCACAATAAACCCTGTTCGATTTTCGGCAACATCCCGGCACGCACCAGCGACGACTTGCCCGCCCCGCTCGCAGCGTGGATTTGCAGCCAGTAGTAATAAACGGATGTGGAGAGAATGGCACTGGTTTCCGGCTTAGGTACATCGGCATAACCGAGTTTTTGCAAGGCGTGCAACACTTCCTCATGCCGCCCGAAAAAGCGGTCAGCATCTTCGCGGCGGAAATAGCTCAAGCCACGGTAGGGGTCGCCCTTGAGCAACCTTGGGCTTGGCTGCAAACCTTGCCGCGCCTGCAATGCCTCACGCAATCCCGACGGCAAATCGCAGCTATCGGGATGCCAGACACTGGCTTGGATTTGCCGCAGAAATACCGGCAAATCCTCAAACACGCCTTCCGGCAGCAACACCGGGAAAATTGGCAAGCGTTCGCGGTCATCGTGCGGCGACAGCTTGCGACTGAGGGCGACTTCGACTTCCGCCCCCACCCAACGTTGCTGCTGCACGCCGTCACGCCCGACAAGCAGCACGAAGGCGGCACAGCCTTGCACTGCATCCTGCAAACTTTTCAGCCAGTTGTCACCGATGCGGATGGATTCTTCGTCGCGGAACACGCTAAAACCGGCTTGTTCTAGCCGTTCGCGCAAGGTTTTCGCCGCCTCTTTGTCGGTGCGGCTGTAACTGAGAAAAATCTGTGCGGTTTGCGAGGCGTCTGCCATCCCAATGCTCCCATCTCATGCGAATGGCTGAATTATGGCACAGGCTTACCCAGTGTGCGTTCCATTTCCCACTGCTTGCTGTTTCACCAAAACGTCATATTTTCGTCAAACAACCTTCATCCAAACCGCCAACAATCATTTATTTCTATCATCCCCAGCTATGGAGTCCTTCATGCGCCTACCTGTTTCCCTAAAACTGTGCGCCCTCGCGCTCGCGGTCACACTCGGCTTAAGTGCCTGCAACGATAACAACAACGAAACCAGCACCGCCACAGACAACACCACCCCAGCGACCAGCACCACCAAAAATTTCAATCGTGTTGCCTCGTTTCCGGTATGCCTGCAACTGGATGCTGACTGCAATGTTGCTGACGAAACCGCTGCTGAAATCGTCGCCGCCAGCACCGATGGCATGACACTGATTTACAGCGACAGCCCTAGCAAATCCATCGGTTTCGTTGACATCACCGACCCGACCAAACCCAAAGCCGCTGGCAAACTGAAAATGAGCGGCGAACCGACCTCCGTTGCCGTCAAAGGCAATTACGCGCTGGTCGGTGTCAACACCTCCGCCGACTTCATCAATGCCAGCGGCAAACTGGATGTGGTCAGCCTGAGCAGCAAAACCGTGGTTGCCTCCCTCGACCTTGGCGGTCAACCGGATTCCGTAGCGGTTAGCCCTGACGGTAATTACGCCGCCATTGCCATCGAAAACGAACGCGATGAAGACGTGAATGACGGTGCGATTCCCCAAGCACCTGCCGGTTATTTGATGATCATCGACCTCAAGGGCGAACCCAGCGCCTGGACAAGCCGCAAAGTGGACATGAGCGGCTTAGCCGCCGTTGCCTCTGGCGACCCAGAGCCGGAATACGTTGACATTAACAGCAATAACGTCGCGGTCGTGACCTTACAAGAAAACAACCACATTGCGTTGGTGAACTTGGTCGATGGCAAAATCACCAACCATTTCAATGCAGGCTCAGTAGACCTCGACAAAATCGACATCAAAGAAGAAGCGCCTGCCCTGATTACCACCGATGGCGCATTGAGTGCCATTGCGCGTGAACCGGATGGCGTAACCTGGTTATCCACCGACTTGTTCGTCACCGCTGACGAAGGCGACTGGTTGGGTGGCAGCCGTGGTTTCACCATTTTCAATACCAAAGGCGAAGTGGTGTTTGCAGCGGGCAATAGCATGGATCACCAAGCCATCCGCATGGGTCACTACCCCGATGATCGCTCCAAAAACAAAGGTAACGAACCGGAAAATGCCGATTTTGGCACTTTTGAATCCAATAAATTCCTGTTTGTTGCGTCCGAACGTTCCAACTCAGTCTTCGTCTACAACGCCAACGACAACAGCAAACCTGTACTGAAACAAGTGTTGCCAGCGGGTTCAGGGCCGGAAGGTGTGCTGGCGATTCCATCGCGCAATTTGTTGATTGCTGCCAGCGAAGTCGATGCGCGTGCTGACGTGATTCGCTCAACGCTGAACATTTACCGTTACGAAGACAAAGCCGCTGCTTACCCAACCGTCATGTCCGGCAGTGATGCCAGTGGCAATCCGGTAGCGTGGGGTGCGATGTCAGGTCTTGCTGCGACGCCGAATGATGCCAACGCGGTGTACGCCATCGAAGACAGCGTTTACCAGCAAAACCGCATTTTCAAACTGGATATTTCTAGCAAGCCTGCCAAGCTAAGCGTTGCTGCCAAAATCAGTGACCTGAACAATGTGCTGGGAAGTTTGCCCGTTGCCACGGTTGATGCGGCTGCCAAAGCCGACAGTGAAACCCGCAAAGACGTGTTTGACAGTGCCGACCTGAAAGCCATGATCAACGCCGACAAAACCGTCAACCTTGACCCCGAAGGCATTGCGGTTGCCAGCGATGGCGGTTTCTGGATTGCCTCCGAAGGTGCGGGTACGGTTGGTGAAGCAGCACGCCCCGTCAATAGCGCTAACCTGCTGTTCAAAACTGACGCTAACGGCATTATCCAGCAAGCCATCCCGCTGCCAGCCGACATTAGTAGCAAGCAAATCCGTTTCGGCTTTGAAGGCGTGGCGGAATACAACGGGCGTGTCTATGTCGCGGTGCAACGTGCTTGGAACAAGGAAGCCAACCCACGCATCGGCATCTACGACACCGCAACGAAAACTTGGAGCTTTGTGTTTTACCCACTGGATGCGGTCGCGTCCAAAAACGGCGGCTGGGTCGGTTTGTCTGACTTGACTTCACTCGGCAACGGTCAATTCTTGGTGGTCGAGCGTGATAACCAAGGCGGGCCGGATGCTGCCATTAAACGCCTGTACCGCATCGACACCAACGGCGTAGCGGCTGGTGCAACGGTTGCCAAGACCTTGGTACGCGACATCCTGCCAGACCTGAAAGCCACTGGCAGCCCGGTCATGGAAAAAATCGAAGGTTCAGCCGTACTCGCCAATGGCAATGTCTTGATCATCAACGACAACGATGGTGTGAAAGACAACAACGGTGAAACCCAGTTGATCAACTTGGGCAATATCATCAAGTAAGTGGTAGAAAAAAGCCTCCCCTGACAAGGGGAGGTTTGGAGGGGTTTCTTCAGCCCTAATCAATAAATCTTCGGCACGTAAAGATCATCCGGCAAGGTGCGACGCTCATAATCCGGGTTGAACACCCGCTCAGGCAGCGTCACTTTCTCAGTAGCAACGTCTTCATACGGAATTTTCGACAAAATATGCTCGATGCAGTTCAGGCGTTCGCGCTTCTTGTCATTGCCTTCGACGATGTACCAAGGCGCTTCGGGGATATTGGTGCGCTCGAACATTTCTTCCTTCGCCTTGGTGTAATCTTCCCAACGCACACGCGATTGCAAATCCATCGGGCTGAGTTTCCACTGTTTCATCGGGTCATGAATACGGGTTAGGAAGCGCAATTGCTGCTCTTCATCCGTAATCGAGAACCAGTATTTCAGCACAATAATGCCGGAACGCACCAACATGCGCTCGAATTCCGGTACATCCTGAAGGAATTGTTCAACCTGATTTTCGGACGCAAACCCCATCACCCGCTCAACGCCAGCGCGGTTGTACCAAGAACGGTCAAACAGCACGATCTCACCGCCCGCAGGTAAATGCGGCACGTAACGCTGGAAATACCATTGGGTCATTTCGCGGTCACTCGGCTTTTGCAAGGCCACCACACGGGCAACACGCGGATTCAAACGCTGGGTAATGCGCTTGATGACACCGCCCTTGCCTGCGGAATCACGTCCTTCGCAGATAATCAGCACTTTGGCATTGGTCTTCTCAACCCAGTATTGCAGCTTGATCAGCTCAGACTGGAGGCGCAGCAGGTTGGTGTAATAAGTGCGGTTATCCAACATATCCGGGTGCTGGCGCTTGTAGATTTTGCGGATTTCCTCGCTGAGCATGGGTTCGCTGAATTCCATCTCGAACATGTCATCCAAGGTATCGTCCAGTTCCGCTTGTAGCCAGTCGCGGCTGTCTTGCGCTGCATTGTCTTCGTGATTCATTCAGACTCCTCGTATTATCTGGGGTGAAAATTAAAACATTCTTAAACACGGCAAGATAGTAACGTTTCTGTGTGACAAAATGGTGTCGCGTAAAATCACACGTACAACGGTGCCATACGTCGCCAGTAATAGCCGCGATGGGCACGTTCATTCCATTCGTGCAACTGGTGCGGAACGTTCTTGCTGTGCAAAATATGACTCAGATGGTGGTTATTGCCCAGAAACGGGTCTTCCTTGCCGATGACCAACACAATATCCATTTGCCGCAAGTGCTGTAAGCGCTGCTCGCAATGCAGATTCGGCAAAAAATGGGTCGGTGTGTGGAAATACACATTCTCGTCGTAATAGCCATTGAACAGGTCGGAAAAACTTTCCGTCTGCATCGTCAAGTCATAACGCCCGGAAAACGCACACAGTTTCTGAAACAAATGCGGGTGGCGGAATGCAATATTCGCGGCATGAAACGCCCCCAAACTACAGCCGTGCGCAATCGTGCAAGGATGTTGGTTCTTGTGTTGCATAAACGGCAACACCTCATGCAGGATGTAATCCTCAAACTGCATGTGACGACGGATGCGCTCGGCGGGGTGTTTCCAAAAACAATACAGCGCATCGTGATCCACGCTATCCACACAAAACAGTTGCAACTGCCCCGCGTTAATCTTGTGCGCAAGTTGCTGCACAATGCGCAACTTTTCGTATTCGTCAAAACGCCCGTCGCGGGTAGGGAACACCAACACCTTTGCGCCTGCGTGCCCGAAGACTAACAATTCCATCGTGCGTCCCATGCGAGGGCTGTGCCAGCGGTGATATTCGCGTTGCATTGACCTGACCTGCTTACTTGTTGGCGATAATCATGATTTCGATGGGCGCATCATAAGCGGCTGATGTTGCAGGCGTTTTAAAGTAGTGCGAAAAATCCTGCCAATTCTTGCAATAACTGCTGTTCCTGCGCCACGCGCTTAGGGTAATCAAAATGCCCGGCCTCCAACACAAACAGCGTTTTCTCACCCGGCAAAGCGTTGTACACCGCAAACTGCCCCGGTGGTGCCACGGCAGGGTCAAACAAAGCTGCCGCCACGTGCATCGGTTGTTGAATCCATTGCGCTGCACTCGCCGCATCGTAATATTGCAAGGTATCCAACACATTCCCGTGCTGTTGCTGGTAACGCTGCACTGCTGCGCCACTGCCAATCGTCGGCAACGTCAGGCGCAAGGGCTGATGCCCAAACGTCGGCACATTCACATGCGCCCGCTGAATCCGCGCATCCCACGGCAATGCCAACGCCCCAACCCCGCCCCCGAAACTAATCCCCGCATAACCGATATGCCCCACCGTTGCCGGAAAGAGTGCCTGCGCCGCCGACACCGCCAACCAAAGGTCATCCACACAACCGCCGATCACATAGCGATCGCGCTTGTCGATGTCATGCAACACATGAAACGCCGGATTCGCCGATAACGGTGGATGCTGGCTACGCGCCAAGCCCCGCAAGCATGGAAATAACAAGGCGGTACCTGCCGGTTGCAAGCGAAAATCCGCGCCATCACAACCGCCGTAACCGTGCCCAAACACCAATGCGCGTGTCACCGGCTGCTGTTGCGGAATCAATACCCAGCCACGAATAATGAAATGATCGGTAGAGCAGTAGCGCAAATCGTACACTTCATAACCGTGCTGCGCCGTTCCCGTGTGCGTAATGCGCGGGCGCGGGTGCGTCTGCAACGCTCGCGCGTAACGAGCTTGCCAAAAATCCGCAAAATCAGCC
Organism: Candidatus Thiothrix sulfatifontis; assembly: GCA_022828425.1. Lineage (NCBI taxonomy): Bacteria > Pseudomonadati > Pseudomonadota > Gammaproteobacteria > Thiotrichales > Thiotrichaceae > Thiothrix > Candidatus Thiothrix sulfatifontis. The sequence goes on from CP094685.1 coordinate 2,889,702, forward strand.
GGTGGTGGTGGCGGGCTAACCGCGAGTAGATCATTCAACGAATACCCGTAACTGGGGTCAAAAGCAAAACCGTGGGTAAAACTGACAGGCATCCGCGTTCCTTTACTACGCTACCGAAACCTGTGTTTATACCCTATTTTGGGTCATACGCGAACGATGGAATTCTCACCATCCACACCATTGGTCGCATAACCGTCCGCTTCCCAGTCATTTTCCCAGCGACAGCCGTCATGCAGGTAGCGGAACTGGTATTGCGGCGTCGCGGTATCCAGTTCCAACACCGTGGTGAATTCACCGTTTTTTAGTGGCGTCATCGGGGTTGCCTGTGCGTCCCACGCGTTAAAATCGCCAACCAAATGAATGGTCGCAGCGGCTTGGGCAGCAGACTTATGGACGCGAAACGTTACTTTGCAAGCAGGACGCGTTTTCAGGTATTGTTTTTTGAGGCTCATGATCCGTGTTCCTAAACGTGAAGTGGCGGTATTGTCACACGGCAATGTTAAGCAAGTTTGATGCCACCCCGCTTAGTTGACATGAATTACCATGTTTCGCGACAGGTAATGCCTTCATCGTGGTATTCCGAGGACACGTGCAGCGTAATAATTTTACGCCCGGTCACCGCTTCGGTCACACCGTCAATCAAACCAAATCCAAAGTGACACAGCGCGTGGGAACCGGCCGCAATGCCGCGCTCACGCAGCACCGAACCAATGCGGCAACCGCTCAATTCGGCGTTATTGCCGTCCAGTAATACACCATCCATAAATTCTTTGTCTTGGAAAAACTTCGCCACAACGTCACGCGCCATCTCTGCATCGCCGGATTGCCCGGCGCCTAAGCGCTTACCCATTTGCTTGCCTGCATAACGAAACACGCTGACGGCACCTTTTTTGCCAATCAAAATTTCGATCTGCTCTGCCAAATCAGCCAGCAACGTGACTAAATCACGCGTATCCATCGCACAATGTTTTTTATCATTCATATTAACGTCACTCTAAGGGGGCTTGTCGTGCAGGAATATAACAAAACTCTAATACATCCTGATGACAAGACGATAATTGGTAAGAATCAAATGCCATAACACTCATAATCCGTTTATCATACGGGTTCGTCATTATGTAGCACTAAACCCTAACTTATGTCTTATTTTTACCTTGCGCTTGCTATCGTCGCTGAAGTCATTGCCACCAGTTCGCTGCGGGCAACGGAAGAATTCACCAAGCCCATTCCGACGCTGATCATGGTGGTGGGTTACGGCTTCGCGTTTTATTTCATGACACTCGCCCTGCGTACCCTGCCATTGGGGTTCACTTATGCCGTATGGTCAGGGCTGGGAATTGTGTTGATCAGCATCATTGGCATTGTCATGTACGACGAACGCCTGGACTTACCCGCCGTGATTGGCATGGGCATGATCATTATCGGCGTGGTTATCATTCAAATGTTTTCAAAGATCGTAAAGCATTAATTCTCGTCTTGCTCTTGCTGGTATTCGTGCAATACCGCAATTTTTTGCCAAATCTTGCGCGACAAATCATTGGTCAACGATTCCACGTCGTTGACCGCATCATACAGTATCGAATCATTGAAGTTCTGCGCGTAATACGCCGCCAGCTTGCCAATAATTGACAGCATTTCACTGCAATAATCCAAATAACGGATCAGTTCAAACGCCCCAAGGTTGCGCGGTGGTGATGATGCCGTGCGAGCCGCTTTATTGAGAATGTAGCTGGGGTCTTTAGTCAACTGGTGCATATCCACCACGTGTGCTAAAGCGCGTAACTCGTGAATCGCCGCCAACGCCCGACTGCGCTTGAAACGCTGCTCCAAGGTGATCAGCGACAATATCCACAAGCCCAACAGAAACGTGCCGCTCAACACCGCTTCGACTGCCTGCAAGAAATCCCCCGGTTCGGCGACGCGATTCGACAATAACGCCTGAAGTGGCGACCAGGTAAACCATAGAGGAACCCCCAACACCAGCAACGCGGAGAGCAACATCACGCCACGCAGCCACCAACTGGGGCAAGCGATCCAACACGCCTTGGCTTTCAGCGCATCCACTTGGTGGTTTAACTCATGGCACACCTTGAGCAAATTGGCGTGCGGAAAACGTTCGTGTATCCGAATACACAATTTCTCCGTGGTTTGTTTAATGCGATCGACGTCCAAACGCCGGTAACAGATAGTGGCATCATCGGTATCAGCCATAGCCCAGCCTCCGTTAATGATTGAGTTGTAAAGAATGTTGGCACACGCTGAGCGGGCGCATCATTAAGCGGCGTTTGTGGTAATGGCTTTCCATGCGCTGCAAAATACCATCCAAAAAACGCACCGTTTCGACAATGTGCGGGCCTTTATTGAGCATGGCGCATTCGGCGCGAATGCTCACTGCCGCATCAGTGACCTCAGCGCGGGATGGCGCACCTTTTTTCGCCATGCCTTCCAGAATTTGCGTTGCCCAAATTACTGGAACGTGCGCGGCCTCGCACAACCATAAAATTTCTTCCTGCACTTCGGATAAGCGCTCGAAACCAACTTCCACCGCCAGATCACCCCGCGCAATCATCACCCCAACCGTGGAGGAGCGCAGCGCAGCCAATAAAATAGCAGGCAAATTTTCAAATGCTGCTCGGTTTTCAATCTTGAGGACAATGCCAGTGTCAGGAATGTCAAGGCGCTGCAAGTGGGCTTGCAGGTCTGCCACATCCTGCGGAGTGCGCACAAACGACAAGGCCACCATGTCCACTTTACCTGCCATGGCCTCCAAATCGGTTATGTCTTTCTCGGTAAGCGCCAACGTGTGGAATACAGTATCGGGAAAGTTAATGCCTTTTTCCGAGCGCAACTTTGCGCCACCGGGCGGCGTATGCGTAATGATTAAGCCGATGGTGTCGCCGTCGCTGGTTTCTACTGTGCCGCCGATTTTGCCATCATCCAGCCACACTTGCTGGCCTGCTTGCACCGCACTAAACGCCTCCGCCAAGGTGCAATGAATGCGGGCAGCTTGGATTTGCGCCCCGTCTGCATCGTGTTCTCCGGGAATGCCCGGCTCATCATCACGGGTGAGGAGCAAATGGTCGCCCACTTGCAGTATTAATGGGGGAATCACTTCGTGCACATTGACCAAAGCGCCTTTGCCAAGTTTTTTGCCATGACGCTCGAATACCAGCTTGGTATTTTCCTGCAAGTACGCGGTATCTTCAGTCGTCACCAAACGGGCGTGCTGGTGTTTGGCGACAATGCGGAATTCGCGGCTGGCTTCGCGGGCATCGGTAAGCAGGATGTGATCGCCCGGCTGCGATTCTGCCAATGTTTTGCCGCTGACTTCCAAGGTGGGGAAATCATCCGCTACTGCTTCCTCGCCTTCAGGCACTAGCCAGATGCGCCCCGGCATGTACACGTGCCCAAACAAATCACGCAGCGGCTTGAGTTTGACGACGCGCCCCACGGCACGGATCGTGCCGGTGCGTAATTTTGGGCCTGCCAAATCAAGCTCGATTTTGCAAGTTTTGCCCGTGCTGGCTTCTGCCAAACGCAAATTGCCGATCATTTGCTGCCAAGTATCGGCGTTATCATGGGCGCAATTGATGCGCATCACATCCATACCTGCCTCCAACAAATGACTGAGCAAAGCATGGCCTTCTGCCGCTTCGGTTGGCATCGTCACCATAATGCGCACATCGCGCTGTGCCGGGCTTTCCCCAAACAAGGCAGTGCTGGCGTGTTCCAAGCGTGTTTTGCTGTCTGCCACACTCACGGGGGCAAAGGGTGCGGCACTCGGTGCTTGCCCTTGCAAGCATTCCAAGGCCGCAATCACGCTATTCAAGGTAGCCAGCGTGTGCGACTCCAACACGCCCAAAGAACTCAAGCCGCGTTCAATCAGACCGAATTGGACTTCCCGCAGCTCGTGGCTGCGCAGCGCGAGGTAATGCAATAAATTGTGCGCGGATGCCCGGTGCATGGGCTGAACCCGTTCAGCATCCGCGTGTTGTGCCGCAAAGCTTACCGCTTGCTCGCGCAAACGGAGCAATTGGGTCAGCAAAGTTTGATTATCCATGGTGCTTACTCCGAATCCTTGGTTTTGATTCATGCTACGCTGCGGGCATTGCAGCTTGATGACAGCCCCCTGAGCAAGCATTGTCATCATTTCTTAATATAACCGCCATAAAACGTTCATTAAAACGCTCTACGATTCGCGCAAATCCATCCTGGATTCTTTTTAAGGAGCTTTAGAATGAAACAACTTACATTGGCAATCGCCTTGGGTCTGGCGGCTGCTGCTGGCGTTGCACAAGCACGCGACAACATTGAAATCGTCGGTTCTTCCACGGTATACCCTTTTGCTACTGTTGTTGCTGAACAGTTTGCCAAAAAGAGCGGCGGTGCTGCTCCTAAAATTGAATCTACCGGTTCAGGCGGCGGCTTCAAACTGTTCTGCGCTGGCGCTGGCATCGAAACCCCAGACATCACTAACGCTTCCCGCCGCATGAAAAAGAAAGAGCTGGAAACTTGTGCAAAAAACGGCGTTGATGCTGTCACTGAAGTAAAAGTCGGTTACGACGGTATTACCATCGGTAGCGCAAAATCAGGTGAACCCCTGAACATTTCACGCCGTGATTTGTTCTTGGCTTTGGCAAAAAATGTTCCGACTGCTGACGGCACATTTGTTCCAAACCCTTACACCACCTGGAAGCAAATCAACCCTGCGATGCCAGACGTAAAAATTGAAGTTCTCGGTCCACCGGCTACTTCTGGTACACGTGACGCACTGGTTAGCTTGGGCATGAAAAAGGGTGCATTGAACTTCAAAGGCATTCCTGAACTGGAAAAGAAAGACAGTGCTGCTTTCAAGAAGCTTTACAAAGAAGTCCGTGAAGACGGTCACTTCATTGAAATGGGTGAAAACGACAACCTGATCGTGCAAAAACTGAAAGCTAACCCTAGTGCATTTGGCATTTTCGGTTACAGCTTCTACGACCAGAACCGTGACAACCTGCAAGCAGCCACCATTGACGGCACAGAAATCAGCTACGACAACATTTCTACCGGCAAATACCCACTGTCACGCCCACTGTTCTTCTACGTGAAAAACAGCCACGTTGGTCAAGTTAAGGGTATCAAAGAATACATGGCTGAATTCACCAGTGAAGCAGCACTGAGTGCAGACGGCTATCTGGCTGAAAAAGGCTTGGTTGCCATGCCTGAAGCTGAAAAGAAAGCCACCATGGCTGCTGCTGCTGCATTGACACCACTATCAGCAAGCGCACTGAAATAATAAAGTAGTCCATAACAAAGATTTACTAAAAAGTTAAGGGAGCATGGATGCTCCCTTTTTTATGTTTGTGGCATTAAGAGTTTGTTTAAGCGGCTACCGGCTCAGATGCCCCAACCGGCAAACACAATTCAGCAGCGGTACTTTTGGTATCGGTCCAATGCACCACGTGCAAACTGCCATCCCATTCTTCCACCAGCGCGGTGCAACTTTCCACCCAGTCACCATCGTTGCAATACAACACACCGTCAATATCGCGGATTTCAGCATGGTGAATATGCCCGCAAATAATCCCATCCAATTCGCGCCGCTTTGCTTCTTTCGCCAGCGTTTCCTCAAATGCTGAGATGAAATTCACCGCCGACTTGGTTTTGTGCTTGAGGTACGCCGAAAGTGACCAATACGGATACCCCATGCGCCGCCGCAGACGGTTGTACACATTGTTTACCACCAGCAAACGCTCGTACATCCAATCACCAAGAATTGCCAACCAGCGTGCAAATTGCATCACGCCATCAAATTGGTCGCCGTGCAGCACCAGAAACTTGCGCCCATCCGCCGTGGTATGCACCACTTCGTCTTCCAAACTGATCGCAGTAATCCGGTGATGAATAAACGGACGCAGAAACTCATCGTGATTACCACTGACGTAGGTCACTTGCGTGCCACGTTGCGCCCGTTCAAACAACAGGTGCACAATCTGGTCGTGGAACGCGTCCCAATACCAGCGTTTGCGCAAGGCCCAGCCGTCAATAATATCGCCAACCAAATACAAATGGTCGGATTGATTGTGTTGCAGAAAATCAAGCAAAAACTCGGCTTTACACCCACGCGAACCGAGGTGTGTATCAGAAATCCAGATACTGCGATATTTGCGGAAGTTCTGGTTGATGCTCATTGGGAATCCCCCCTTTCTGGTAATGCGCCAATACCGCGTAACGCCCACTCAAATGGCGGATACGCAGTTGCTCATGATGACGGGCTGCCATTTGCTCCAAATACGCCGGAACTGCCGGATCAGGGTGGACATTGAACCATGCCAACCACTGCAACAGCAGCTTGCGAAACCACGCGGGCATGGTTTGCTGGTCGGAAAAATCCACCACGTGCAAACAACCACCGGGTTTGAGGATGCTTAAAGCGTGTTCCAGCGCATCCTGCCAACCGGGGATCATCGACAGCACATACGAAAATACAATGTGGTCAAACGGTTTTTCCAACCCAAAACTGGTGTGATCGATCTGCCCCGCCAACCCTTGCTGTAAGGTGATTTGTTTGGCATACAAGGTATTGCGCAAATTCTCGCGGGCGGTCGCCAACATCATTTCAGACGCATCAATGCCGTAAAGCTTGGCGCGGGGTTGACGATACGCCAGCTTCGCGAGATTGCGCCCGGTGCCGCAGCCGATCTCCAGCACGGTTTCACCCGGCTGTAACGGAATTTCTGCCAATAACGCATCGCGCCCTAGCAAATAATACTTGCGGGATAAGTCGTAAACGTACCGTTGGTAACGGTACTGCTGATCCATTTTTTGTGCGGCATCCATGATCAATCGGCCTTGCGGTAAAGGTGAAAACCACCGTAAATCGCCGAACGGTCTTGCTTAAACAGCAACGCAGAAAGCTCGGCTTCGTACACAAACTGGCTGCGTAACTCGGCAGGTAAGGCGGCTTCCAGTGGTGATTCAGCGGCGGCGGTACGGAAGATAATGCGCGTCCCCGGCTTGCCGACGCGGGCAACTTGCGTCCACAACTGGGTGAGGACGTCATCCGTCATCCAGTCTTGCGCATCGAGGAACACGAAACGGTCGTAACTGTGTGGGGCTTGCTGTTCCAAAAAGTCGATCATTGAGCCGAGGTGTGTATCGACTTTGCCCAACTGACTGTGGATAGCGTCGTAGTTTTCAGCTTTGAGGTAATCAGGAATCGCTTGACGCTTTTCATGATCGTAGCTGTGGCTAAAACCTTGCCATGCAAAATAATTGTTCTGAATTGGGGTGTCACACGCCAAGCGTTCGACCCGCTCGCGGTATTGCTCAATCAGATTGCCCTGCTCTTTCATCGCCTTGTATTGCTGCGGCGGGATGCCCAAGCTGAATACTGACATTGGCAGTTTACCCAAAAACTTTACCACTTTATTGTCAAAGAATGGCGCAATGTGTTCGCCGAAAATGGTGCGCTGCTCATCCAAGCTAGTGGCGGCAAGGATTTTTTCCGGTTGATAATTGGTGCGGCGGGCAATCCAATGCAGGAGGCGCATGAAGTAACCGAAGCGGGTTTGGCGATACAGCCCGTCACGGAACATATGAATGCGCTTCTGCCCTAAAATACTGCGGCCTTGCCAGAATGCATCCAACTCAGCATCCATGTGCGGGCGGATGTACTGTTCGTAATGCGCCGGGTTCGTGGCGCGATCAGCGTAACCGAAGAAATCGTAGAAGGTAGCGTGATCTGGCAAATATTTCAGTGCCTTCAACTTCAAGCGCGTTAGCGACAAATGGTAAGGGTTCAGGTCGATCGCCGTGATGTGTGCGGGGTCGGCAGTCAAGTAATTCAAGACATTGCAGCCACCCGAAGCGATCGTGAGAATACGGCTTTCCGATGTCAATTCCAATGCCTGCATGTCAACCGTAGGGTCTTCCCAAATCTGGTTGTAAATGAAGCTGTTAAACCAAAAACTAAATAAACGTTGCTGCATCCCCATCAAAGAGGTTGGAGCGTGTTGATGCACTGCATCGCGCATTGCGTCGGAAATACCTGCCATGAAACTCTCACTAACAAAATCAAATCGTGGTAGCGAGGCTAAGGCTTGGGAATGACGGCAAAATGACGCTTGTGTGACAATTGTGTTAATACGCTATATTCTTTTCAGCATAGGAAGATAATAATCACTGATTTCACTCATGCCTACTCAGGATATTTAACGTCTCTGCAAAATAACCGTCATCTCCCTGTCATACTCCTTTCATAAGCTGGCGCGATATTATGAAAGGAGTTTGACCTATGACCGCCGCTATCCCATTACCACCGATTAGAGTAGAACTCGCCAGCACCCCGGCAGACATCTACGCCTCCCAACGCCTGCGTTATGAAATTTTCGCTAAAGAGCAGGGCGCACAATTAGAAAGCGCGGCTGAAGGTATCGATCGTGACCATTACGACGATTATTGCCATCATCTGTTGGTGCGGCGCACGGATAATCACGAAGTAGTGGGTTCTACCCGTATTCTCACCACGCCAAATGCACAGAAAGCAGGCAGTTTTTACTCCGAAAACGAATTCGATTTGCACGGCTTGTTCCCCCAACTGAAGGGCAATGCGATTGAAATTGGGCGCACCTGCATCCATCCCGATTTCCGCAATGGTGCGGGGATTGGCATGTTGTGGTTAGGTTTGGCGCAATTCATGGAAATGCACCAAGTCGACTTTATGTTCGGTTGCGCCAGCATCAGCATGAATGACGGCGGTGCTCAAGCCTCAGCGATTATGCAAGAAGCACGCGCTCATAATCTCGCGCCTGCCGAGTTACGTGTTAAACCGTTAATGCATTTGTTACCGGCGCAACCTGCCGCCAAAGTTATAATGCCGCCCTTGTTAAAAGCTTATTTGAAACTCGGCGCATGGGTAGCGGGCGAACCGTGCCTCGATCCCGATTTTAATGTCGCCGACATCTTTATATTATTGGATGTTAATAATCTGAATACCCGTTATCACCGGCATTTTGTGCAAGGCAGCTTACAGCGTCGTCCGGTCAGTGACGTCGGTTTGTTGCAGGCGGCATAAAACGATTAACTACCTGTAACAATAACGTCATATTGCGCGTCTACAATTCGGGGCGCGTTCTTTTAACCAGACCGAACAGTCCCAAACAGGAGTTTTCATGAGTACCTTGGGTATCTTGCTGACGCTAACGGTACTAGCTGCCTTTAGCTATTACATCGGCCGTAAACGCTCACTCGCACTGGCTACCCCAGCGAAGCGTGGCGGTAATGACCTGCATTCCTTGCCCAGTTATTACGGGTATTTAGTGGCTATTTGGTGCGGTATTCCGGCACTGATTATTTTATTGGTGTGGTCACTGTTTTCTGACTCCATCATTACCCAGATGACGCTGGCACACTTGCCCGCTGAATTGCACAATCAGTCAAGCGACCAAGTGAGCTTAATCAGCAACCAGATTCGCAATCTAGTGGCTAATGGCGTCGAAACAATTACCGACCCGGCTATGAAGGTGGCGGCAGAAGAATATTCACGCTTACAGGGCATTAGCAATATGGCAAAAACCTTGCTGGTGCTAGTTATTGCTGTCGTCGGTTTACTTTTAGGGCTGCGCCTTGTCAAACCTGTCACCCGGGCGCGTAACCAAGTCGAACACGTTATCCAATACATTATGATATTGTGTGCAGGCTTGGCAATTCTCACCACAGTGGGCATTGTTTTATCGGTACTGTTTGAATCCATTCGCTTTTTCGGGCAAGTTCCGGCAACCGAATTTTTATTCGGCACGCACTGGAGTCCGCAAACCGCGATTCGTGCGGATCAAGTCGGTGGTTCCGGTTCATTCGGGGCAATTCCGCTTTTCGTGGGTACCATGCTGATTTCTTTTATCGCGCTGATCATTGCTGTACCACTGGGTTTGATGTCAGCAATTTATTTGTCAGAATACGCCAGCCCGATGATTCGCGCTTACGTTAAACCGGCGTTGGAAATCTTGGCAGGTATCCCAACCGTGGTTTACGGTTTCTTCGCCGCACTCTCCGTGGCGCCGTTCATCCGTGAATTGGGTGAAAACGTGGGTTTGAGCGTAGCGTCTGAAAGTGCTTTAGCCGCTGGCTTGGTGATGGGTGTCATGATTATTCCGTTCATGTCGTCACTTTCGGATGACGTGATTAATGCGGTATCGCAAGCAATGCGTGATGGCTCTTACGGCATGGGTGCTACCAAATCGGAAACCATCAAACAAGTGGTATTGCCAGCAGCATTGCCGGGCATCGTTGGTGCATTTTTATTGGCAGCGTCACGCGCTATCGGTGAAACCATGATCGTGGTGATGGCGGCGGGCTTGTCTGCCAACCTGACCATCAACCCGCTGGAAGCCGTGACCACCGTGACCGTGCAAATCGTCACCTTGCTAACGGGCGACCAAGAATTCGATAGCGCGAAAACGCTCGCGGCTTTTGCATTGGGTCTGGCTTTGTTTGTCATTACCCTGATCCTCAATATTTTTGCGCTACACATTGTGCGCAAATACCGTGAACAGTACGAATAAACAGGAGTCTGTATGAGTACCACGATTACTGAAAAAGTTCGCGCTGGCCTCGGCAAGCGTTACGCACGGGAAAAACGCTTTCGTGCTTATGGCTTTATCTCCATCAGCTTGAGCTTGTTGTTCCTGGTTTTATTGATGGTCAATATTTTCAGCAAAGGCTTGCCCGCCTTCACCAGCACCTACATCAAGCTAGATGTGACGCTGGATGCGCAAGCCTTGGGCGTTACCGCTGAATCCACACCGGAGCAGTTGCGCACTGCTAACTACAGCAGCGTGATTCAAAACAGTTTGCAAAATCTGATCCCCAATGTGGAAGACCGCAAGGAAAAGAAAGCACTGAAGTCACTGGTCAGTGGTGATGCGGCTTATGAATTGCAACGCATGGTATTGGCTGACCCAACATTGATTGGCACTAACCAATCGGTGTGGGTATTGGCTGATGATGACATTGACCAGTTCCACAAGGGTTATGTCGATCGCACTGCACCAGAAGCTGATCGCCGCATCAAAGATTTCCAATTAACATGGTTGGATAAATTGGAAGCGGAAGATCGACTCACCAGCAAATTCAACACCACCTTCTTCACCAACGGTGATTCGCGTGAACCCGAACAAGCGGGTATCTTAAGTGCACTGATGGGGTCGATTTACACCATGAGTTTGACTCTGCTGTTCTCATTCCCGATTGGGGTAATGGCAGCAATTTATCTGGAAGAGTTCGCGCCGAAGAATAACTGGTTCGTGGATTTCATCGAGGTGAACATCAACAACCTTGCAGCAGTTCCCTCAATCATCTTCGGTTTATTGGGCTTGGCAATTTTTATCCAGATTTTTGGGATGCCGCGCTCCTCGGCACTCGTCGGCAGTTTCGTGTTGACCTTGTTGATTTTGCCGACGATTATCATTGCCAGTCGTGCGGCTTTGAAATCGGTACCGCCTTCCATCCGTGAAGCGGCGTTAGGCGTGGGTGCATCCAAAACCCAATCGGTATTCCATCACGTGGTGCCCTTGGCAATGCCCGGTATTTTGACTGGCACTATTATCGGTATGGCGCACGCGGTCGGCGAATCTGCACCGCTGCTGATGGTGGGCATGGTAGCCTTTATCGTCGATGTGCCCGGTGGTATCACCGACCCTGCTACCATTTTGCCGGTGCAAATCTACCTGTGGGCTGACAGCCCGGAACGTGCCTTCACCGAGCGCACCTCCGCTGCAATCATTATCCTGCTGGCTTTCATGATCACCATGAACTTGCTGGCAATTGTCTTGCGTAAACAATTTGAGAGACGTTGGTAATAGTTATGACAGAAGCAACTTTGAATGATGCGGCAGTAATGCCACAAACCCACAAACCTACTGCTGGCGGTCGTGAAGAATTTGCGCATGAGATTAAGGGTACCATCGGTCGCCCTTACCTTGACGGTCAAGATGCGAAATTCTTCTGCCGTGGTGTCAACGTTTTTTACAATGGCACCAAGCAAGCCATTTTCGATGTCAACATGGACATCGGGCGCAATGAAGTCATTGCCATGATCGGGCCTTCCGGTTGCGGTAAATCCACTTTCTTGCGCTGCCTGAACCGCATGAATGACACCATCGCAGGCTGTAAAGTCACGGGCGACATTAAGCTCGACGGCGAAGACGTTCATGCAAAAGAGCAAGACCCGGTATTGCTCCGCGCCCGTGTCGGCATGGTATTCCAAAAACCGAACCCGTTCCCAAAGTCCATCTACGACAACGTGGCTTATGGCCCACGCCTGCACGGTCTGGCTACCAGCCGTTCGGAGTTGGATGACATCGTTGAACAAAGCTTAACCAAAGCGGGTTTGTTCAAAGAAGTTAAAGACCGTCTGCAATCACCGGGCACTGGCCTTTCCGGTGGTCAACAGCAACGCTTGTGTATTGCCCGTACCATTGCCGTTAGCCCGGAAGTCATCCTAATGGATGAACCGACGTCCGCGCTTGACCCGATTGCTACCGCGACTATCGAGGAATTGATTGACGAATTGCGGGCAAGCTTTACTATCTGCATCGTAACCCACTCAATGCAACAGGCAGCGCGGATTTCTCAACGCACCGCTTACTTCCACATGGGTTATCTGGTTGAGCTGAACGACACGAAAACCGTGTTCACCAACCCGCAACACCAGTTGACTGAGAATTACATCACAGGTCGCTTCGGCTAAGGGCGGCACGGATATGGAAGACATGAACACAACGCAACACACGTCGCAAAAATACAATAGCGAGTTGGAAGAAGCTCGCAGTAAGTTGATGACAATGGGTGGCTTGGTCGAAAGTCAAGTCATCAACGCCATCAAAGCGCTGTTGGAACGCGACAGTGCCTTAGGCGAGAAAGTCGCGTATTCCGACCATGAAATCAACGCAATGGAAATCGCCCTCGATGAACATTGCGCCGAAATCATTGCGCGGCGTCAACCCACTGCTGGTGACTTGCGCTTGCTGATCACCATTATCAAAGTCATCACTGACCTTGAGCGTATTGGTGATGAAGCCGAAAAAGTCGGGCGCTATGCTGTGGAAATGGCAGAAACCCCGACCTATGGCGATTTGTACAATTCCCTGCGCCATCTGAGTGAACACGTTAAAACCATGTTGAGTGACACACTGGACGCACTGGCGCGTCTGGATGTTGCCCAAGCCATGCAAGTGGTGAAAAACGACCAGCAAGTCGATGACGAATTTGATGCCATTTCACGTCAGTTGTTCACTCGCATGATGGAAGACCCGCGCTATATCAAAGACAGCCTGAATGTCACTTGGTGTGCGCGGTCACTGGAGCGGATCGGCGATCACAGCAAAAACATTTGCGAATACGTGATCTATCTGGTGAAAGGCAAAGACGTGCGCCACACCAATTTAGACAATATCCGCGAAACACTGCTAATGGGTGATTAAGTTACCCGCATGAAGAAACGCATTCTGTGCATTGAAGACGAAGCCGCGATTCGTTCCATGATCCGCTTTTCATTAGAGCGGGAAGGTTTCACGGTACAAGAAGCCGCTGATGCGCGGACGGCGCGTGATATGGCAGCAGACCAGTCGCCCGACTTAATGTTGGTCGACTGGATGCTGCCCGATCTTTCTGGTCCCGAACTCATTCGACGTTTTCGCAGCGACCCGCTGACCCGCGACATTCCGATCATTATGCTCACCGCCAAAAGCGAAGAGGATGACATGATTCACGGGCTGGATGCCGGTGCAGATGATTACCTGATCAAACCCGTTTCACTCAAATCGCTGAGTGCGCGAATCAAAGCCTTATTGCGGCGCACCGACGGTTTCGACGAACAGCGGGTGATCAACGCCGGACGCTTGCAACTCAACCAAAATGCGCACCAATTGCGCATTGATGGCACACCCGTGCATCTCGGCACGACCGAATACCGCCTGCTGGAATTTTTCATGCAGCACCCCGAAAAAGTCTATTCCCGTGCTCAATTGCTGGATTTTGTCTGGGGTCAAAATACCTATATCGAAGAACGCACCGTTGATGTGCATGTGCTACGTTTACGCAAAACATTAAAGACCTACGCCGCTGATAACGTGATTCAAACGGTGCGGGGTGCAGGTTATTTATTCAGTGCAGTCGAATCGACAGGTGATTGATGCCCAATAATTATTGGAGTGTAGAACGCTACCGCTTGGCTATCGTGATAGGCGGCGGTTTTCTGCTCGCATGGTTAACGCCTTACCCGTTCCCCCTCATGGTGCTGATCCTGCTAGGTTACATTGGCTGGATGCTGCACAAACTCTATCAACTGCAACGCTGGCTGACCAACGGGCAAAAACCCGAAGAAATGCCCGACAGTGATGGTGCGTGGGAACAAATTGCGTATTTGTTCCAAAAATCCCAACAAAAAAGCCTGGAACGTAAACGCAAGCAGCAAGAATTGCTGACACGTTTTGATAACGTCCTTTCCGCTTTGCCCGATGCAGCGGTGTTACTGGATGCCGATAATCACATTCAGTGGGCTAACAAATCAGCAGCGAAATTGCTTAATATCCGCGATACGGTTGATCGGGGTAAGCGCGTGGATACGTTGCTGCGTCACCCCGAACTGCATAAATTGCTGGAAGAAAACAGCGACCGCAAAATCACGTTTCCCTCATTGCGCAACAGCAACCTGACGTTGCGAGCGCGATTATTGCCGTTGCAAGGCGGCTCGCGGGTCTTGAGTGTGCGCGATATTAGCGAAGGCATACAGTTGCAAAAAACCCGTAAAGCGTTCATTGCTAACGCTTCGCACGAATTGCGCACACCACTGACCGTATTAACCGGCTACATCGAATTATTTGAGCAAGACCCGGAATTGCCCGAATACTTGCAATCACCGCTGCAACAATCCCGCGAACAAGCCGCGCGGATGCAGCAAATCATCAGCGACATGCTGGCCTTGTCCCGGCTGGAAAGTCAGGAAACCACCCCGCTAATGGGCAATCGGGTCGATGTGCCTGCGATGTTGGAAAGCAGTATTCAAGCGATCAGCGACACTTTAGCCAGCGATACGCACTGGCTGGAAACCCAAATCGAACCCGATTTGTGCGTGTGCGGTTCCGAAAAAGACATCCATAGCGTCATTACTAATCTGCTGGCCAATGCGGTAAAACACACCCCTGCGGGCACCACCATCCGTATTCATTGGGAAAGCAACGACGACGGTCAAGCGTGCTTGAGTATCATCGACAACGGCCCTGGCATTCCTGAGAAGCACTTGCCGCACTTGACCGAACGCTTTTACCGCGTGGATGAAGGGCGTTCGCGTGCCAGCGGCGGCACAGGCTTGGGCTTGGCGATTGTGAAGCATGTGATGCAATGGCATAACGGCAAGCTGACGATTACCAGCAAGCCGGGGAATACCGAGTTCAAAGCGTGTTTTCCAGCGAAACGGGTGTTGGATTAAGCTGAAGATAATCACTCATGCCACTGGCGAAGCAAGCTGACATCCAGCCCTTCCTCACGGAAGATGTATCATTAACACTCCAATGTCATGCTGTCGGCATCCACACGCAAAAAACTGCCTTTGGCTTCGTGCCAGTCGCCCAATACTACCCGCTGTGCTGGCAAACTATCCAGCACGAAATCGTGTACAGCAGGGCGGTGGGTATGCCCGTGAATCATCCGCGTGACCCCCGCTGCCCGCAACCTGGCTTCCACCGCTGGCTGATTCACATCCAGAATCGCCTCCGCTTTGCCCTGCATACTCATCCGGCTTTGCGCCCGCATCGCTTCCGCTTGACGGATACGTTCTGCTAAGGGCAAGGCAAGAAATTGCTGCTGCCATTGCGGGTTACGGAACAGCTTACGAACCTGCTGGTATTCGACATCATCGGTACACAGGGTATCGCCGTGCAATAACAAGGTAGGCGTGCCGTACAGGTCGATGAGATGCTGTTCGGGCAGCAAGGTGCAGCCTGTCACTTCAGCAAATTGCGCTCCCACCAAAAAATCGCGGTTGCCGTGTTGGAAATACAATTTCACCCCACTACCGCTCACCTGCCGCAAACCGGACACCACCGGCTGCAACACTGCCGCCTCCGGCGTCGCTAAGGCATCATCGCCGACCCAATATTCAAACAGATCACCCAGGATATAGAGCGCATCCGCCCTGCCCTCAATCTGTTTCAATAAATCGAGCAGCAACCGAATGGCGCCGGGGCGGGTAGCATCTAAATGCAAATCGGCAATAAACCAGCTTGACATACGCATCATTCATCCTGAAAACCGTTATTATCATCGTAAAGTCGCAAACAATATCAATGGAACATTGACCTATCCCAAAGAGTCTAATAAGTTATCTTCACCTCAACTACCCCACGAACTGACATGACATATTGTATCGGTATTTCTCTCGATGAGGGGCTTGTTTTAACCTCTGACTCACGCACGAATGCGGGCATTGATCATGTCAGCACTTACAGTAAGATGCACCGCTGCGTCACTACCCCGGATCGCTGCTTAGTGATCATGAGTGCGGGTAATCTCGCCACCACGCAAGGGGTGATTCAACAAATTCGGCGCGACGTTTCAGAAGGCTTACCCCGTAATATCAACACTTTAGGCTATCTGGCAGATGTTGCTGAATACTTGGGCGATGTGCTGGTCAATCGGATTCGCAAGCACACCGAACAAACCGGCTTTGTGCCCGATGCCACGCTGATTCTCGGTGGACAAATTCAAGGGCGCAACCCCAATATCTACATGATTTACCCGCAAGGCAATTACATTACCTCTTCGGCGGATACACCGTATTTGCAAATTGGTGAAAGTAAATACGGCAAACCCGTGCTAGACAGGTTTATTATGCGCGATGCCTCGCTGGAAGACGCGGCGATTTGCTCCCTGATTTCCATGGATTCCACCATGAAAAGCAATGCCAGCGTGGGGCCACCGATTGAAGTGTTAATTTATAAACGCGATGAATTCACTGCCCCCAAACACTACAAGTTTGAGGCCGAAGACCCGTATTTACTCCAAATTCGCCACGAATGGGCCAATCAATTGAACCGGGCTTTCCGCTCCATGCCGCGCTTGGAAGTTCACACCAAACCGGATAGCACCCTACATACCTTCTGAACCCGTGACCAGTTGGTGAATAAAGCGCAGTTTCACAATAACCTGCCGCGATAAGGTGAAGGGGTAAGCATCTGGCTGCCCCATGCTGCGGTTGAGTGCATTCATGGTGCGCGACAGTTGCCGCCATTCCTGCATCAATAAATGAAAACCGCTAGGGTCAACGGTTTCGCGGTGAATTAAGCCAAAACTGGTGGCGGTTTCCAGCGTATCCATAATGTGCAAATAGTGCGCCCAAGTTTCCGCCCAATCCTCCCAAGGATGCGAACTGGCATACGCGCTAATGTGGCGTTTTTCCCATTGCGGCAGTGGGCCGTGAGCGTAGTAACAGTCCAAGGATTCGCGGTAATTTTCTTCGCCCCCGAACAAATTGCGGAAACGCGGGTACCATGCGGAATCCCGCACCAATTTATCCCAATAATAATGCCCGCTTTCATGGCGCAAATGCCCCAGTACAGTACGGTAACGCTCGTTCAATTGTTCGCGTGCCGTGACCCGGTGCGCTTCGTCTGCTTCCACGACATGCAAGGTAATCACACCGCTTTTGTGCCCCGTGTAGACCACCCTTTTTTTCACCAGCGGGTTGGTGCGCTGATCTTCCAAGAAATCAAAGACAATGCCGCAAGCGGGATCGTGTTCGCGCCCCACCAATGGCAAGCCTAAGGTAATCAAGGAATACACCAAGCGCCGTTTGGCGCGTTCCAATACCGTCCAACGTTGCACATTGATGGGAATATTCTGTGCAGGAACGGTGCGCGTCAAGCGGCACGAATAGCACTGCTTGTGCTTGTCAGCGAATGGCAATAACCAATTGCAGCCCACCGAATGCTCACGCAGCGAGCATCCCCGCAGGTGCGGCGCACGGTTTAGTACCACCATTTCCAACGTATCCGGGTTAAACCCTAATGACCTGCCGCAGCACGAACATTCTTTGTCTTCAAACAAAACTTCCTGACCACAAATACAGTGGAAACGCTTCATAAATTACCAGTCACCCACTTGTACAAAAGACTATGCAGGGTAACACATGTAGCCCTTTATTGGTGCATCATCTGTTTGCGTGTACCCGTGGGTTTCCGCTATAAAGTTACCTGCGTTCCTATTTCCACCACCTGATCCGATGGCAAATTAAAGTAGGTGGCGGCACTTTCCGACTGACGCATCATCCAGCCAAACAGCGCACAGCGCCAATACGGTAATACCCCTTCGCAATCCACAATCGCGGTACGTGCCACAAAAAACGTGGTGCTATCCGCAGGCAATGCCAATTGGTAATTGACCGTCCCCTGCAATGCCTTACCCAAATCCGGGTCTTCGCGGAAACCAAAGCGTACATTTACGCTGTAAATCCCCGGTGCAAGCCCCGTCACGGTCAGGCGTTCCTCTTCCGGGATGTAGGGGATTTCCTCATTATCCACATGCAGGAACACAATCTGCTCGTGCATCACCTTGTAATGCTTAATGTTATAAAACAAGCGGCTAGGCACAAGATTCGGGTTGGAAGCCAGATACACCGCAGTCCCAGCCACACGCGGAATCTCGCGGTGTGGGTCGGCGACAAATTTGCGCATGGTCACATTGATCTTGCGCCGATGTTCCGCAATCAACTCGCTGCCTGTCTTCCAGGTTGTCAGCAAAGTAAAAATGACCAATCCCAGTAAAATCGGCAACCACCCGCCATGCCCGATTTTGCTCAGGTTGGAGCTGAAGAACATGATTTCAAACACAATTGCCACCAGCACGCAGGCAATAATCGCCTTGCGCAAGCGTTGGTTGGGGCGAGCCAATGCCACCAGCAAAATCAACACGCTGGTAATAATCATCGTGCCCGACACGGCAATCCCGTAAGCCGCCGCCAAGCCGCTGGACGAGCCAAACCCCAATACCAGCAGGATAACTCCCAGCAACATCAACCAGTTGACGCTGGCAATGTAAATTTGCCCCTGTTCCGAATCCGAGGTGTGCTGCACCCGAATGCGCGGTAAATAGCCCAAGCGCGTCGCTTGCTGGGTAATTGAATACGCCCCGGAAATCGTGGCTTGCGAAGCAATCACGGTTGCCATCGTCGCTAATACCACCAACGGCACAAGCAAGCCATCCGGCGCGAGAAAATAGAACGGGTTCTGCGTCATCGTCGGGTCACGCATCACCAATGCGCCTTGCCCAAAATAATTCAGCGTCAAGGCAGGCCACACCAAGCCATACCACGCCAAGCGGATGGGTTTTGCGCCAAAATGCCCCATGTCGGCATACAGTGCTTCACCGCCGGTCAACGCCAGAAACACAGCGGAGAGCAATACAAACGCAGCAACCGGGTGATGGAGGGTAAAGTCCAGCGCGTACAAGGGGTTCAAGGCTTGCAACACCTCTGGCGTTTGCAAAATGCTGCTAATGCCCAGTGTCCCCAAACTCACAAACCACACCACCGTAATCGGGCCAAACAAGATCCCCACTTTCGCCGTGCCGAATCGCTGGATCAGGAACAGGCTGATTAAAATGCCCAAGGTAATCGGGATAATCAGGTGTTCAAACTGTGGGGTTGCCACGCTAATGCCTTCTATTGCCGACAATACCGAAATCGCGGGGGTAATAATCGCATCGCCGTAAAACAATGCAGCCGCAAACACCCCGATCAGTGCCACCGCTTTTGACCACTGCGGCAGGGTACGGCGCGTATGCCGATGCGCAAGGGCTTGCAAAGCCAGTACGCCGCCTTCGCCCTTATTGTCGAAGCGCAAGACCAGCCACACGTATTTGAGCGAAATAATCAGGGTAATCGCCCAAAACAGTGCCGACAGCGTAGCCAGCACATTCGCGTGGCTGGGTTCTAGCCCATGCGTAAAGGCTTCTTTGAAGGCATACAGCGGGCTAGTGCCAATGTCGCCGTAAACAATGCCCAAGGCGGCTAGGGTCAATGCCCCCAGCTTTTGTTTGGGAACGTGGGAGTTAGTCATATCAGGATTCCTTCCTACAATTGAAAACGGTAGCCAATGCCGGTTTCGGTCAGTAAATGGCGGGGTTGGCTGGGGTCATTTTCGAGTTTCTGGCGCAAATGCCCGACGTATACGCGCAGGTAGTGGTTGCTTTCCACATAGGTGCTGCCCCACACCTCGCGCAGCAAATGGCGGTGGGTCATGACCCGTCCGGCATTCAGTAGCAGCAGGCTTAACAGGTGAAACTCAATCGGGGTAATGCGCACAGCTTCCCCGCGACGGCGCACCTGGCGTTGTGATAAATCCACTTCAATATCACCGAAGTGAATCAGCGGGCTGGCGGTTTCCGGGTTGAACTGGCTGCGGCGCAACAGGGCGCGTACCCGTGCCAGCAATTCGCCGGTCGAAAACGGTTTGCTGAGGTAATCGTCAGCACCCGCATCCAATGCCTTGATTTTGTCTTGGTCGGCACTGCGGGCAGACAGCACCAACACCGGCAGTTTTGACCAAGTGCGCAAGGTCTGAATGAGTTGCACGCCGTCACCATCGGGTAGCCCCAAGTCCAGAATGAGCATGTCCAACCGTTGGGTGCGGATGTCCTGCAAGCCTTGTGCGCAAGTACCTGCTTCGGTGACTTGGTAGGCTTCGCTTTCCAAGGCGGTGCGGACGAAACGGCGGATGTGCTGTTCGTCTTCCACCACCAGAATATGGCTGATGGCTGTGGTCATGGGGTATTGCCTGTGGGGTGGAAGGGTTCGGGTTCGATGATCGGCGGTGTGCCGAGGGGCAGGTGAAAGCAGATACACCCGCCACCTTGCGTTGGGTTGCTGGCAGCAATATCGCCATCGTGCGCTTCGATAATCGCACGACAAATGCTTAAGCCCAGCCCTACGCCGGGGATGGTGGATTCGTGGTTGCCGCGTTCAAACAGCTCGAAGACTTGATTCAGTTTGTCAGCCGGAAAGCCTTCACCGGGGTTGCACACGCAAATTTCTACCTGTGTGGGCAGTAGCTTGGCGGTGATTTGCAGAGTGGAATCGGCAGGTGAATACTTCGCGGCATTTTCCAGCAAGTTGCAAAACACCCGTTCCATGAGGATGGCATCGAATTCCAGCAAGGGCAAATCGGTGGGCAGGCTGACTTTAACGGGGTGATGGCGCAGGGCGACTTTGAGCAGCTTGGTGCTTGCGCCGATGACTTCTTCCAGCGGCTGCCATTCCTTGCGGAATTTCATGCCGCCTGCTTGCAGCCGTGCCATTTCCAGCAAATTGCTGACCATGCTATTGAGGTGCAAAGCTTGGTCGCGGATGGCGGTAATGGTTTCTTGTGTGTCGGGCGGCAGCGGCGGTTTGCTCAGTTTTAGGGATTCTGCCAGCCCGTACAGCGAGGTGAGCGGGGTGCGGATGTCGTGCGAGAGCGCAGAGAGAATGGTGTTGCGCAAGCGTTCCGAGAGCATTTGCATCCGCGCTTCGTGGGCGACTTTTTCGAGTTCGTACAGGCTCAGGGCTTGCTGTTCGCGGGTGTTGGCATCGGTGGCTTGCTGGCGTAATCCGGCGGTCAGGTGGGTAATGATGAGGGCAACGATCAGCATGACGGCAAAGGTGACGAGGTATTGGGCGTGGGCAACCGAGAGCGACCAATGCGGTGGCACAAAAAAGAAATCGAAGGCAATCACGTTGCAAAACGCGGTGAGGATAGCGGGGCGACGACCCAGCTTGACCGCTACCAGTGCCACGGTCAGCAAAAACAGCATGGCGGTATTGGCTAAATCGAGATGGTTATGCAGCGGCAGTGCCAGCAGGGTGGTGATGCCAACCGCCAGCAATGCCAATAAATGCCGTTGCCATAAAGGGCGGGCTTCCAATCCATTTTTCATGTGACACCAGATTCACAGTGGGGCTATGGCGCGAAGTCTGGCAGTTTGGAGATAAAAATGGTGTAGAAATTTGTCGCCAAGGTTTGCCCCTTAGAGAATGTGCTAAACTGCTACCGACAACAGCGGCAATCAATCCAGCGAGCAACCCGATGCAAATCCCCTACGGTCTCAGCAATTTCAAACAAGTCATCACTGACGACTATGTTTATATCGACAAGACTGATTACATCGCCAAACTGGAAGCGGCAGGTCGCCACCTTGTGTTGCTACGCCCGCGCCGTTTCGGTAAAAGTTTGCTGCTATCGGCATTGGAATACTATTACGATGTGGGTTATCAAGATGATTTTGATGCGATTTTCTCCGAACTCTACATCGGAAAGCACCCCACGCCGTTAAAAAGCAGCTATCAAGTGCTGTTTATGGAATTTAGCGGGATTGCCACTGAACAAGGTTTCGAGCCACTGTATCGCGATTTTGAGCGCGAAGTGGCGCAAGCATTGCAAAAATGTCTCAGTCGCTACGGTTATCCAGAGAGCGCTATCGCTGCGATTGAGCGTGAGCCATCCCCGCAGTCGATGATGAAATATTTCTTTCGGGTAACTGCCGGACAAAAAATTCTGTTGTTGATCGACGAATATGACCACTTTGCCAACTCTATTCTGGCACGCGATTTAAGCTTGTTCCAAAGCATTGTGGGTAAAGGCGGCTTTGTGCGTAGCTTTTACGAAACCATCAAAACCGCTACCCAACGCGGCGCAATTGACCGTTTGTTTATCACGGGTGTCACGCCCATCATGCTCGATAGCATGACCAGTGGCTTTAATATCGGTAAAAATATCTCCCTTGATGAAGACTTTAATCAGGCGGTCGGTTTTACCAAAGCGGAAACTGCGGGTCTGTTGCAAGCGTTGGTGGCGTCTTGCCAACTCGATGCCGATACACTCATGAGCGACATCACCGCTTGGTACAACGGCTACCGTTTTCATGTGAATGCGCCTGAAACCGTCTACAACCCGGATATGGTGCTGTATTTTATTGACCGCTTTGACCAGCGGCGATGTGAATACCCGGCACAAATGCTGGATGACAATATCGCCTCGGATTACGGCAAAATTCTGGGTATGTTCAGTATCGGCGACCGTGATACCAATTTTGCGGTACTGGATGAATTGATTAGCACGGGCGAAGTGAGCGCGGAACAACGCCGCCAATTCGACTTTGAAAAAGGCTTTGATCGTGACGATTTTATCAGCTTGCTGGCGTATATGGGGTTCGTGACCTTGCAACGCAAAACGCCGTTTGGCGAGGTGTTTTGCATTCCCAACCATGTGATCCGCGAGTTGTATTACCAGTATTTCAAGGTCGAGTTGGAGCGCCGCAACCAGATGAGCATTTCTACCCAAGCCTTGCGGTTGGCGGTGGAAGCCTTGGCGGTACGTGACGACATGCAGCCGTTGGTGGCGGAAATGACGCGGGCATTGCAATTGCTTTCCAACCGCGACGCAATGGGCATGGACGAGAAGCACATCAAGGTACTGTTGCTGACCTTGCTCTACCAAGTGCCGGTGTATTTCATCCAAAGCGAGCGCGAAATCAACCGCAAATACCCCGACATCCTGCTGTTGGAACGCAACCCGATTGTGCTACCCCGCCAGCATTTGATCGAACTGAAATACAGCAAAAAGACCGATAAGGATTGGGCAGCGAAGCGGCAGGAAGGTATCGAGCAAGTGCAAGGCTATTTGCAGTTGCCGGAGATTGCACGCTTGCCGAAGTTGTCGGCGTGGTTGCTGGTGAGCGATGGGGTGAAGGTGGAAGTGGTGAAGGTGGTTTAAGCTCTCTGCGTAGCTAACGTTGTGGGTGCGAGTGCGGTAGCGTAATGACCTTCGATGACGATCTGGTGGCTGAACTCGATCAGGTTGTTCAGGAAAACCATACCAACCGTTTCAGGCTGTCAGCTTTGCCTTGAGTTTGAATGGTTTTGATTAATCATGCCTCGCGCATAATCCGCAGCACCCGCTCATCCATGCACGAACGCATAAACGCATTCATCGCGGTTTCATCACCCGAATCATAAAACGCCAGCATCAAGGTGTTGAATTCCAGTTGGCGTTTGGCGGGTAAATTGATCGCGGGATAGCCGTGTTGGAGCAAATGCCCGTTCATCATAAAACGCCCCATGCGCTTGTTCACGTCGTAGAAAAACTGGCAACGCGCCATCGTTAGGAAGATGTGAATGGCTTGGTCGTAAATGTCGTCGATGTGGGCAAGGTCGGCAACCATTGCCTCGAAACGGGCGGGTAATTCGGCGACGGGTGGCGGCATGTAATCTGTTCCCGCGATGAATACCCCGCCGGAGCGGAAGCGTCCCCATTCTAATGCTTCTTCTTTGCCCGCAGCAGCGTGGAGTGCGCAGGCTTTTTCGGCGGAAACGGTGAATTCGCCGCGTTCGAGCCAGCTAAACAACAGCCGCCATGCGTTGCCTTGGTTGACGGTGATTTGCTGGTCGGAAAGTTTGTGTCCGCCCACCGTGATGCCATCCAGTAGGGTTTGGACTTCTGGCAAGGTCATGTTGATGCCTTCCAGATTGACCGCATCGCAGACGAATTCGCTGAGTTGGCGTTTTGCCAGCATTAGGGCGGTGGCGGGGTTGGGGGGGATTTGCCAGTGGAGGTCTTGCATGGTTGCCATACCTGTTTAAGGTTTTGCTTCCGCAGCAAAAAGTTGGTCAAGTTGGGTATTGTCGTTCACACCCAATACTTTTTTACGCACCACATCATTCCCCATATCCAATCTGAAATAATGCTCTTTGCCATCCGCTGCTTTTTGCTTGCGTACCAATTGAATGCGGTCAAACAGCATCCAATGCTTTTCGGCAAACTTGGCTAAACCAATCACTTTGGCGGCATTGTCTTTCAGGCTGGGGTCGTGTGGTTCGATGATGTCGAACTGGTAGCCTTTGGCATCTTGCCGCACGATCAATAAGTCGGGGAACATGGGTTTGACGCTGCCGCCATCTTCGTAGGGAATTTCCAGCGACCACGGTTTGCGGTCAACGTTGCGAAACCAGCCGATGACCGCAGGGTTAGCCAATTCCAGTTGTAAAACTTCGCGTTCCCACGTGCCAAGGTCGGCTTGAAACTGACCATCTTCTTGTAGAAACAGGTGTTTGTCATACACGGCTGCCTCTTTGGAGCGGCGGAAGTCAATGCTCTCTGGCAATATCCACGCGATGGGTTGCGGATCAGCAGTAGCAAGGCGTAGCCGCTCATAGTGTTTACGGCGTTGTTCTTTCAGCTTACCGATGTCGCGGCGGTGGTCTGCATACAGGGTGTCGAACTGTTGTTCTGCGTACAGTTCCAATTGCTGCATGGCTTGATGGTTTTGGCTTAAAACGACTATTTCCACTTTCGCTTCATCAGCATCACGATCACCGTGGGTGCGCCAATAGTCCATGTGCAAACCGTTGCCCAACAAACGCCCTGCTTGCTGGAAGTGACGGTCAATGTCCGCTGATGCTGCGTCGATAATGTAAGTTTCGCCTTCTTCGGCAATGTATGTGCCATGACTGACAGCAACCGTTTTTAGGCTAATACCCGTGATTTGTTTGGCTTGTGTTGCCAATGTGCCGGATGCGCTTAGCTGCTGGACTTCTGCTGTCATTTTTTCGACAAGCTGTTGTTTAACACCATCTTGTGCGGTTTCCGCCATCTGGTCGTGCGTCAGCCCGC
The DNA here is from genome assembly GCA_022828425.1 of Candidatus Thiothrix sulfatifontis. Taxonomy (NCBI): domain Bacteria; kingdom Pseudomonadati; phylum Pseudomonadota; class Gammaproteobacteria; order Thiotrichales; family Thiotrichaceae; genus Thiothrix; species Candidatus Thiothrix sulfatifontis. Next base: position 2,915,381 of record CP094685.1, read on the forward strand.
GCCCCAACCCCATCAAGCGGCGTAAGGAACTTTGTTTACGCACGGCATTCACGCGGTATGTGACCAGTTCGCTGATGGCTGCAAATACGTCATCCATGCCTTCACGACGGTAGAGTGTCACCGCATCGCGCCCGGTTGTAATCGTAACAGGCGGCACTTCTTCAACGTTTTTCAGCGATTCAATCACCGCGTTTACCGACGTTTCGTTGTAATGCGGTAGAAACAGGTGGACATCATTCAGCAGCGTATCCGCTTCTACCCGTCGGGCAAGCGGGGTGCGCACCATGCGCCCCAGCAATTGGGCAATGTAGGTGTGATCGTTTGCCCGCCGGAATGACATCATCACTTCGGCACGCGGGCAGTCCCAGCCGGTAGACAGGTTCATCTTGAACAACACAATCCCGATATTGGGGTCTTCTTCAATCCGGGAGGCTTCCACATGGCGCACCCGCCTACCATCCACGTCAAGGTCGCCGCTGTCGTTAAAGGTGTGCGTCACTTCCAGTTCATGCACACGCCGCCCCAGCGCACTTTCGATGGTTGCCAAACAGGTGGACAGGTTGGTTTTCGTCAGGGCTTTGTCTGAGCCATCTTCCACTTGGATAACGAGGATAGGCCATACCGTGGTTGGCTCTTGCTGTTTTTTGCAATACGCCTGCCAATGTTCACTGACTTTGCGCCAACGGTTGGCCGCTTCTGCCAGTAACGACATTTCAGCCTGGGTTTCGCCTTCGGGATGATGGATGATGATCTGGTCTTTCAATAAACCGGATTCGCGCACATCCCCCGGTTGGATGTAAACCTTATGCAGGGCGTAACTGTCATTGCTGTTCAACAATTCTTCAAAGCGTTTGGGGGTGGCGGAAACGCCAACAACCAGCGGCATCCGGCACAAGCCATCCTCCGGGCTACTCAGCAAGAAACGTTGCAGGATGGTTTGCGCAGTGCTGGCGGCTCTGCTACCGCTTTTCATGCCGCGATGGGCTTCATCAATCACCACATAAAAGCGGTCTGACTGATAGCGTGCGGTATTGGTGAGCGTTTCCCAAATCGGGTATTGCCGTCCGTCGCCCTTGCGGGTCAGCAGCTTTTCACTGCCCAGCTTTTGGGTGTTGATAAAGTAAATATGCCCGCCGCTGAGCCGTTCGGCATCGAAACTGGCATCAATATTGACCAGTTGCCGTACCCGGATGCGGTTGGATTTGCCTTCAATTTTCAGGCGGGTCTGTTCATTCAGTTCCGGCATGTCCGAAATCCACAGAATGACCGCATCGGCTTGTGGGGCTAACGCTTCCCTGCCAAACAAAATGTCTTCAAACAGGGCTGTCATCACAATGGTTTTGCCCGCGCCAGTCGGGGCAGAAAAGGAAATCGCCTTGGGTTTTTCTACGGAGGCAAACGGGCGAATTTCTGCGAGTGTGGAGCACAGCCGTTCAAGTGCTTCTTCCTGAAAGTCGAATAAGCGGATTTTCATGCTGCCCGTTCCCCTTTATTGATAACGAAGTTTTCCAGATAGTCCCGGTAAAGTTGCATGACGTTTGGTACGTTGAGTTGTGCTGCCATTTCCTGAAAGGCTTCTTCGGAATCCGTCACCAGAAACACATGGGTCAGGTCGGGGCGGGCTTCCACTTGTTCAAGGAAGGTTGCAAAGTGTGATTCTTCTACCAAAACAGCAAACGGGGTTTGCGGGGGAATCAATACCGCTGGAATGGGTTGATTAGCGGGTATTTCTGGGCGCGTACCAATTGCTCCGGCTTTGAGCCACAGAATCGGCAAAATCTCACGGAACTGACGACCGAGTGCTACTTGGTTCTTATCCAGAAAATCCAGCCGGAAATATTCCAGATTAGCGGAGAAACCGTCTTCCATCGGAAACTCGTCAGTAAACTTGTAATCTCCTTTGACGGGTTCACCCTTTGGCGTTTTGCCCGTGATGGCTGCGGCTAAGCGCGGCAGGGTAATGTGCTGGCAAATACCGAGCTTTTCCCAATCAGGATGACCGGGGTACAAGCCTTGTTCTTGGAGTGATTTTTGTTCTTCGGCGGATACCTCGTTATTGGTCACAAGGATTGCGCGGCGATGTCCACCATCCTGACGGTTAAGCCGCATCACCGCATGGGCAGTAGTGCCAGAACCGGCAAAGAAATCAAGAATAAGCGCATTGGGCTTGTTGGCAACAAAAAAGCGAATAGCATCTTCAACAGCGTAAAGCGACTTTGGAAACGGAAAACGGCGTGTTGGAATTAGCGCACGGATAACATTAGAACCGCCTGCGCCAGCATTGTGGGAACGCTGATTCCATACGGAAACCGGGTATTTGACCCGTTCGATAGTTTCCGATTGTTTCAAAATCAGCGCATCGTTTTCATCGCGTCCCGTAACCTCAATTTCCCCGCGTTTGATTCGTTCTTTTTCGGCATTTCGCAGATAGGAAATCGACCATCGCCCTTTCGTGCCGCTGTAAGCTCCGATACGTACAGTCCCCTCAGCCAATCCTTTTCTAGCGGTATCTGCACTGATTTGCCAGCACCCTTCGGAGTTGTCGCTTCTGATCGGCCAACAAGCCACCAGACCGGGTACGGGTGGCACAACGGAGTTAGGGCTGACACCTAGCGGGATATAGTTTCCTACCGAATGGATATTCTTTTGTTTTGGGTCGATCCAGAACGGATAAAACTGTTTCACACCATCCTGTCGGCGGGCATTTGTGCCGCTACGCAAAAGTCGTCGCCATAAATCAATCTTTTTTCCCTCGAATGATTCGGGAGGATTGAGCATATCTTGACCAGTTGGTACGACCGCTGCATCACCCATGAAAACAAAAAACAGGTATTCATCGGCGCGATAGAATTCCTTAGCCCTAGCCACGCCACTGTGGTTGATGACAGAACTGACCATCTGAATCCGTGCTTCTGGGAACTCCTGTTCCAGCAATAGCCCCAAACGCAGGTACTCTTTTTCGTCAATGGTGACAATCAGCACGGAGTTTTCGGGATTGAGCAGGCGTTTCGCCAGTTTCAAGCGTCGCTGCATCATTGCCAGCCATTTGCTGTGCCGCCACTGGTCATTGGTATCGACGTAGTTGTTGTTGTATTTCCAGTCTTTTGCGCCGGAATTGTAGGGCGGGTCGATGTAGATGCAGTCCACTTGCCCTGCATAGAGGTATTCGAGCAATTGCAGTGCGTGGTAGTTGTCCGCCTCAATCAGGCTGTGCCAAGGCGCATCTTCCGCACCATTCTGGACGCGCTCCACTGGCACAAGTGCTGGGAAAATCGGCTCGCCGAATTGCCGCACCACCACCAAATCCACCAACGGGATCGTGCGTTTTTCACCCGTGCTGCGGTTCACGCATTCGGCGGATTCGCCTTGCACTGACAATACCCGCCACAACGCCGACAACGCGCCATCCCGCAACGCCACATTGCACCCCTTGCGGACACGCGCCGAATACACAGGAGTCAGTTCCGGCAAATGGTCTTCAAACACCAGCCCAAATTTCTTTTCCTTGGTGATGCGCCCCATTTCCAGCCGTAATCGTTCCCGCAGGGCTTTGTCTTCAATTTGTGCGATCAGGTCGTCAATAGCTGCCACGTGTGTTCCTTACGTCTACACTCTGCTGATTTCACTGAACAAAATCAGTTTGCATCAGGGTTGAAAGGGATTTGCTGATTTAAGCGGGTGAGTATATCGTAAAAGCGACAAAACCCATTAGACCTTGAGGGGGTAAACACATGAACCAAAACATTCTGACCGTCAAAGTAGGCACAAGCGTACAGTCCTCACTCGCACTCGCCCAACAAATGCTAGAACGCCTCGAAGTCGGCGAAGAACCCGCCCCTTATTTCGGTGTAGGCTTCAAAAACGTCAGCCAAATGCTCAGTGTCTTCACTCCCAAACGCTGGGACTTGCTGGCAGCATTACGCGAACACGGCGCGATGAGCATTGCCGAACTTGCCCGTACCCTGCAACGCGATTACAAAAACGTCCACAACGACGTGGAACGTCTGATGGAATGGCTTGCCATCGAACGCGATGCTAACGGCAAAATCTTCACGCCCTACTCAGAAATCGTGGTGGATGTGCATTTGCCCCAGCAAAAAGCAGCGTGAGGAGGCAAACTAATGGCAACAAACACCAAAACCGTGATATGGCTTTCCCACAGGGATAACCATACAATCAAGCACATATCCATCACCCCGCCGAGGGCACAACATGCAAATAACGCTTGAAATACCCGATCATGTCCTGCTTCCACAACAGGATAAAACCAGCCTCGCACAGCTACTCAAGCTGCATACCGCTTTGTTGCTGTTCCAGTCCGGTCAATTATCGCGTGGCGCAGCCTGCGAATTTGCAGGCGTGGACATTTACACGTTCCTTGCCGCCTGCAAGCAGCACCGCATCGAAACCATCAGCACCGATATGGATGAAATCGAAGCCGAAGTTATCCGTTTCAAACAGCTTCGCGCCGCATGAACCCACTACTCATTGAACCAATATTGCCAGGCATGAACTTTAGCTTTTAAGAAAAAGATCGCTGGTACTCAGCAATTTCCAGCAATACATCCGCCAACGAAAGTTCAAGGCTATCGCGGATAACATCACCGTCATGCTTATGGTGTGGAAACGTCACTACATGCCGATGATGTGGCGCATTATCGTAACGAAAAATCATGGTCTGGGCAGCATCCATGTACTGATAGCGGTATTTCACCTTACCTGCATGATCGGTATTTTTTACTTCCGCAAAATCGAGCCTATCGCCACCCTCAAACAGGATAGAACCGGCAAGGTAGCCTTGCTTGTTGTTGTAGAGGGTTTTGCGGATTGAAAGACTTTGCGTATTAGGGACGGACTGCAACACCTGCTCAATGTGTGCGAAATACGCTTCGATCATTGCAATGCCTGCAACTGTTGTTGATTGTTTTGCCACATTTCATACAGCCCCGACCACAGCATATAGTCTTCACTATCATCCACTTCACCCTGTTCAAACTGACCGTAGAACACCTCAGATGGCATCTGGTATTGCTCTTCAAATTTCCTCAAATCCAGCCGCAAATTCAAAATACCCCGTTTCAACTCATGCACTTGAAAAGCGATGATGTTCTGGGCAAAAGTCTCCTGATCCGCGACTTGGGACATTAACAGACGTAAACGTTGCGCTGTGGCAGGTTGTACGTTTAGCTCTAAATTTAACATGGTCATCGCCTCCGTTAGCAGATTTGCTGGGATAAGCATAATCCATAAAGACCGCACGAACCAGCCGACAGATAACACCATCGTGACGCCAATTCCCCTCCACCTTGTTACCTCTGGCACACTCTGCCGCCACCCTGTCGTTTTCTGACAGCATTGCCAAGCCAATGTCTGTAACCTTTTCCCATCAAAAAGAATTTATCAGCAAGCCCCAAGAGGCAGAGAGCAGGCTTAAATATCAATAACAATAAATTGCCTGACCATGCTTCGACTCTAAACGCAGCACTCAAAAGTGGGGGGTATTTATTTTTCCCGTATTATGTGAATCACAGGCTCTGTTCTGGTCAAATAAAATCAGAAAAATATGGTTCTTTACACCATAAAAGTGCCATGCCACAATGCTTCAATGAAAGCCACCAAACTGCTCCATACCAAAGAAGAATACGCCCAAGGTTTCGTGGAAATCCTGATCTGGCGCGTTCCCAAGCCTGTTCCACCGTCAGAACATCCGTACAAATATCGGTTGGTCTACATCGTTGAGGGCAAGCGGGTAGTGGGGTATGACAATGAGCGTGGCAAAGGCGATCACAAGCACATTCAAGAGGCTGAATTGCCCTATTTTTTCCAAAGTCCGGCAAAGTTAGTCGCAGACTTTATGCACGACATCGCAGGGGTAAACACATGAACCAAAACATCCTGACCATCAAAGTAGGCACAAGCATCCAGTCCTCACTGGCACTAGCCCAACAAATGCTAGAACGCCTCGAAGTCGGTGAAGAACCCGCCCCTTACTTCGGCGTAGGCTTCAAAAACGTCAGCCAAATGCTCAGTGTTTTTACCCCCAAACGCTGGGACTTGCTGGCAGCGTTACGCGAACACGGCGCAATGAGCATTGCCGAACTTGCCCGCACCCTGCAACGCGACTACAAAAACGTCCACAACGACGTGGAACGCCTGATGGAATGGCTTGCCATCGAACGCGATGCCAGCGGCAAAATTTTCACACCCTACTCAGAAATCGTGGTGGATGTGCATTTGCCCCAGCAAAAAGCAGCGTGAGGAGGCAAACTAATGGCAATCATGACAATCCGTCTACCTGACGAACAACACAACCGTTTGAAAACTTTAGCAACCCGTCGCGGCGTGAGCCTGAACAAGTTGATGGAAGAATTCGCCATCCGCATTCTCACCGAAACAGATGCCGAAACCCGTTTCCGTCTACGGGCGGCGCGTGGCAATGTCGCCGCAGGCTTGGCTGTACTCGACAAGCTGGATAAACATTACGCTCAAGCGGGCAAATAAAGCTAACAGCACCGAAAACCGTGATATGGCTTTCCCACCGAGATAACCCTACAATCAAGCACATATCCATCACCCCGCCGAGGGCACAACATGCAAATAACGCTTGAAATACCCGATCACGTCCTGCTCCCACAACAGGATAAAACCAGCCTAGCGCAGCTACTCAAGCTGCATACGGCCTTGTTGCTGTTCCAGTCCGGTCAGTGGTCGCGTGGCGCAGCCTGCGAGTTTGCAGGTGTGGATATTTACACCTTCCTTGCCGCCTGCAAGCAGCACCACATTGAAACCATCAGCACCGATATGGATGAAATCGAAGCCGAAGTCATCCGCTTCAAACAGCTTCGCGCCGCATGATTGTCATTGCAGACAGTTCGGCACTTGTCGCCGTCTCAACTTATCGGGGTCTTGACCTGCTGGAAACATTGTTCGGCACAGTACTAGTCCCAACCGCCGTGTACAAAGCGACAGCAGCAAACCTGATGCTGGTCGATGATCTGCGAGCGAAAAAATCTGCGTACACCAACGGACTAGAAACTATGGGTAGCTTAGGTTTGCTACTGTTGGCAAAAGAAGAAGGCTTAATTGCCGACATCACATCCCGTGTCCGGCTGCTACAAAACTCGAATGCCTACCTGAACCCAATGCTCATTGAACAAGTATTGCAACGGGCTGGAGAATAACCGCACACCATTTCGCTGAAGGCTAACGGAGGCGAGGTATCACCATGATCAAACGCTACACCGACCATTCCGCCAACGAACGCACCTATCTGGCATGGATACGCACCGCCATTGCCATCATGACTTTCGGCTTCCTCATCGAAAAATTTGACCTATTCATCGAAACGCTGCGCTTGTCCGCTGGCATCACCCATATCCCCCAGACCAGTGAAATAACCGAAATGGTAGGCATCGGTCTGTTCGCTCTGGGTATACTGCTGATTATGCTGGCGACATGGCGTTTCTTTGTCTGTAAAAAGCACATCGCGTCGGAAACGGATTTCCCGTATGACCTGACTTACACGACCCTAATTTTATCAGTGCTAATGGTCATGGTAGGCGGAATATTGTTAGCCTACCTGATACGCTACGTGTACTGACTACCCCAGATACACCTGCCCCGCCGGATACCGCACCCGTGGCGCAGTTTGCGTAGCCAAGAAAAACCCCAACGTCAACGGCCCCACCCGCCCGACAAACATCAACACCATCAACACCCCACGCCCCAATTCATCAAATTGCCCAGTCAAACCCCGACTGACCCCGACGGTACACAGTGCCGAAGTCGCTTCAAACAGAATATCCAAAAACTTACCATCGTTGGAAATCGTCAGGAAAAACACCCCCGCCATCAGCGTGAGGATAGTCAGCACCGCAATCGCCGTCACTTTCAGCACCTGATCCATCCCAATGCTACGCCCGAACACGTTTAACTGCTTTTGCCGCCGGAAAAACGCGATGGTCGCCAGCAACAGTACAATAAACGTCGTCACCTTAATCCCGCCCGCCGTCGAAGTGCTGCCCCCACCCACCAACATCCACGAAATAAAGCTCAACACCGTGGTATCGTGCATTCCCGCCAAATCAATGCTGTTAAACCCGGCAGTCCGCGCAATCACCGCCTGAAACCAGCTTGCCTGCCAGCGATCAAACGCGCTCGGCAATGCCCCCAGCGTTTTGGCGTTATCCCATTCCAGCGCGGCAAACACCAGCGTAGACCACACCAACAACACGGCAGTCCCCACCAGCATCAGCTTGGTATGCAACGAAAACAGCCGCCATTGGCGCAACTGCAACACATCCGCAATCACGCTATACCCCAACCCGCCAATAATCACCAGCATTGGCAAGGTGACATTCACCAGCGGATTGCTTGCCCAACGCATGGCACTATCCGGGAACAGCCCGAACCCCGCGTTGTTAAACGCCGAAATACTGTGAAACAACGCCTGCCACAAGCCCTGCGACCAACCGAATTCCGGCACGGTCACAAACGCCAGCAACGCCATGCCCCCCAGTTCACAGACAATCACCACCCGCAAGATCACTTCCAGCAAACGCACCAGTTCACTCACCGACGTTTGGTTCAAATCCTCGCGCAGGAATACGTGATGCGACATCCCAATCCGCAAGCCCATTGCCGACAAAATCAGCACCGCAAACACCATGATGCCCAAGCCACCCAGTTGGATCATCAGCAGGATGAACGCCTGTCCCGTTGTGGTGAAATAACTACCCGTATCCACCACCGCCAGCCCGGTAACAGTCACGGCGGAAACGGCGGTAAACAGTGCATCCCCCCACGCAATCCCGTGATGGGTAGCCACCGGCAATTTCAGCAATAACATCCCGATAATAATCAGCGCGACATAAGACAAAGCCAGCAACGCAGGCGGCGGCAAATGCACCTTGCGCTGAAACGCGAGGGAACGCAGCAATGCAAACATGGGTAACTCCGTTAGTGCTTACACACTGTCACTGAAGGTGCGCAGAGCGGTACGTTTACCCAGCAACAGCAGCTTGTCGTCGGGGTGCAATTGCGCCGCGCCATTGTCGCAAGACACGAATTCGCTGCCACGCATTAGCCCCAAACAGCGCAAGTTGTACTCACTATCCAGCTTGAGAGAGGTGACTGATTTACCATCCAGATGATCCGGCACAATCATATTCACGACGTGGAAACCGTTGCCGAGGCTGACGTAATCACGCACCAGCGGGTTGTGTAGCATTTGCGCGATGTGTTGCCCCATTTCCTCTTCGGGGTGGATGATGCGGTCAGCCCCCAGTTTGGACAGGATACGGTGGTGCGTGCGGCTGCTGGCTTTTACCCAGATGGTTTTTGCGCCCAACATCCGCGCATTCATGGTGCAAAGAATGCTGGCTTCCAAGTCTTCGCCCATCGCAATCACTACCACATCGTAGTGGCCTACGCCGGTTTCGCGCAACGCCAGTTCATCGCGCCCATCCGCAATCATCGCTTCGGATAAGGTGTGCGCCATGCGGCTGACGCGCTTTTCGTCAAGGTCAATGCCGAGGACGTGATTGCCAAAACGAACCAGTTCCGCCGCAACTGTTCCGCCAAACGTGCCAAGACCAATAATCGCAAAACTTTTGTGCTGATGAGCCATCATTTTCTCCGAAAAATACCACCAATGGGTGCCAATTATGACGGTGTAAGCAGTATTAACCCAGCCTGTGTTTGTTACAAAACGGTTAAAACGAACAAAATATAACCATTTTTGTCATGATTTTCAGGGAAAAACAATGTTAAACTTTTATGACAAGGAATCCCTCCACGTAACAAACCATAAGGAAAGCCAAAATGGAACCAGATATTGCCAATGAGCAGATCATTCTCGATGCACCAGCCGTCGAAGCCGAAACCAATGCGCCAGAGCCCAGTGCGGCTGACGGCAGTGAAATCATCACGGATGCAATACCAGAAACACTCCCTGAACCGGAACTCTCGGCAAAAGTCCAAAAGAAACTGGCAAAACAAGCCAAAAAGCTGAAAAAGGCTCAAAAAGCCGACAAAAAAGCAGCCCGCAAAGCAGAAAAGAAAGCCGAGAAAAAAGCGGCTAAACAACTAAAAGCAGAGCAAAAAGCCATCGAGAAAGCAGAAAAAAAAGCGGCTAAACAAGCCAAGAAAGCCGAGAAAAAAGCAGGCAAACCAAAAGGCTAAATTTCACGACTGCCACCGTAGAGACGCAAAATCTTGCGTCTCTACCTTAATGCCTACGCTCTCAAGCCGCTAACGCCAATAAATCAGAACGCACATCCGGCGTAATCGGTTGTTGGTTATGGTCTTTCAACACCCCATTCAGCGATTCCGCCAACCGTTCCGCAGTACGCAAAAAATCATTGATCGCGTCGTTATCATCAATCGGGCTGGGTAAATTCAGAATCATAGAAAGCCCCGGTGTGGCGTGCATCACTAACTCATCCGGTACTAATGTCCAGGGTTTGACCCCGTTAGCCACGCTAAACAAGCTGGCTTCACCCTGTTCGGTCAGCACATAGCGGTGGAAAATATCCATCTCACCAAAGCCCAAACCCGCATTATCCAACGCCCGCAACACTTCTTCGCCGCCAAACCCGGCCTCAATATCGGCAGCAATGAACAAAATCAGTTGCGGCGGCAACATCGCCGCACTCGCAGGGCTTGGCGCGGCGGCAGAGTCTTTGGCTTTGCCGGACACATTCGACATCATTACATCCGACATATCACGGGCATTCGCGGCGGGGCGCTTACCGTCACGGGCGGGAACATCATCGGCAACGCTGGAAAGCTCATTGCCATCGGCATCGCGCAGCATGGGAACGGTTTCATCCCGCTTCGTGGGGGAATTGCGTCGGGAAATACGGCTAATGACGTAAATACCCACCAAGGCCGCCAGACCCAACACCATGATAATCAGACTTACCAGTTCCATTTAAAATCCTTTAATCCTTGTTTATTTCTAGCGTTAGCTATTTGCCAGTTTGACAGCTTCCGCCATGTCTACGGTGACTAGCCGTGACACCCCTGCTTCACGCATGGTAACACCGATAAGATTTTCGGCAAGTTCCATCGTGGTTTTATTGTGAGTGATGAATATGAATTGTACCTGTTCTGACATATGCCTGACCAGTTCACAGAAACGCCCGACATTCGCCTCATCAAGGGGTGCATCCACCTCATCCAACAGGCAAAACGGTGCAGGATTCAGCTCAAAAATCGCAAATACCAAGGCTACCGCCGTCAACGCTTTTTCGCCACCCGACATCAGGTAAATGGTCGACATTCGCTTACCCGGCGGACGTGCCATAATCGCCACCCCGGTTGTCAGCAAGTCATCGCCGGTCATGTCCAGATAACATTCCCCGCCACCGAACAAGCGCGAAAACATTTCACCCAAACGGCTGTTTACTTTATCGAAAGTTTCTTTGAAACGCGCACGGGTTTCGCGGTCAATTTTTCGGATGGCGGTTTCTAAGGTTTCTAATGCGGTGACTAAATCGGCATTTTGTTGATCCAGATAGTGTTTGCGCTCTTGTTGTTCGCGGAATTCGTCGATGGCAGCAAGGTTGATTGCCCCTAAGCGCTGAATACTGCGCTGCACACTGTCCAAGGCTTGCAAAAACATCGCAGCGGTGGCATCTGCCGGAAATTCAGCCTGCAAATTCGCCGCGTCAAACTCGGTTTTAGCAAATTGTTCGGCGAGGGTTTGTTCACGCACTTGCACGCTTTGCCATTCCAGCTTGCGGTTTTCCAAGGCAGTGCGCGAGGTTTCGGCAAGGCGTTCGGTTTGCATACGGGCGCTGTCTTGCTGGCGAATCTCGGCTTCGAGCGCTTGCAACTGCTGGCGAGCGTGGATGAGACGTTGCTCGACGTCGGCGCGTTGGGTGAGCGCTTGTTCACGTTCTTCTTCCAGTTCTGCGAGCGGATCGTCTTGTAATTGCAATTGTTCCAGCAAGGTTTCGCGCTGTTGTTCCAGCAATTCTAGGCGGCTATGAATGCGTTCGAGTTGTTGCTGGCTGTTGTCGCGCTGGGTGCGCTGGGTTTCGATTTGTAAGCGGGCGTCTTGGATGGTGGCTTGCAGGTCGCGTTGAGTACGACGTGCGTCACTGACGGCGTGTTGCCAGTCTTCGCGGGTTGCCGCCAGTTGATCGCGTTCGGTTTGCAGGGTGGCAAGCAAGGCCAAAGCCGTATCACGTTGGATGGTCGCTTGTTGGTGTTCGGCGCTTTGTTGCTGTTGCTGGGCGGCAAGTTCGGCGCATTCGCTGTCAATTTGCTGGCGGCGCTTGCTGAGCTGGTCGATGCGCTGTTGCAAGGTGTGCAAGCGGTTACGCAGTTCGGATTCGCTGCGGTGCCAGCGGTTGACATCGGCTTGTGCTTGCTGGCGCTGTTGTTCGAGCGTGCTAATGCCGGTGCGCAAGGTGTCGGCGCGGGTTTGCCCGGCGTTGAGTTCGATTTCCAGCCGTTCGAGTTGTTCACGTAAGCTGTCAATCTCTTGCTGGCGTTGCAAGATACCGCCGTTGGCTTCGTCTTGGCGGCGACTCCGCAACCAGTTTGTGCCTAGCCACAAGCCGTCGCGGGTGATAATGCTATCACCGGGGGCAAGGGTGTGCCGCTGGGATAGGGCTTCATGCAAGGTTTCGGCGCAATGAATGCCGGTCACGAGGCTGCGGGCGGCTGCGGGCGCGTGGAGTTTGTGAGCAAGAGCCCCCTCACCCCAGTCCTCACCCTCAAGGGGCGAGGGGGCAAGAGGTCTCTCGATGTTTAGTAACGTTATTCCGGCTTTTGGGAACACCGCTGCTCCGCTCGTCTCGTGAATGCATATAGCATCCAAATCCTCCCTCAACACGGCCTCAAACGCGGTTTCCCAACCGGCTTCAACTTTGAGGATTTCGGCAATCCGGGGAGCGGCATCCAAAGCGTGCTCTTTGAGCCACTGTTGGCGTGCCTTGTTGGTTTTGTCTAAGCCGGATTGTTGCAACGTTTCCAGTGAGGCTAAGCGCCCTTGCACGGCTTGGCGGCGGGAACGTTGCGCGTCGAGCTGGCTGTTCAGGTCGCGTTGCGCTTGCTGTTGCTGACTGAGCGTGGCGCCAAGGTTGGCAAGCTGGTCTTCGGCAAGCGCGAGTTCTTCGGCGGCGGCTTCGCGTTGCGCTTCCAGCAATTGCACGTCATCGACAAAATTGTCAGGGGCAAGGTTGCTGGCTTCTTGTTGCAAGCGCTCTAGGCGTTGGCTGGTTTGATTCAGTTGGCGCTCGAGCTGTTCGATGCGAGCTTTTTCGACTTGCGCTTGGCGGGTGGGGTCGGCGATGTGTTGTTGCAGCGTGTGCCAGTGTTCTTGCCAGTCATTGAGTTGGTCTTCGGCTTCGGCAAGGCGTTCTTCGGCGAAGGCCAGTTGCGCACTGAGATCGGCTGCACGCGGAACGAGATCGGCAAGTGCCGCTTCGCTCACGCTGAGTTTGGTGCGGTCTTCGGCAGCGTGGCGTAAGGTTTCGGCAATGCTTTGTTCGGCAGTGCGCAAAGCATCCTGTTGGCGGCGCTCAATGTCACGCTGGTGCTGGATGCTTTGTTCAATGCGGGCGATTTCTGCTCCCGCTTGGTAATACTCGCCCTGTACCGCGTTCAGGGTTTCGTTGGCGTCGGTGTAACGTTCGCGCAAGTCGATGAGCAGGGTTTCCAGATGCTGCATCTGGGTGAGGTGCGCTTGGTAGGTGTTGGAAAGCTGACTCAGTTCGCGCAGGCGTTGCGCACCGTCCGCTTGCAGGTGTTGCCATTGCAATAATAAGGCGCTGGCTTCGAGTTGGCGCTCTTGATCACGTAAGTCGCGGAAACGTTGCGCGGCTTTGGCTTGTTTGTCGAGGCGTTCCAATTGTTTTTCGAGTTCGTCGCGCAAATCGCTCAGGCGTTCGAGATTTTCGCGGGTGTGCGCCATGCGGGTTTCGGTTTCGCGGCGGCGTTCTTTGTAACGCGAAATGCCAGCGGCTTCTTCGAGGGTATGGCGCAATTCTTCGGGTTTGGCTTCGATCAGGCGCGAAATCATGCCCTGTTCGATAATCGCGTAACTGCGTGGCCCCAAGCCCGTGCCGAGGAAAATATCGGTAATATCGCGGCGGCGGCATTTCGCGCCATTCAGGAAATATTTGGAATCCCCGTCGCGGCTGACTTGGCGTCTGATTGAAATTTCCGCGTAATTGGCGTATTCACCGCCCAGCTTGCCGTCGCTGTTGTCGAACACCAGCTCGACCGAGGCTAAACCAATCGGTTTGCGTGAAGACGAGCCGTTGAAAATGACGTCTTCCATCGACGCACCACGCAAGTGCTTGGCAGACGATTCGCCCATGACCCAGCGCACCGCATCAATGGTGTTGGACTTGCCACACCCATTCGGGCCGAGAATGCCGGTGAGGTTGCTGCGTAAATCCAGCGTCACGGGGTCGACGAAACTTTTGAATCCGGCGATGCGGATTTTGCTAAGGCGCACTTCTTTTCCTAATTTAGGGGCGTAGTAATGGACAAACGCGCAAGCATGATATAAAACCAGCGCGTTTTCAACATCCACCCGACTGTTCATCGGGACACATTAGGAGCAATCATGTCCACACGCCCCAGCAAAGAACTCGAAACCTTCCCCAACCCGAATCCGCAACGCGATTACACCATTCGCATGGATTTGCCCGAATTCACCTGCGTTTGCCCCAAAACCGGGCAGCCGGATTTCGCGCAATTCAAGCTTGAATACGTCGCGGATGAAAAATGCGTTGAGCTGAAATCCCTCAAACTGTACATGTGGAGCTACCGCGAAGAAGGCGCATTCCACGAGGCTGTCACCAACAAAATTCTGGAAGATTTGGTCGCTGCCACTGACCCGCGCTTCATGCGCTTAACCGGAATCTGGAATGTACGCGGCGGGGTCTACACCACCGTCATCGTCGAACACCGCAAAGCAGGTTGGCAACCCGCCCCCAAAGTTGAACTGCCTTAATCCGTTGAAAAAATCAGGCGGTGCGCGGTATTATGCGCATTGCTTGATTATCAACAACAACACGGGGCATACCGCATGAAACGTTTCATTACTACCCTTTTCGCCCTGTTACTGAGCGTTACCACCTTGAGCAGCCATGCCGAGGAAAAAGCCGCAGTAGCACCCACTTCTGGAGATAAAATGTCGACTATTCTGATTGAAACCACCAAAGGCAACATCAAAATCGAACTGGATGCCGCCGCTGCACCCAAAACGGTTGAAAACATTCTGGCTTATGTCAAAGAAGGTTTTTACGAAGGGACTATTTTCCACCGCGTCATCCCCGGCTTCATGGTGCAAGGCGGCGGCATGAACGAAACCATGCAAGAAAAAGCGGACAAGCGCCCACCTGTCAAAAACGAAGCCAACAATGGCTTGAAAAATGACCGTGGCACCGTGGCAATGGCGCGTACTAACGACCCGCATTCCGCTTCTTCACAATTTTTCATCAACGTCAGCAACAACGATTTCCTGAACTTCCGTTCTGAAACCGCACAAGGCTGGGGTTACGCGGTCTTTGGTAAAGTCGTCGAAGGCATGGACGTGGTAGACGCGATTGTTGGCGTAAAAACGGGCAATTTCGGCCCGCACGGTGACGTGCCAGTACAACCAATTCTGATGAATAAAGTTTCTATCGTCGAATAATTTTACCCCAAAACCTCCCCGTTGCTGGGGAGGTTTCCTACCCGCCTCGCACCTTGGCACGCTACTTGCTGTTAGTTTGACACTTTCATGACGCTTAGCAGACAAGCGAACGCACACAGCGCGTTCTGTGGTACAGTTTGTTTGCACTGCAACAAAAAGGATAACTGACCATGGTAGATAACGATTTCATCGCATCCCTCAAACGGGCACGTACTTACGGGCTGGGCGAATTTTTGGAAATCATTGGCGAACTGTCGCAAGAAAGCACCAAAAAAGGCATCTTGGATCGCAAGCACAAAGAGCTGATTACCCTAGGAATTGCGCTCGCGAAAGATTGCCATCGCTGCATCGCGATTCACACCGAAGCCGCCCTCAAACTCGGTGCCACCGATACTGAAATGCTGCAAGTCCGCCGCGTCGCACTGTATTCGCAAGCCAGCCCCGCACACCACGACACCGATCTTTGGAAAGCATGGGTTGATTCTTGGCGCGAATTTGCCCTTAGCAAAGGTTGCGTTGACCGCCGCTGCCGCGAACTGGTTGGCTTGGGCATCGCCTTGGTGCAACAAAACGCCCGCTTGATTGAGATGCACGTTAAAGCCGCACGCGAATTTGGCGCAAGCCCGGCAGAAATTTTCGAGGTTATGCCGATTGCATTGCTGATGGATGGCGCACCCGCGCTCTCGCAAATCCCGCAATTGGTTCACGCCATCGAGCAATCTGAACCCCTAACGGCATCTGCTTGAGCCAAGAGCAACACATTGATATGCCCAATGCGCAGTAATCCTTTATAATCGCCGCATTTCTGGAATAACCGGCGGTGATTCGCGGGAGCTTTTGCATTATGCCATTTTCAAACCAACCTTCTCTGGATGTTAGTCCAGAGCAACACCTGCCCATTCTTCAGGAGCGTTATGCGCTGCGGCGCTGCATGGCAGATACCGCACTGGGTAAGCTTTACTGGGCACAAGATCTTAAACACCAGCAAGGCAACGGCGAACAGACCAACGTATTAGCCTTCACACTGTTGCCCGCCTTAGCACAAGACCCGGTATTTGAACAAGTTTTTGGGCATGTGTTACCCGCGTATCAAAAACCTGTCCTTGGTATGCCGCACATTACCGACGATGGCAAAAGTAGCGATGGCACCCGCTGGCTGGTGATGCGCAATATTGGTGGCATGTTGTTATCCGAGCGTTTAACCGAGTTGGACGACCGGGGAATGCCCTTGCCTGAAGCGCTCGAATTACTCGATGGCCTCAGTCACCTGCTCGCCAGCCAACGTCCTAGCGGCGTGTTCGGGTACTTGGAACCGAACGCCATTCTGCTCAATGACAAATCGCCCTGCTTACTGACTGCGCCCGTCGCTGCCGCTTTGCGGATGAGCTACAACAATAATCCCAATGAGCGCACTCGCCAAACCCTGCATTCGGGTTACATCAGCCCAGAAGTGTTGCTCGGTGACACCCCCACCCCCGAAGATGACACGTTTTCAATCGCGTGTCTGGCATACCACCTCCTGCAAGGCAGCGCTCCTTTTGGCAAATACAGCACTTTAGAAGCCACCGTGCGTAACGCCGCGCCCAGCAGTATTCGCAAACTACGCCCTGACACTTGGGCAGCCCTGCAACAAGGGTTAAACCTGAAACGGGTCGCCCGGCAAAAAACCCCGACTGCACTGCTGAACACTTTGCAACGCAAGCAACAAAAAAAGCTCCTACTGCCACTCGCGGGGCTGGTGGCTGCCGGTGCCGTCGCTTTGACCACTTATCAACTGCTTTCCAGTTGGGGCAATCCGCCAGAAGAATCCGCCCCCCGCACCGCCGAACTAGAATTGACCCAGCCCACCACCAGCGGTACGCCCAGCGGTGCCACTGACAATGCCACACTGGTCGACGAAGCAAGTGTACCCACACCAACAGCGGCTGAACCCATCAAAGCGGAAACCGCTGCGGAAACTGAAACAACTACGCAAGCCAAACTCACCGCCACCAGCAAGTTGCGCAACCTACAAGCCCAAGCCGCAGACGCCATCCTCCAAGGCAAGCTGCTCAGTGATAACCCCGACAACCCCGCCGCGCTGGATTACTTGCGCCAAGCCATTGCGCTAGAACCCGACAACACCCAAACACAGACATTGTTAGCGCAACTCATTAATCAGCAACACGCCGAAGCCGAAACGTTGTTAAACACCCGCAAACTGGATGAAGCCAGTAAACTGCTGAATACTGCCGACCGCCTGATTACCGAATTCACGCTGGCTGACAGCCTAAAACGCCAAGTCAGCCTAGAATCTGCCCTCGGTCAAGCCCAGCGCCAACAAGCTTTAGCACCGGAACCCGAAATTCCCGATGCCAGTGCCACTCCCTCCCTCCCAGACACTGCCCCACAGGTTGCTGACACCGACAACTCAGACAATTTAGCACGCGCCCGCGAAGCCATTGACTACGGCAATTTAAGTCGTGGCGACGACCGCAGCGACAGCGCGATTGCCTATTTAAAGCCGCTATTGGAAAAAGATTCCAACCACGCCGACGCACTAACGCTATTGGACAAGGTTGTGGACGCCCAGCAGGAAGCCGCCAGCACGTATTTGCGCAAACGTGATACCGCAAAAGCCCGCACTGCACTGAACGATAGTCAAGACCTCATCAGCAAATACCAACTCGACAACCGGGTAGAATCACAAATTGCCTTGGAAAAACGTTACCGCGAAACCTTAGCGATGGGCGTCTTCACGCCTGACAATGAGCCGGAACCCCCCGCCGTTGCAGTCAAACCAGAAAAACCAGAAAAACCAGTCAAACCAGTCAAACCAGCAGCGCCAGTGACGGTTGCTACGCCCTCTCCACCTGCCCCCGCACAAGTTGCTCCGCCCGATCAAGAGCGCGAAAACCCAGAAGCCGCCGAAGCCGCCGCCGCTGCAAATGCCGCTCCCGTCGAAGTGCGCGTTTCCCCCGACGTTCCGGTACGCAGTGCCACCACCGAATTGCCGCCCGTGCAAATTGATCGCCCCGCTGTTGCCCCGCAACCGGCGCCAGCCCCTAGTGTTACATTTGAAGTACCGGCTACCGATGCTGATAACACTGACAATACGTTTATATTGGACGTGCCCAACCTCATCGAAGTCCCATTGGACACGATTAAGGACAGCCTGCCGCCCACCGACAGATAAACGCCGACACCGGGCGACCATCGTCCAGTGTTTCCACCGTATCCAACAGAATGTCGGTATGTGCAAACACCTGCGCCAGCTCCCCCGGTTTCAGCAAGAAATTGGGGTTGCGTGGGCTGCCGAATTTTTCTGAACCTTGCATAAAGGTTTGGTAAATCAGAATGCCGCCGGGTTTGAGCAAGCGCTTCAGCCAAGGAAATAACGGGCGGTGTAGGTAACGCGCCACAGTGATCAGCGCAAATTGCCCATCGGCAAACGCGCCGAACGGGTCTTGCCCGGTTTCCAAATCCCATTGCAGCGTGGTCACGGTGACGTGTTGGCTGCTTGCCAATTGCTGTGCGCGTTGCAATGCGCCGGGGATGTAGTCGATGCCGGTCATTTGCCAACCGTGCATCGCGAGGTAGACCATATCGCGCCCTGCCCCGCAGCCAATATCCAAACCTTGCCCCGGCTGAATTTGGTGAGTGGGCATGAATTCGCTGACGAAACGCGCCATCAAGGGTGCGGGTTGCCATAAGCGTTGCGATTGCGCACCGCTTTGCCATAAGCCAGCGGCTTGTAAGCTTGCCGCTAATGGCAATGTCCATTCGATTGCTTGCGCCACTTGATAGCCTTTGCTGGTGAGGAATGCGGATGCCTGTGGTAGCGCGTCGCCACTGGCGTACACAATTAAGAGTTCGCTGGTTTTGGGGAGTTCGTGCATTCGGGCGGGTAATTCCTCCACGGGAATGGAGCAGGCGTGAGCATGATGCCCCTGACAAAATTCTACAAAAGCACGGCAATCCACTCGTGCAACTGGCATTTCACTCATCACATTAATCCTCTGCTTTGTAATAGCACAATCCCCACACTCGTGGTCAGCAACGAACCCAAGGTTGTCAACGCCACCGTATTCGCCGCGAGTGTGGCATTGCCGCCCATCGCACGAGCCATCACGTAACTTGCTGCCGCTGTGGGTGCGGACGACATCAGCAACAGAATGCCCAAATCCATGCCGCGAAAGCCCCACCACCAGCCACCCAGCGTAAACAGCAACGGAATCGCCACCAACTTACTCAGACTCGCCAGCATCGTGTTGCTGAATTCTTGTTTCAGGGTATGAAAATCCAAGGATGCGCCGGTACACAGCAACGCCAACGGCAAGGTCATATCCGCCAAAGTTTCACCGGCTTTCATCACGACCGCAGGCGGGCGCACATCCCACCATGCAAACGGCAATGCCAACACAATCCCGATAATCAGGGGATTGGTGACAATATTGCGCAACATCCGCCCCACGCCTTGGTGCTTATGCAGGGAACGGCTCAAGGTAATCACCCCCAGAATATTGAACAAAATGCTCAAAATCCCCACGTATAACGACGCTGCCGCCAACGCCACCTCACCGTAAGCATTCACGCAATACGCCAGCCCGATAATCGCCATATTGGAACGAAAAATACCCTGCACCACCACGCCGCGATCTTCTGGCGGCTGCACCAAGGCTGTTACCGCCCATTCCGTCAACACGAACAATACGAGCATTGCCACCAAACCGTAGGCAATCAGCTCCAGATTCGTGGTGGCGCTGATCGAGGTTTTCGCGATACTCACAAACAACAAGGCAGGCAACGCCCAGGTAAACACCAAGCGCGAACCGACTTCGACGAAATTGTCATTCACCGCCCGCAGACGTGCCAGCCATGCGCCCAAGCCCAGCAATAAAAAGATCGGCCCCGTCACCGCGAAGGAAAACAGGACAGTGTTCCAAAACTCCAGCATGGCATCCCCGTGTACGTGTCATTTCTTGCTACACTATGATCGAACGATCTAACCTAAAGTAGCCATCGGAACGATACCATGCTGGCAATAAAAAATACCGCCGAAAACACTGCGTACATCACCGAACAGGATTATCTGGAAGGCGAGAAAACCGCCGAATTCCGCCATGAATACGTGGATGGACAGGTATACGCGATGGCGGGTACATCCATAAGGCACAATGATATTGCCTTAAATATAGCCTTTGCATTACGCGCTGCCACACGTGGCACACCCTGCAAGGTCAATGCTTCCGATGTCAAAGTGCGGGCGCAACGTTCCAAGGCGTATTACTACCCCGATGTGATCGTCGGTTGCCAACGCGATGAAGCCGATGAATATTATCTGGAAAAACCGTGTTTGATCGTGGAAGTCACCTCCAAATCCACGGAGTGGAAGGATTTCACCGAAAAGCTGATCGCTTACCAAAAGCTGGCATCGTTGCAGGTTTACCTGATCGTGGCGCAAGATCAGCCACAAGTGACGCTGTTTTACCGCGATGCAGAAGGCGCTTGGGATGTGGCACGGTTTGATTCATTGGAACAAACGATTACGCTGCCTTGCCCCGAAGCCAATCTGACCCTCGCGGACATTTACGAAGGCGTTGATTTCACCCAACCTGCTGAGGCGGATGCGTAACGCCAGCTAGAATGCGCCAAGGGCTTTCTTGAGGAGGATGTCTACGTGATTGGATCGGCGCATTATAAGTGGGTATTTTTCGTCAGCTTATGATAGAGTTTCGGGCAATTCGTCAAGCAATGACGACAACTCAACTTATGCCATACCAATCATAAAAACACGCAATCGACCCTATGCTGGTTTCAACGTGGCAGGGCGGTAGCGTGTCAGCGATGCGTAGGTGCTTTGGAAGCATCTCTTTATACACAAATCAGTCCTCCCCCAACTCACTAGCCATCTGAATCCCATAAATACAGTCCAGCACCCTTGAGTAGCCAAGCCAGATACTTTTAGCCCCCGGTTCGCCATCGCATTTTCTGCCCAAAAAGCCCCCCAGTTCCGCTAGATTGCGGATCACTTGATTGAGGGTAGGTATACCATCGGGTAGTGCTTTTTTGCCGAGCCGGAAAGATACTTTCCATTCCAGCGGGTCAAACACCAGATCAGCCGGAAGTTCTGGGCAGGTACGCCCCAACCGCATCAGAAACATAATTCGCCAGGCCACCATGATGTAGAGCGCGAGGGCTTTTTCGATGCGCTCTTTAGTGTCCAGTTGCAGTTTTTCGACGCGACAGCCGACTTTCAGGACATCAAAAAACATCTCGATTTCCCAACGCGCTCGATACCAGTCGATGAGTTCACAGGCAGCATCGGCGGTCTCTACACAACGGTTGGTGACTAAACGCCAAATGAGGGGCAATTTTCCGGCAGGTGGGTTGATTTCTTTGGCTTGAACCAAGGTCAATAGCATTGGATGCTTACTTTTGGGACGCAGGGTGTAACGTAACACCTTGATTTCTTGTACCACTTTGCGAGGCTTTTCACCCTGCTTGCGCGGTTTGGTAAAGGTGATACGAGTCAACGCCTGTTGTTGATCAATGGCGTCCCACAGTTTGAGGTCATCCCCCAAGGCGCGGTTATGTTGCGCCCGTATCAGCAGATCAGCCGGGTAATCCAAGGCTTGCGCCCGTTTGAGTAAGTCATAAAAGTCGCTTTCACGGTCGCCCGTATAGATGAGGCGGTGTTCAGGGCAGCGTGCCGCCAGTTCGGCTACCCGTTCATACCCTTCAATCCAGCGACGGCTTTCTTTGATGCTGGGGTTGGCAAGATCCGCCGCTTTGCTCAAGCCCCGTGACCACATCCACGTATCGGTGATCCCCAGTGGCAGACGGTCTGGGGTGATACACAAGGTCGGATGCAGGTACATCCCGCGTTGCTTATCGTAGGATAAACGCCCCAAACCCTCGGTTTCCTGCCCATTGAAGTCCAGTTCGGTCGTATCTTGAATACACAGGATAATCCGCGAATCTTGCTGACGGATTCGGCACTCGGTCGCTTCAAAGTGGGATGCCATCAAAGCGTCATGACTCACCGCCTCATTCCAGAAGAAACGGTACGTCGCCAAGGTGCTTGACCAACTTTGGCAAGCTTTCGGGATGCTCGATTGGGGGGCTTTGAGCATGGCGTTGAGGATATGGGCAGCGCGTGTTTCGAGACGCTTGTCTCCCAAATCAAGATCGGTGAGTTCGGTAGATGACCAGTTCATGGGTGAAAATTGCTTATCTTACATCAGCTTGGGGACTTGTGTATAAGGAGATGGCTTTGGAAGACAGCGACAGCAATCCCAGAATAGGCGGAAGGCTTTACGAACAGGATAGGCTGCGCGTGCTCACCGATTGAGCACAGGCTTCATATCCTGATATTCCAGAACGCCGCCTAATAAACTGTTAGCGTATAAATAGCGCTGACACACAGACTTGGAGATACAAGTACATATTGAAATGAATATCGAGATCTTGTTTGGGTTGGAAATCTTCGCTTCTATCTTTGGTTTTACCGCAATCACTATGGAGGTGCTTATGAAAAACTCAATCGCTTTTTTTACTAATATATTTGCATGTGTTTGGTGTGGAATTGCGTTCCTGCGGAGTCTCTGGCGAGAAAAAATCCCAACCCAAATAAGAGATTAATATTCATTAATTTATGCTGCTTACCAAGAGAGAACGCAGAGGGTTCGATTCCCTCTCTCCGCACCATTTATTATCCTATCGAAGATTAAGATTGAAAGTGATTGCTTTGTTTCAACGAAGGATAAGCTCCTTAAAATATAATACAAAACAAATATCTAAAAAATATCTGCTTTATACTGGATGAAAATATGATTAATATCTATAAAGTAACATCTGCAATAATCGGAACAACAAAAAATGGTTATCAGATATATAAAATTCAATTAAATAACTCATTTTGGGCAACTAAACTATTGCCATTACGTAAGAATGATAAAAAATATAATACACTTTATAACCTGTATATTGAAAACAATAAAAGCTTAGACTTTCTAATTAACAAGCATGTCTCTATATCACTACATAAAACAGAATATGGCATTGAGTTTAGTTCGATAGATTCATTTGATGCTTTAAAGGATTTTGAAAAAGAACTAGATATTTCGTCAGGCAATGTTTTTGCAACCAAGTTACCGATTTATGATTTCTTATATAAAAAAGGACGACCTATTGAAAATGATAAATCAATAAAAATTTCCAGTAGATATGGTGATATGCGAATTTCAAAAGCAGATAGAGTTAATATTTGTTATCCATATAATGATGAGCAAGATTGCCTAAAATTAAATAATATAAATTTAATTTTTGATAAGTTTTACAAAGATGTTTCCTTATCAGCCCATAGTACTAATGGTGATAAATCATATTATAAAGTTAATTTAGAAAAAGTCGGCATTGTAAGAATGGATAATCATTACAAGTTAAGCTATAAGATGACAGCAAGTGGTGACAGAGATGAATGGATTCCAGTCGTTATTAAAAAAATAGGTGATAAACTTTCAGAAGAACAGATAGATTATTTGAAAAATAACCATTGCGTTCAGTTAAGTCAAGATAAATTAGTCACTGCCCCCCCTACTTTTGACGATCTTTAAATTTTAAAAAATGTAAGATTATATATAAATCGATTTGCTAACGAAATTCTCGACGACGGACGCGGTGACAGCTCGCGATGCTGCCCAATCTACTCCCCGCCGCGCCCGTCAGATTTGACGTTGGCTTAAGAACAATTTTCCTCAAAAGGATGATTATGGAGACGAAGACTTGCCTAAGATGCGGTAGCTCGATGGAGAAGGGTTGGATTATTGATTACGTTGGGCTTACCTCATTAGACATGAGGCAGACTATGTGGGTGGAGGGAAGTCCCGTGAGGGAGAAAGGTATTTTTAATCTCCCGTGCAACAGTGTCTCGGCACAACGAGGCAAGAAGCACATATCTGTTGATTCGTTTCGATGCACCAACTGCGGGTATCTCGAATTGTATGCGATCTAAATTCAATCAGATTAGTGATTGCCGATCGTTCACTGTACGCTGATGCGTGACAGATTGTGCCTAATTTAGGCTTTGTTTTTGCCGTGCATCATTCAACAACCGTGCCACTATTCACCTGCTGATAATGTGCTAACAAGACATTCGATGACGGACGCGGTGACAGCCCGCGCTGCCGACCATTCGCCTCTCCGCAGCGCCCGTCATGCTGAACGTTGGCGTGGGGCAAAAATAAAAAGCATCGCCAGATTGAGAGCGTTTAATAAAGATGGTCTTTCCCTTACTGACAAAATGTGGTGGTTACAGTCATCTATCCAAAGATGTGGTTGCCCAATCGTTCAGGGTGCGCGGATGCGTGATCGTTTGTGCCAACGTCAAAGCCTGATTTTAATACACCACGTTGATGCGCGGGAAATGCCGTGCTACACCGAAAATGGTCAACAGCGGCATCCTTGGCTATACTGACCCAAGAGAAACAACTGGAGTAATACCATCATGGGTACAGTAGAGCTAATCACTGAACACACCCGCCGTTTGCCGGAGAGTGTTCAACGAGAAATACTTAATTTTGTTGAGTTTCTCTTCAATAAATACAGTGCGCCCCTTGCCCGATCTGCTATGCCGACAACACGTCAGGCTGGCTTACACGCTGGTTGTGCGGTGATGACTGCTGATTTCGATGCGCCCTTATCAGACGATTTCTGGCTCGGTACAGAATGAGGCTGCTGTTAGATACTCACACATTTTTATGGTGGGACAGCCAACCAAACAAACTTCCCGCCAAGGTGTTGGCACTGTGTGAAGATACTCATATCCCGTCATCCCTATAAAGATGGCAGCCTGACAAATATACCGAAAACATAGCGCAACGCCCCCGCCTACGCCATAATTCCCGCTTGATTCCCAGCAAGCCCGCGCTATCCCATGAACGAAACCCTGTTTTACGTCGCCGCCGCCCCCTTTGAAGCCGCCTGCCGCGTCGAAAATGCCCTAGGGCAATACCCCCTTTCCGCCGCACACCCCGCCCGTCGCCTGCACGGACACAGCTTTCTCGCCAAAGTCCGCGCCATCGGTGCAAGCTCCGTCGAAGCCCTACGCCAACAACTCGCCCACAGCGTTGCGCCACTCGACTACAACGACCTCAACCAATTCCTGCCAATGCCCACGGATGAAAACCTCGCCCGCTGGATACGCGCCCGCCTGGCCCTGCCCAGCGTTGCCTCGGTCGGCGTGCAAAGCACCTTGCACCAAGGCGCAGACCTCGACCTTGCCGACAATGC
Source organism: Candidatus Thiothrix sulfatifontis (assembly GCA_022828425.1). Taxonomy (NCBI): domain Bacteria; kingdom Pseudomonadati; phylum Pseudomonadota; class Gammaproteobacteria; order Thiotrichales; family Thiotrichaceae; genus Thiothrix; species Candidatus Thiothrix sulfatifontis. The sequence continues at coordinate 2,941,314 of CP094685.1, forward strand.
CCACATCTGGCGACGTTTCCGCTTTGAAGCCGCGCACCGCCTGCCCAACGTCGCCCCCGGACACCAATGCGGAAGGATGCACGGCCACGGTTTCGAGGTCATCCTACACGCCAACCAAAACCTGCAAGCGCAAGACATGGGCGTAGACTTCGACCGCCTCGCCGCCGTCTGGCACCCCCTGCACGACCAATTACACCACCACTGCCTCAACGACATCCCCGGTTTAGACAACCCCACCAGCGAAACCCTCGCCGCATGGCTATGGGAACGCCTCAAGCCCGAACTCGACGCGCTCTCATGGGTCAGCGTCTACGAAACCGTCACCGCAGGCTGCCACTACGACGGGCAACATTACCGCATCTGGAAAGACCAACGCTTTGAAAGCGCCCTAACCCTGACCCGCGCCGACCCCGCCGACAGCGTGCGCCGCCTGCACGGACACAGCTACTTACTGCGCCTGCACCTCACCGCCCCGCTCGACACCGTAATGGGCTGGACTGTCGATTACGGCGACGTAAAAGCGCAATTCAAGCCGATCTACAAACAACTCGACCACCACAACCTCAACGACTTAACCGGGCTGGACGAACCCAACCCCGCCAGCGTTGCTCGTTGGATACGCACCCAAGCCTCACCGGGATTGCCGCAACTCGACCGCATCGACCTGTACGAAACACCGGGCTGTGGCGTGGTGCTATCATGGGGTGAACACGAACCGGGGCTACCTGTATGACCTATTCCGTCAAAGAAATTTTCTACACCTTGCAAGGCGAAGGCTTCCACGCCGGTCGCCCCGCGATCTTTTGCCGCTTTGCCGGATGCAATCTGTGGTCAGGGCTAGAAGCCGACCGTGCTAAAGCCGTCTGCAACTTCTGCGACACCGACTTTGTGGGCGTGGATGGGGTCAACGGCGGCAAATTCCGCGATGCCAAGGCCTTAGTCGCGGCGATCATTCAAGAATGGTGGATCGGCGTAAAAAAAGACATGAACCGCTTCATCGTTTTCACGGGCGGCGAACCGCTATTGCAATTGGATAAAGCCCTGATCGACGCTTTACACCAAGAAAACTTCGAGATTGCGGTAGAAACCAACGGCACAAAACCCGCCCCCGCAGGCATCGACTGGCTCTGCGTCAGCCCCAAAGCCGACAGCGACATCGTGCTAACAACGGGCAATGAGTTGAAGTTGGTGTACCCCCAACCGCTCGCCATGCCAGAACGCTTTGCAGGGCTGGACTTCCAGCACTTCTACCTGCAAGCAATGGATGGTGCGGCACAAGCCAAAAACACCAAAGCGGCGATTGCGTATTGTATGCAGTACCCGCAATGGAAATTGAGTGTTCAAACCCACAAATTGCTGGGGATTCCATGATGACCGAAGCACAAACCTTTCAGCTCCACACCACCTACCAGCCCGCTGGCGACCAACCGGAAGCCATCTGCTCGCTGGTCAATGGCTTAAACGACGGCTTGCTGCACCAAACCCTGCTGGGCGTGACGGGTTCGGGCAAAACCTTCACGATGGCGAACATCATCCAACAAACCCAGCGCCCCGCGATTATTCTGGTACACAATAAAACGCTGGCAGCCCAGCTTTACGGCGAAATGAAAGAATTCTTCCCCAACAATGCGGTGGAATACTTCGTTTCCTACTTCGATTATTACCAGCCAGAAGCCTATGTGCCGTCCAAAGACGTGTACATCGAAAAAGATTCCGCCATCAATGACCACATCGAACAAATGCGCCTTTCCGCCACGCGCAACCTGTTCGAGCGCAAAGATGTCATTATTATCGCCACCGTTTCGTCGATTTACGGCTTGGGCGACCCCGAATCGTATTTGAAAATGCTGCTGATATTGGTGCGCGGCGACCGCATCGACCAACGTACCCTGCTGCGTCGCCTCGCCGAAATGCAATACAGCCGCAATGATCTCGACCTGCAACGCGGCACGTTTCGGGTACGCGGCGAAGTCATCGACGTGCACCCCGCCGAATCCGACAAAGAAGCCATTCGCATCGAACTTTTCGACGACGAAATCGAGAATTTGAGTTATTTCGACCCGCTGACTGGCGAAGTGCTGCGCCGCGTGCCACGCCTGACGGTTTACCCCAAAACGCACTACGTTACCCCGCGTGAAGTGTTGCTGGCAGCCATCGACTACATCAAAGCCGAACTCAAAGAACGCCTGAAAGTCTTGCGCGAAAACGACCGCTTAGTGGAAGCGCAACGCCTCGAACAGCGTACCCAATACGACATCGAAATGATTGTCGAAACCGGCTACTGTTCCGGCATCGAAAACTATTCGCGCTACCTCTCGAAACGCCCAGCGGGTGAACCACCGCCGTGCCTGTTCGATTACTTGCCGCGCAATGCCATCGTGTTCATCGACGAAGCCCACGTCACCATCCCGCAATTCGGCGGCATGTACAAAGGTGATTATTCGCGCAAAAGCACGCTGGTCGATTACGGCTTCCGCCTGCCCTCCGCACTCGATAATCGCCCGCTGCGCTTTGACGAATTCGAGAAACTGATTCCGCAAGCCATCCACGTTTCCGCGACCCCCGGCACGTATGAGCTGGAACATTCCGACAATATCGCCGAACAAGTGGTACGCCCCACCGGACTAGTCGACCCCGAAGTGGAAGTTCGCCCGATCCTCTCGCAAGTCGATAACGTCATGTCCGAAATCAGCGAACGCGCCTTGCGCAATGAACGCACGCTGGTCACAACCCTGACCAAGCGCATGGCGGAAGACCTCACCGATTACCTGATGGAACACAACATCAAGGTACGCTACCTGCATTCCGACATCGACACCGTGGAGCGCGTCGAAATTATCCGCGACTTGCGCAAAGGCGAATTCGATGCGCTGGTAGGGATTAACTTGCTGCGGGAAGGCTTGGATATACCGGAAGTTTCACTGGTAGCGATTTTGGATGCGGATAAAGAAGGTTTCCTGCGTTCCGAACGCTCGCTGATCCAAACCATCGGACGCGCCGCCCGCAATTCCGAAGGCAAAGCGATTCTGTACGCCGACAAAATCACCGAATCCATGCGCAAAGCGATGAGCGAAACCAGCCGCCGCCGCGCCAAACAGCTTGCCCACAATGAAGCACAAGGCATTACCCCGCAAACCATTCGCAAGCGCATTGCCGATGTGATGGAAGGCGCTTACGCCAATGCCACCAAGGGCAAAGGCAAAACACGCGGGGAAAAGAAGGTTGCCGAAGACGCGGCTGAATACCGCAGCTTAACGCCTGATCAGGCGCTCAAGCAGATCAAAAAGTTGGAAGAAAAAATGTTCCAGCACGCCAAGAATTTGGAATTTGAGCAAGCCGCCGCAGTGCGTGATCAGATTGGACACATCCGAGCGCGCGTGTTCGGGCTAGAGTGAAGCTGGGGTTTCTTTCTCTTCAAACTCAGTCTTCAGCGTGGTGTAATGCTGTGCAAACATCACTTCCAGCTCATCAATCACCGCCGTCGCTGATTTGCCATGAATCACATGTGCGGTCATCAGACTCGATGTTTCGTTCAACAAACGTTCACGCGGAATCATCGGGTAGGTAGCCGTCAAGCGTTTAATCGCTTTGACCACATTTTCCTGTTCGGGGCGCGAAATAGCTTCGGGAGTAGGGAATTCGGTCATGGGTTCAGCGTCAAGCGTGGGTGAGCCTGCGAGGAATTCGGCAAACCGCAGCAGGGTTGCCTGATCGTGTGAACTCATATCGCGGTAGAGCTTGCGAAGACGCTTTTCTTCGGCAGAGCCGGTTGGTTGTGGCATACCGGGTAACATGGGGATTTCCTATCGAATACTAAGAATCCGGGGTACAGCAAGATGCGCTGTACCCAACACGGATTTTATTTCTGCTTTTTGAGGTTTTCGCAATAACCGCGTGCAAACTCCAGCAGCTCTTCCATCGCACGGACTTTGAACTTTTGACGCTGGCGCACAAACGAGAAGTCACGTGTCAGTGGCGGATCAAGCGGAATGGCTACCAAGGAACAAAGCTTCAGTTCTTTGCCGATGCTGGCGCTGGAAACAATGGAGACGCCCATACCGGCTTCCACTGCACCTTTTACCGCTTCCGGGCTACCCAGTTCCAAACAAGCGTTCATTGCGTGTTTGTCCATGCCCAAGGCATACAGGTAGTCGAGTACCACTTCACGTGTGCCGGAACCTTCTTCACGGCAGATGAACGGATAATCCAGCACGTCTTTCAGCTTGACAGCGGTTTTGCTTGCCAATGCGTGTGTCGGTGGAACAATCAGCACCAAATCGTCTTGGCGGCAAACTTCTACCAGCAAGTTTTTATTGTTGACCATGCCTTCGACAACGCCAAGATCAATCACGTTGTTTTCCACCATCGACACAATGCCCTCGGTGTTCGACACACGTAAGCGCAATCTGACGTCAGGGTTTTTGGAATTAAACTCACCCAGCAATGACGGCAGCATGTATTCCGAAATGGTCGTGCTCGCTCCGATGGTCAACGAACCGCTGATGTCATTGGTCATTTCACGAATGGCGTTTTCCATTTCGCTGTATTGCTCAAAAATACGCTCAGAGTACTCGAACACGATCTTGCCCGCTTCGGTCAGGGAAACACGGTTGTGCGTCCGGTCAAACAAGCGAGTGTCAAACTGGTCTTCTAACTGACGAATCTGGAATGTTACCGCCGGTTGTGTCATGTGCAGCACTTCTGCTGCCTTGGTGAAGCTCAACAGTCGAGCCACCGCGTGAAAGACCTGTAATCTTCTATCAGCCATACGATTACCTATTCTCCTATTACCAGTCTTAGCAAACCCCACAGGGAAATTATCCTTTTCATCCCTGCTTCGGTTATTCATTCCCGAATATTTACTACTGATCAATGTTTAAAAAAATCTATCAAAAAACCCAGGCAGTCATCACCAAAGGAATTTGTTATAGATAGCATAGAACAATTTTCACATTATGGTTAATGATATGTTCAGCTTTACGAATAAAATGATGTAGAGAGGATAAGTGGCGACGAACGGCACATTGCTTGACGCGCTGACATTACGCACTTTTCTTCTCTTCCTCATTCACGGCGGTTGCAGCGGGCACGGCGGGCACAACGTGATTGCCGGGGATGCGCGGGTCATCGTCATCCATCAAGATGCGGTGCGCGGGTCCTTCCAAATCATCGTATTGACCGCTTCTAACGGTATAAATGAAAGCTACCACCACCACGATCATTACGCCGAGTGCTATCGGAATCAGCAAGTACAAGGCATCCATCGCATTACACCTCAACCAAACATGCCATTATAGACCAAGATTAATCATTTTTCAGGCGTAATGAATTCAGCACCACGACCAAAGAGCTGGCAGACATGCCAATTGCTGCCATCCACGGCGCTACCATGCCAGTCGCTGCCAAAGGAATAGCCAGCAGATTATAGGCAATTGTCCATAAGAAGTTTTGCTTGATGATGGTTTGCATCCGCCGTGAAGTGCGTACTGCAAACGGCAGTTGTCGTAAATTCTCGGATAATAACACCATGTCAGCGCTGGCTTGAGCCAATTGGGAGCCACTGCCCATCGCAATCGACACCGGCGCACCTGCTAACACGGGCGCATCGTTCACCCCATCGCCAACCATTGCCACGATCGCCCCTTGGGATTGCAAATGCCGCAAGTACGCCAACTTCGCATCCGGCAATTGCCCGCCGTGTGCATGAGAAATACCCAATTGCTGAGCAACAGCAGCAACCACAGGCGGGGAATCGCCACTCAGCAAAGTCACGGTAATCCCTAACGCTTGCAACTCTTGCACCATTTGCGCTGCTTCAGCGCGTAGCTGATCCGCAAGGCTGAAAATGGCCAGCCAGCCATCGTCCGCACCGAGAAAAATTTGCGAACGCTCACCAGCGTCTGACACATTCGCAGGCAATTCGCACTGGGTCAATTCCTCAACAAACACGCGAGTACCAATCCGGTAATGCTTGCCAGCGTATACGCCTTTCACGCCACGCCCCGACGCTGCGGTTAGCTCAAGCACCTTGGCAGGGCTGTCGCTGAGGCGTACCAGCGCTTGGGCAACGGGATGTTCCGATGCCATTTCTAGCCCGGCGGCTATTTGCTGGCAAAGCTGTGCCGAAGCTGCGCCCACCATTTGCACCTCAACCACTTCCAAATGCCCGTGCGACAGTGTGCCCGTCTTATCGAAAATAATGTGATTGATCCGCGCCAAGGTTTCCAAAGCATGACCCCGGGTCGTCAACACGCCTTTGGACGTTAGCAAACCCGTGGCAGCCGTCAGCGCCGCTGGCGTCGCCAACGAGAAGGCGCACGGGCAAGTAATAACCAACACCGACAAAGCAATCCAGAATGCCTCCGCAGGCTGGTGTTGATACCACCAAGCAAACACTGCCACCGAGGTGATTAAAATCAATGGCACAAAGCGCGAAGCCACTTTTTCCGCCAAGCGTGCCAATTCCGGCTTTTCCGCTTGCGCCCGCTCCAGCAAACGAATGATCGCCGCCAATACGGTGCTATCGCCTACTTTGTCGACACGCATCGTCAGCGGGCTTTCCATGTTCACCGTGCCACCAACCAATGCATCGCCACGCTGTTTCTGGCACGGCAGGCTTTCACCCGTCAATAACGACTCATTGGTGCTACTCGTGCCGTCGGTAACAACGCCATCGGCTGGCACCACCTCGCCCGGCTTTATCAGGACGTAATCACCGAGTTCAAGCTGGCTGACCGGAATCACTTCCTGTTCGCCGTCGCGCAAGCGCGTCGCGGTCGCGGGCATTAAGCGCACCAACGCCTCTGCCACTTGTCCCGCCTTGTGCCGCGCCGTCATTTCCAAATAGCGGCCAGTCAACAGGAAAAAAGTGAACATTGTCACCGAGTCGAAATAAACTTCACCACCGCCGGTAAACGTTGCCCAGACGCTGGCGCTAAACGCAATCGCGATGGCCAGTGACACCGGCACGTCCATGCCGAAGCGCCCGCGCCGTAAATCACGCCACGCCGAACTGAAAAACACCTTTGCCGAATAAAACACCACGGGGGTGGTCATGATCAAACTGATCCAGCGCAAGAAATCGCGCATTCCGGTATCCATATCCGACACCGCGCCGACATACATTGCGATGGCAATCATCATCACCTGCATCATGCCCAAACCCGCGATGGCAATGCGCCGCAAAGCAGCCGACTTTTCCTTTTTTTGCAGGGATTCCAGCCGACGCGGGTCAAACGGGTGTGCGTGATAACCGATTTCAGAAATGGATTGCAACACCTGACTTAAATTCAAGCGCTCGTTATCCCACCGCAAGGTAGCGCGGTGTGTGGAATAATTGATGCGGAACTCCAACACGCCATCCAGTTGCTTGACGTGATGCTCGTTAAGCCAAACACACGCAGCACACACAATGCCTTCTAAGATCAACGACGCTTCCCGAATATTTGCGCCGGTTTCGCGCACGAACGATTTTTGCAATTCTGGGGAATCGTAGACTTGTAGCTGCCGCAACGCTTCCGGTACCAAATCATCGGGTTTATCGCTGATTTCGGTGCGGAAACGGTAATAATCGGTGAGGTTATTGTCGACAATGGCTTGCGCCACCGCTTGACAGCCGGTGCAGCACATTTCACGCGGCTGGTTATCAATCTTGACATGATAAGGCTTGCCCGCTGGCACGGGCTGACCACAATGAAAGCAAGCGCCGGGGGCAACTTGTAAAGGGAATTCACTCATAGTGGCTTATCGTTGCTCGCCAATCCAAGTGCTGCCTTTCACTTCGTGAATATCATCACCCCGTTTGATCGTCATGACCATATCCCAAGCGCCTGGTGCAGGTAGGGCAATCGGTTGACCGTAAAACCCAGGCGCAGCTTCAGGCAAATCCAAGGTGACATCCAATGCTTTAGCGGAAGGCCGTAAAAAAGACACTTGCACTTGACCGCCTGTCACCGCTTGACCGGCTTTGTCGGTGACATGGATGCGGAACATGCTGACTTTATTCGGTTGCGGCTTTTCCAGCCAACCATCGGCGACTTGCCAGCCACGTTCCTGCTGCATTTTCAATTGATCAATGTAGCTGTTATACAAATCATACTTTTTCTGGTAATCATTGGAAACGGTACCGGGAAAAGCCGAAATGACATTTTTAGCACTTTCACGGCGTGGTTCCGGCAGAAACTTGCGGATAAAGTCGGCACTGGCGCCGCTATTTGCCAAGGTAATAATCGTAGAGTCCACAATCACCAAGATCATGAAAAATCCAATGATAATTCCCGGCCCCCAATGCAGCCTGCCGCTATCCACCTGTGTGCCGCGTCGATTACCGACAATGATACCGGGCAATACCGCTGCCATGGTGAAAAAGGCAAAGTGGATGGCGAACACATCCAAACTTGCCCAATACAATACCGCTAAGGGCACGTAAACCGACAGCACCACCAAAAACGTCAGCAGTGAGGCCAGCTTACCGGGGCGTTTCCAGACCTTGTAAAACAACACAAACAGTGCCAGCGCAGCCAGTACGCCGACCCCTAATGTGAATGCTATATTTTGATTTTCCATGCAACCTTACGGAGTCATAAAGTGTGAAGGGATGATGACCGGCTCAGTCACTTTACCTTCCGACGGCGTGAGCCTGAACTGGAAGTCGTGATTTTTGCCTGCCTCACCGGGTTGCATAGTATAGCGGATTTTTGCCAAGACACGCAGAGTTGAATCCGGCTTCACGCTCAAATCATTGATCTGCAATTCCATTTCAGCATTGGGCAAACCCTCAATCGCCAAGGTATAACGCGCTGCTTCCATGGTTTTGTTGTTAATTTTGACTTCGTAGCTGTTCTGGATACGTCCATCCGACAGGGTAACATACAAGGGGCTGCGAATTTGTACGGCAGTCACTTCCAGTTGTTTGCTGCTGGCAATGCTCCACACCAAATAGACCGCCGCCAACAAGGTAGCGAGGCCGTAACCCACGGTGCGTAACTTGAAAATTTTGGTTTTACCGCCTTCTAGCGCATGTTCAGAGGTGTATCGGATCAAACCGCGCTCCCAACCCTGCTTATCCATAATGCCGTCGCACGCATCAATGCACAACGCGCAGTGAATACAACCGATCTGCAAGCCGTTACGGATGTCGATTCCGGTCGGGCAAACTTGCACGCACAAACCGCAGTCGATGCAATCGCCATGCCCTGTATCCTGACGGGTTGCATGGTCACGCATTTCTTTCACCGGCTTGACGCGCCCGGATTTGCCTTCGCCGCGCTGCGCATCATACGACACGATCATGGTATCTTGGTCAAACATAACGCTTTGGAAACGTGAATAAGGGCAAATGTGCAAACACACGTGTTCTTTTGCCCAGCCTGCGGTCAAATACGTCGTGGTCATCAGAATCATCACGGTGCCGTAAACCGCAGCAGGAGCGGTGCCGGTAAAGAACCCGGCAGTTAATTCAAACGCATCGCCCCAATAGAGTGCAAAACTTAACCCAGTCCACATGGACAACAGCAGCCACAACGCATGAGTCGAACCAATCTTGCGAATTTTCTCAAAATTCCAAGGCTGTTTTTCCAAGCGCAACCGCGCTACCCGGTCGCCTTGCACCCAACGCTCCATCCAACGGAAAGCGTCCATCCACAGGGTTTGGAAACAAAAATACCCGCAGAACACCCGCCCGAACAAGGTGGTCACGAAGAACAACAGTACCGCCGCCAAAAACAGGAGCGCGGTCAACCAGAAAATATCCTGCGCGTGCATTACCAAGTCGAACATGTAATAACGCCGCCCCGGAATGTCAAACAAAATTGCCTGATCGGGGCCTACCGCGCGTTCCCAACGCACCCACGGCAGTAAAAAAAACACCGCATAGCCTAGCAGCAAAATCGCGGTTTTAATGTTACGAAAGCGGCCTTCCACCGAACGCGGCTGGAGGGAGGCTTTGGGCAGGATGACTTGTTCAGTACTCATATTGCAATATCCAATCGTTGGCTTTGCCGGACGGGGTGAAAAAACCACATAATACCCGACCCCATGCCATTTACATTGCGCAGTATCAAGTTAATGCGGTATTTCCCTGATTTCTCACAGATACTCAGCGTTACCCATGTACCCGCGTAACACAGCGGGAATACGAATGCGCCCGTCGGCTTCCTGGTAATTTTCCAGCACAGCGACCAAGGTGCGCCCCACTGCTAACCCAGAACCGTTCAACGTGTGCAGCAACTCCGGCTTGCCGGTTTCAGGGTTACGGTAACGCGCCATCATGCGGCGTGCCTGAAAATCCCCGAAAACAGAACACGATGAAATCTCACGGTATTTTTGCTGACCCGGCAGCCAGACTTCAAGATCATAAGTTTTCATCGAGGAAAAGCCGGTATCGCCTGCACACAATACAATCACCCGGTACGGCAGCCCCAACTTTTGCAAAATCGCTTCGGCATTGCCCGTCAAACTTTCCAATGCTTGCGTGGAATCTTCCGGGCGCACCAATTGCACCATTTCCACTTTCTCAAACTGATGTTGGCGGATCAAGCCACGGGTATCCTTGCCGTAGGAACCCGCTTCGGAACGGAAACACGGCGTATGGCAAGCGTATTTCACCGGCAATTCGGCAGCATCAATAATGGTATCGCGTGCCAGATTCGTGACCGGCACTTCAGCGGTCGGAATCAGGTAATACCCTTGTTCGCCTTCCAGCTTAAACAAATCTTCGGCAAATTTCGGCAACTGCCCCGTGCCACGCAAACTGTCCGCATTCACCATGTACGGCACATACGCTTCGGTGTAACCGTGTTCCTGCGTGTGCGTATCAAGCATGAACTGAATCAGCGCCCGGTGCAGCCGCGCCATTGCGCCGCGCATCACCACGAAACGTGAGCCGGTAAGTTTTGCACCCGCATCAAAATCCATCCACCCATTCGGTAAACCGAGGTCAACGTGATCCTTGGGTTCAAAATCAAACGCGGGCGGCTCACCCCAGCGGCGAATTTCAACATTGGCATTTTCATCTTTGCCGTCGGGCACCGAAGCGTCCAGCACATTGGGAATGCCCATCACAATGGCATCAAGCTCGGCTTGTAAACTGGCGAGTTGCTGCTCTTTTTCCTTGAGCGTGTCGCCCATATCCGCGACTTCGGTGAGTAAGGGTTGAATGTCTATGCCCTTCGCTTTGGCTTGCCCAATGGTTTTGGAACGCGAGTTACGTTCATTTTGTAAGGTTTGGGTATCCACTTGTAAGGCTTTGCGGCGCTCTTCGACCGCGCGGATGGTATCCACATCCAGCTTGAAACCGCGTCGTGCCAATTGTGCCGCGATTGCATCCAGATCGGTTCTTAAACGTTTTGGGTCCAACATAACTCTTGTTCCATGCGTGTATTGCAGAAAGGCGCTATATTAACGCAGTTTCAAAAACAGTAGGCATAATTAAAACACTTCTGGGAAGAATCTCCGCATTATGCCGATGCCATAGAACCCATACTGGCATGGTACAGGCACGCCCTAAAAGCTGACTGGGAAGCACCCGCTGACGTAAAAGCTGATTTTGGCAATGCCAGCATCCTGCGAGATGGGCGCGTAGTCTTCAACATCGCAGGCAACAAATACCGCCTGATCGTCTGGATCAACTACCCCTACCGCATCATGTACGTGCGTTTCATCGGCACACACGCCCAATACGACGCGATAGACGCACAAACCATCTGAGGCAAAATATGAACATTAAACCTATCCACACCGAACAAGACTACCAAGACACACTAACCATCATCAGCAGCCTAATGACTGCCGCCTATGGCACGCCCGAAGGCGACCGCCTCGACGTACTGACAACACTGGTAGAAGCATGGGAGCGCGAACACTACCCAATGGCAGCCCCTGATCCCATCGAAGCCATCAAATTCGCCATGGAACAACGCGGGCTGGAAGTGAAAGATCTCATCCCCATGATCGGGCAAACTAACCGCATTTACGAAGTGCTCAATCGCAAACGTCCGCTAACCCTTAACATGATTAAAAGGCTGCACAAAGATTTGGGCATTCCCGCTGAATCCCTACTCGCCGCTTGAGCAACTAGCAGGCAATAAAAAAGGGCTGCACCGTAAAAACGATGCAACCCTTTGATATTGGTGGCGGAGAGCGAGGGATTCGAACCCCCGGAGGTTTAACCCTCAACGGTTTTCAAGACCGCCGCATTCGACCACTCTGCCAGCTCTCCGAAGGATGCATATGTTACGCAAAGTGTTCGGCGATTTCCAGTGTTTTTTCAAACAAAGGTTGGATTTTCTGTGTGTCAGCCGATGGGTGGCTATGTTAGAATCCGCGATTTGTGGCTGCCCTAACCGAGACAGGCTTAATGGATTCAAGCAAACCTTCTTTGACCTACCGTGACGCTGGCGTTGATATTGACGCAGGTAACACGCTGGTAGAACGCATCAAACCCCATGCGCAACGCACCAAACGCCCTGAAATGCTCAGCGGATTGGGCGGCTTTGGCGCACTCATGTCGATCCCGTCACACTACAAAAATCCGGTGTTGGTATCCGGCACGGATGGCGTAGGCACCAAACTCCGCCTCGCGATCGACACCGGCATTTACGACACGATTGGCATTGACTTGGTAGCAATGTGCGTCAATGACATTATCGTCAGCGGTGCAGAGCCGTTATTTTTCCTCGACTACTTCGCCACCGGCAAACTCGACGTTGATATGGCTGAAAGAGTCATTGCCGGTATCGCCGAAGGCTGTTCCCAAGCCGGTGCAGCACTCGCAGGCGGCGAAACAGCCGAAATGCCGGGCATGTATCACGGTGACGATTTCGACCTCGCTGGCTTCTGCGTCGGCGTGGTGGAACGTGACAATATTCTCGACAATTCCCGCGTACACCGCAATGACGTGCTGATTGGATTGGCTTCCAGTGGCCCGCATTCCAACGGTTATTCATTGATTCGCAAAATCATTGAAGTCAGTGGCGCGTCATTGGATGAAGCCTTTGGTGACAGCACCTTAGGGCGTACTTTACTGGAACCGACCCGCATTTACGTCAAAGCGATTCTCGGCTTAATGCGCCGCTACGATTTGCACGCCGTCGCACACATCACGGGCGGTGGTTTAACCGAAAATTTACCGCGTGTCTTGCCTGCCCGCACCAAAGCTAAAATCAGTTTGAGTAGCTGGCAACGCCCCGAAATCTTCAACTGGTTGCAGGAAAAAGGCGGCGTGGCGGATGACGAAATGCTACGCACCTTCAACTGCGGCATCGGCATGATCTTGGTCGTTCCCGCCGATAAATCCGAAGAAATCATTAGCACTTGCCGCTTGGAAAACATCAAAGCTTGGCAAATTGGCACGATGGATGCTTCTGACAGCGATACCCCTTTCGTCCAGTATGTCGATTGATCAGCATACAGCACTGCCTGCCTTGGTAGTGCTGATTTCAGGCAGCGGCAGCAATTTGCAAGCCATTATCGACGCGATTAAAGCCGGTCGCCTCAGGGCGCGGATTGTGGCGGTGATCAGCAATCGCGCCGAGGTGTATGGCTTGCAACGCGCTACCGATGCCGGAATTCCGACCGTCACGCTGGATCACACCCGCTTTGACAGCCGCGCCGCATTCGATCAAGCCTTGCAAGCGCAGATTGACGGTTTCGAGCCGGATTTGGTGGTGTTGGCGGGTTTTATGCGCATCCTCACCCCCGATTTTGTGCGCCATTACGCGGGACGAATGCTGAATATCCACCCTTCCCTATTGCCACTGTACAAAGGTATTAATACCCATCGGCGCGTATTGGAAGATGGCGGGCATGAACACGGCGTGAGCGTACATTTCGTGACCCCAGAATTGGATGGTGGCCCGGTGATTATTCAAGCCAAAGTGCCGGTGTTACCCAGCGATACGGAACAAAGCCTTGCGCAACGGATACAAGAGCAGGAACACATCATCTACCCACAGGCGCTCAAATGGTTTGTGGAAGGCAGATTAACACTGGAAGGCAATCAGGCAATGCTGGACGGGCAAGCCTTAACTCGCCCCGCCCAACACATCAGCCATTAATCAACCGAAGTGGCACACGTAGTGCAAATCTGCCAAGGTTTCAATATCGAAAGATGAATTTGCACCCACCTCAAACGATTGCCCACCGGCGTAATCGACCCAAGCATCACTGCCCGCCAAGCGCACACGGCAGCGACCTTGCAACAATTCCATAATCTCCGGCGCACCCGTATTAAACGTCAAGGTAGACGGTAAAATCACCCCCACGCTCTTACGGGTGCCATCCGCCAGCGTCACGGTGTGACTGACGCACTTACCCTCAAAATACACATTCGCTGTTTTAGTAACGCTGACATTCTCAAACTGACTCATACACTTCCTTTAAACTATTGACCGGCAATGGTCATTTTATCAATCAAAATCGACCCGGTACGGATACTACCACGCGCATCCACATCATCCCCAATCGCGACGATGCCTTGGAACATAGCCTTCAAATTTCCGGCAATCGTCACCTCTTCCACCGGATGCACAATCATGCCGTTTTCGACCCAGTAACCCACCGCACCCCGCGAATAATCGCCGGTAATGCCATTGACACCGCTGCCAATCAATTCCGTTACCATCAATCCCGTACCCATTTGCGCCAACAAATCAGGGAAACTCACCCCCGTATCCGCCAGCAACAGATTGGTTGCGCCACTCGCACTGCCCGTGCTTTGCATTCCCAACTTGCGAGCGCTGTAACTGCCAAGGAAATAGCCTTGAATAATGCCATCTTTGACAATATCCCGCGCTTGCGTTGCCACGCCTTCGGCATCGTAGGAACGGCTACCCAAGGCTTGACGAATCAACGGGTCTTCACGCAACTGCACGAAATCGGGGAAGGCTTGTTGCCCAATCGAATTCAGCAAAAAGCTGGCTTTGCGGTATTGCGAACCACCACTGATGGCTGACACCAATTGCCCAACCAACCCCCGCGCCATTTGCGGCACAAACAATACCGGCGCTTCACGGGTAGACAAGGAACGCGCATTCAAGCGCCGCACCGTGCGTTGCGCTGCCTCCGCGCCTACACTATCCGCCGATTCCAGCAACCCCGGCACGCGCGATACGCTGTACCAGTAATCGCGCTGCATGGACTCGCCATCTTGCGCCACCACCGAACAGCTCAGGGAATGGCGCGTGCTGTGACTAACCCCCATGAAACCGTGCGAATTCGCGTACAAACTCATGCCCGCGTAGCTATCCACGCCCGCGCCTTCGCTATTGGTAATGCGGGCATCGTGTTCACGCGCCACCGCTTCGGTTTGCAGCGCCATGTCAATGGCCATGTCCGCATTCAATTCCCACGGATGGTACAAATCCAGCTTCGGAAATTCGCTCGCCATGCGTTCCGCATCCGCCAAACCGTTGAAATCGTCTTCCGAGGTATAACGCGCAATCCGGCACGCCGCCTCCAAAGTATCCTCCAAGGCTTGCGGCGAAAAATCACCCGTCGAGGCATAGCCTTTGCGATGCCCAAAATACACCGCGAGATTAATACCCTGATCACGGTGGTATTGCAGCTTCTCCACCTGCCCCATGCGCACTTCGACCGAAAGCCCCATGCTTTTGTCGATGTCGAGTTCAGCCGCTGTCGCGCCTTTGGCTTTGGCTGCCGCCAGCACCTGCTCCGCCATCGCTTGAAATTCAGTCGAGAGGTCGAAACGGTTGTCGAGTTCAATCATGGTCATTATCCTTATGCTGTCGCTGTGCCGCCAACGGTTAAACCGTCAACCCGAAGTGTTGGTTGACCCACGCCCACGGGTACGCTTTGCCCGTCTTTACCGCACACGCCGATGCCGGTATCCAGTTGCAAATCATTGCCGATCATGCTGACGCGGGTTAACACATCCGGGCCATTACCGATCAACGTGGCGTTCTTCAAAGGTTTACCGATTTTGCCGTTTTCGATTTGATACGCTTCCGAGGCAGAAAACACGAATTTCCCCGACGTAATGTCGACTTGCCCGCCAGAGAAATTCACCGCGTAAATGCCTTTCTCCACCGACGCAATGATTTCTGCCGGATCATAGTCCCCCGCCCGCATGTAGGTATTGGTCATGCGCGGCATCGGCAAATTGGCGTAAGACTGACGCCGACCATTGCCAGTGGATTGTGTCCCCATCAATGCCGCATTCTGACGGTCAAATAAATAACCTTTGAGAATGCCGTCTTCGATCAGCGTGGTGCATTGCGTTTGCGTGCCTTCATCATCCACGCTTAACGAGCCACGGCGTTGTTCCAGCGTGCCGTCATCCACCACGGTAATGCCTTTGGCTGCCACTTGTTCGCCAATCCGCCCGGCAAATGCCGAGGTGCCTTTGCGGTTAAAATCGCCTTCCAGCCCGTGCCCAATCGCTTCGTGCAATAAGACACCGGGCCAACCATTGCCCAATACCACGGTCATATTGCCCGCTGGCGCGGCTTCCGCATCCAGATTGATCAAGGCTTTGCGCACCGCTTCTTCGGCGTACTCTTGCGCCTTATTGCCACTCACGAAGTAATCGAGGTTGAAACGCCCGCCACCGCCAGCCGTCGCACTTTCGGTTTGCCCATTGCGTTCCACGATAACGGAAACATTGGCGCGTACTAACGGACGCACGTCAGCGGTCATGCGCCCGGTTTCATCCACCACCAAAATGATTTCATGCACGGCTACCATGCTCGCCATGACTTGGCGCACGTAAGGGCTGGTTGCCCGCGCAATGCTGTCAATTTGACGCAGAAAGCTGATTTTATCGTCTTCGGAAAGCGAGTTCAGCGGGTCATCCAGCCCGTAAAGCGGGCGTTGCGGGGTACGCACTGTCCACGCATTTACCGCGCCCGATTGCCCCGCACGGCTGATCGCACGCGCAGCTTTGGCAGATTCCAGCAACGCAGGCAGCGTGATTTCGCCGCTGTAGGCAAAGCCGGTTTGCTCACCGCAGACCGAGCGCACGCCCACACCTTGCTCAATGCTATAACTGCCGCTTTTGATAATGCCCTCTTCCAAGCCCCAAGATTCATGGCGGGCAGACTGAAAATACAAATCCGCCAGCGTGGTATCTTTAGTTAGAAGCTGGCTAAAGACTTGTTCCAAATGCGTTTCACTCAAACCCGTCGGGGCAAAAAATGCCTCACGAGCAAAATCGTATGCCTGTTTCATGCTGTTCCTTGATTAATATTTTGTGTCGGGCAACGGTGGGACAGTACCGGAAAGGTCTTGCGGGTTTGTTGCAATGCATCCAAATCAATGTCAGCCAAAACCACGCCAGCGCCTTTTTCACACACCCCGCGTACCCGCCCCCAATAGTCCACAATCATGCTGTGACCGTAGGTCGTGCGTCCGCTGACGTGATACCCGCCTTGTCCGGGAGCAACCACGTAGCACAGGTTTTCAATCGCCCGCGCCCGCAATAACACTTCCCAATGCGCCTTGCCCGTCAATTCGGTAAAGGCGGCGGGAACCACTAAAATTTGCGCCCCCTGCTCGGATAAGCGTCGGTACAATTCCGGGAAACGCAAGTCGTAACACACTGACATCCCGACTTTGCCAAACGGCGTATCCACCACCACGGGCGATTTACCCGGCATAGTTGTGTCGCTCTCGGTATAAACTTCCTGATTCTCGCTGAGCATGACATCGAAGAGGTGAATCTTGTCGTAACGCGCCACCACCTTGCCTTTGGCATCGTACATGAGCGAGGCGGCATAAGAACGCGCCGGATCGTCAGAACGCAGTGGAATCGTGCCTGCAATAATCCACACCCCGTATTTGCGGGCTTGCTGGCTCAAGAACGCCTGAATCGGCCCTTCCCCGAAGGTTTCCGCGACTTTCACTTTATCGGCATCGGCGGCTCCCATCATGGCAAAAGTTTCGGGAAGCACTACCATGCCTGCGCCGCGTGCTGCTGCCTCTTTAATCAAACGTCCCGCCTCCAATAAATTGGCCGGAACGTGCGGGCCTGCTGCCATTTGTAGTGCTGCGATCAACGCCATGCTGAATCTCCCCATTGCTGTATGCGTAATCTCATTGTCTGTTCAATGCATCAAAACATCAACATCCGTCTTTTTGAAGGGTGCTTTTAACTCGATAATTTCCGGGGCGTCCCACGCGCCAGTCACTCGGTAGCGTAAACCACCGGCGGCTTGCACCTGATGCGCGGCGGATTTTTCTGTCAAGGAATTCCATAACAACATCGCCGCGCCACCGCCAAGGCCACCCACGGCGACGCCGACCACCGGCAAAGTTGAGCGCAGGTTTGGCACGACCGTCACGGTATGATTCAACGTTTTGCGGCTCAGATCGAGACTACCTTCGATGCCCGCCACCATTGCGGCGGCTTCGATGAGGGTATCGTGGGTTGTCAGCACGCCGTTTTTCAAACGAAAACTGCCGGTGATGGCATCAAACGCCACGCCTTGCACCGTCATATCGTGGAAATCCAACGCCAGTCGGGTCGGCAAACGTTGCGCATCCAGCAAACCCAGTAAACGTCCCAAACCGGGGTCAACATCCGTCAAACTGCCCTTGGCAAGCTTGGCTTGAAGTTCCCCATTCACCGTTGCCAGTGCGACGCTAAACGGTGCGCCCTGCCAATGCAATTGCGCATCAGCGGTTAATGCACCGCCTTGCAAGGCCGCAACCTTACCCGGTTTTGCTAACAGCTTACCCGGTTCAGCCACCGTTGCCTTGGCGGTAAGTTCGGTGTGAGAGGTGCCGTCCACCGCTATGTACCAGCGCCCTTTCGATGCGGATAACACCATCAGCGGATGCCGGATTTCCAACTGCTCAACCAACAACGCATCGCGGGATTTATTCAAGTTAAGCTTAAGCGACTGAAGCGGGAAATCGCCCTTGCTGCAATCGGTACACGTAAACCGCATGGAGGGAAAATTCACCGGCGACAACCCCTCACCCGCTGTCGACGCGCCCGTCGGCAACTGCTTACCAAGCTGATCAAGATCAAGGTGTTGCGCATCAATATTCACCCGCCCACTTGCCATTGCCTTGACTGGTAAATGCGCATTGGCTTGTAAATTATCTGCCCGCACATGCACTTTAAGAATGTCACCACCGCTCACATTCACTGTCGCCTTGCCAAGCGACTGCTTACCCAGACTCAGCTTGCTTACCGTCAAATCGGCTTGAAATTCAGCAGGCACGGGGGTAGGTGTCGCCCCTGTACCACTGAGCATTCCCAGCCCTTGCCATGCCAGCAAATCCAATTCTGCCAACTCACCGCCGACACGAATCCCACTGGTAGGCAAGTCAACCGCCTGACCGCCCACGCCGATGCCAATGGCCGTTGCTTGCTTGCCCTTGTGCGGCAAACGCGCGTGCACCTGCAAATGTTTGCCCAACGTCACCAAAGCCTGCCAAGGTTTCGCCGAATCAAACGGCAAATCAACGTCCACCATTAATTCACGCGCCTCTGCTGCGGCTTTGCCAAACGGCGGCGGCAAAGCAATCGCCACGCCTTGCAATTGGCTACGCGCCGACACTTTCAAGCTCGCAAGTGCCTGACCTGTGGCAACATTCGCACCAAACGCGGGCAATTGTAGCCGTGTCTCCACTGACGCCGTGCCGCTCAGATAATCACGCAAACTGGCGAGGCTTTCCGGCAAAAATACCGCTGGTTGCTGCTGTTGTTGCAAATCGACGTTGATAATGCCTTTCGCTTTGTCGGTACGCGCTGACAATTTAAGCGGCTGCTTACGGTATAGCCCGCTGGCACCCGTCACCGTCACGCCATGCTGGTCAAAATGCACGTCACCCTGCAATTGGCTAAAGATTTGCTCATACGCAGGAATCGCAAAACGGTTGCCCTGCAAACTGACCACTCCATCCACCGCCACGCCTTGTTGCTCCAGCGTGGTTTGTTTTAGCGGCACATCCAGTTTGAGGTGCAATCCTGACTTGCCGGAAAACTCAGCAACTTGCATAAAATCACGCAATTGACGCCCAATCGGGGCATCTTGCAAATAATTCATGTGCGCTTGCAGATCCCCTTGGGTCTTCAAATCAAGCAGCAGGTGCGTATCCGTGGTGTGCATGTCAGGAATAGCCACTGTGCCGCCAGTCACTGCCAAATCCATAATGCGAGCGCTATGTACCGTCGCATTCATATCCACATTGTGGAAATGCAACTCTCCACTCACCTCGTTAGCGACCGGCCATTCGGGTAAATACGCCAGCACCCCGTTTTCAATGTCAAAACGAATATCAAACAACCCAGGCTGCTGCTGAAATGGAAAATCCGCCGGATTCCCGCGCAATACAAACTCACCCTTGGGCACGTTGCCGTTCACAATGGCGGTTTTCAACCACCGTTTGGTGTTATCGGGGAGAATCGAAGGAATGTAATCGCGTACATTGTCCAAAGTATGGCGTGTCGCAAACGTCATGTTGAGGTCAGCCACCGGGGATTGCTGCGTCGGTAGCGCCAGTGTGCCGGTACCTTGCAGCGTCAGATCGGGGTTTTCAGCCTGCAAATGGCTAAGGTGCCAATGCCAGCCATCGGCCCTGACTTGCCAATCCAAATCCGCTGCCAAAGAATCCAACGGTAAAGTCTTATCAAACCATTGTGGGTAAGTTAATGCACTGTCGTTGATCTTGACCTTGACGCGCCCACCTTCATTAGCAGCGGTAAACGTGGCATTCACGCCGTGCAACGCCGGGGTTTGGGCATTGCCTGTCCAACCCAAATGCTGAATTTCACCCTCACCACTGATGTGCAGTGGTTTACCCGCTACCGACTTGATGGTGGCATCCAGCTTCAAACCACCGGCATTCACGCCGTAGTGTTGCAGTAACGGCGACGGCAGCGCGGCAAGATTAAAAATCTGCGTGCGGGTGTGAAGCGTGCCATCCCATTGCGGATTTCCTTTAGAATCAGCGACTTGGTGCAACACTGCATCCAAGCCCAAGGTTTCACCAATCGCGGGGGGAAAGAGTGCATCCGTCTGCAAAGTGATCTCATTCGGTAAAATTTCGCCGATGAATTGCAAATCACTCAACGTCAGGGTGCGGTGGTTGGTGGCATCCATCCAGTGCACGAAACCGCTGTTGATGCTGATGCGGATCGGCGATTGGCGCTCAATATTCAGCGCGGTATTTTTCTGCCCCGGCAAAGGAAAACGCAAGCCCTGCACTTCCGGCAGCGCATTGGCTTCTTGACGCAGGATAAATTCGACGCCTTCCAGCACAATATCCGCCGGTTGCAAACGCAAGGTGCGTAAGCTTTCGCGCCAGTCTACCGTTAGACTCAGTTGGCGGATTTGAATCGGGGATTGCCCAGACGCATCGGTCAGTTGCAAATCTTCCAACACCCAGCGCAATGCCTCGCTGTCACGATCGACACGAATTTGCCCGATGCTGATCGGATTACCGACAAAACTCGACAATTCCTGTTCCAGTATGCCTTTGTAGTCGTCCACCATCGGCAACCACAAGTGCGCCAACCCCACCAATGCGACCAACAAAATCGCCCAGTGGAAAAAGAAGGTGAGCAGCAGGTAGGTCAGACGTAATACAAAGCCACCCTGCCTCCTAGAGAAGTACAACGTCGAAATGCTCCTGCGTGTAAAGTGCCTCTACTTGCAAACGAATCGGAATCCCCACGAATTGCTGTAATTCCGCCAAACTGTCTGATTCTTCATCAAGCAGCAAATCTACCACTTCCTGCGAAGCCAATACCAGCAATTCACGCGCATCAAACTGACGCACTGCCCGCAAGATTTCGCGGAAAACTTCGTAGCACACCGTTTCCGCGCTCTTAATAAAACCGTTACCGTTGCAGCAAGGACACGGTTGACACAACACATGTTCTAAACTTTCGCGGGTACGTTTGCGGGTCATTTCGACCAAACCCAACGGCGACACATCGCAGACGTAAGTTTTGGCGTAATCGCGTTCCAACGACTTTTCCAGCAATTTCAACACCTGTTGGCGGTGGTCGTGTTGCAGCATGTCGATGAAATCAATAATGATGATGCCGCCCAAATTACGCAGCCGTAGCTGGCGGGCAATGGTTTGCGCCGCCTCCAGATTGGTGCGAAAAATGGTTTCTTCCAGATTACGGCTGCCGACAAAGCCGCCGGTATTCACATCAATCGTGGTCATCGCCTCGGTCTGGTCGATGATCAAATAGCCACCGGATTTGAGCGGTACTTTGCGCTGCAAAGCTTTTTGGATTTCTTCTTCGACGCCATGCAAATCAAAAATCGGGCGTTCACCGGGGTAATGCGCGATGACTTCAGCCAAATCAGGAATGTATTTCTGGCTAAACTCAATCACTTTGGTCGCGGTTTCGCGGGAATCAATCTGCACTTTGCTAATTTTTTCCCCCACCATATCGCGCAATACGCGCAGCACCAAGGGCAAATCGGAATACACCAACGTGGGGGCGGGGGATTCTGCTGAAGACGTATATATATTGCCCCACAACTTGCACAGGAACTTCATATCGCTGCGCAAATCGTTTTCACTGATGCCTTCCGCAGCGGTGCGCACGATGTAACCGTGTTCGCTGCCGAACTCCAGCCGCAGGCGTTCAATCGTTGCCCGCAAGCGTTCGCGCTCCGCCCCTTCCTCAATTTTTCCCGAAACACCCACACTGTTATTGTCTGGCATCAATACCAAAAAGCGCGACGGAATGGTGACGTGCGTGGTTAAACGTGCCCCTTTCGTGCCCAGTGGGTCTTTGATGACTTGCACCAATAGCTTTTTGCCCTCGTAAAGCAATTCGCTGATTTGCACCGTGGGGCGTGGAATATTTGTGTCCTGAAACTCTTCCAACGAAGGGTGGGTAAGGTCGGAGGCATGCAAAAATGCGGATTTTTCCAAACCAATGTCAATGAAAGCCGCCTCCATCCCCGGTAGCACGCGGCTGACTTTGCCTTTATAAATATTGCCGACAATGCCTTTGCGGGTGGCACGCTCGATTAGCACCTCTTGCAAACAACCGTTTTCGAGTAAGGCAACCCGTGATTCTTGCGGGGTAACGTTGATTAGTAATTCTGCGCTCATGAGCCTGCCTTGGGTAATAGTGATTGTTATAAGGTATTGATACCTGCCGTTGCCAGCAGTTGCGCCGTTTCAAACAGCGGCAGCCCCATCACTCCAGAGTAAGAACCTGCAAGCCTTTCAATGAAAACTGCGCCAAGCCCTTGAATCGCATACGCCCCGGCTTTGTCGTGTGGTTCGCCGCTTGCCCAGTATGCCAGAATTTCAGAATCGGTGATGGTACGGAACTTAACCACACTGCGGCTTAATGCTACCTGTGTGCCGGTCGCAGTGGTTAAGGCGACGGCGGTAAGAATTTCGTGCGTTTGCCCCGACATTTGCCGCAGCATCTGTTGTGCGTGGGCAAAGTCGCGCGGTTTCACCAGCAATTCACCGTTAAGAATGCCTAGCGTATCCGCACCGAGTACCGGCAAGTTCCCTGAGCGAAGTCGAAGGGAAACCGTTTCTGCCTTGAGGATAGCTAAGCGTTCCACCAACGCTTCGGGTGATTCTCCCAACAACGGGGTTTCATCCACATCCGCCGTTTGCACCACGAACTGAATGCCAATTTGTGCCAGCAATTCGCGCCGACGCGGGGAGGCTGATGCTAAAACAAGTTGTGGTGCGTGCATTTAATCCCCGCGATGGTAAGGGTGGTTGGTCAAAATGCTCCAAGCGCGAAACAGTTGCTCGGCTACCACGATCCGTACCAGCGGATGCGGGAACGTTAACGGCGACAGCGACCAACTTTGCTCTGCACGTTGCAAACACGCAGGCGACAAACCTTCGGGGCCGCCAACCAGCAAGCTAACATCGCGCCCGGACATCATCCAGCTATCGAGTTGCTGCGCAAGTTGTTCGGTTGACCACGGCTTGCCTTTCACATCGAGCGTGATCACAAGATTGCCATCGGGAATCGCTGCCAGCAACTTTTCACCTTCACTCTGCCGAATGCGGTTCAAATCGCTGTTTTTGGTGCGTTTCTCGGCGGCAATTTCGCGAATCAGTAACTGGCATTGCGGCGGCATTCGCCCCGCGTATTCCTCCGTGCCCGTGTTGACCCACCCCGGCATTTTCGTGCCGATGGCTAACAGGTGAATCCGCACTTAGTCGTTATCGTGATCAGACGCAGCGGCATCGAGCATACCGGGGCGGAATTGCGGCAAACCTTCGCCGACTTCCCAGAGTTTTTCCAGATTGTAGTAGTCGCGCGTGCTGGCCAGCATGACGTGTAGGATAATGTCATTGAGGTCAAGCAATACCCAGTCGGATTGCGCGTCACCTTCAATACCCAATGGCTGTACACCGGCTTCTTTCACCGCTAATTCAACCGCATCCGCCAGGGATTTAACGTGCCGGTTGGAGTTGCCGGTCACGATTACCATCATATCGGTGATGGACGATTTGCCGCGCACATCAATCGTCTTGATGTCTTGACCTTTCATATCGTCCAGTGTGGTCACTACTAATTGCTTAAGTGTTTCGAGTTCCATTAATTATTCACAGTAAAGTTGATGTCGTTGAATATAGTCCAGAACGCTGTCTGGTAGTAAATATCGGGGGCTTTTACCCTGTTTCAATAGCATACGCAGATGGGTGGCAGAAATATCGAGAGCGGTGACGCTTAAGAGGTAAATCCTGCCTGCGGGTGTGGCGCGTAAATCATCGGGGTTTGTGCTGAGGAAAGGTTCATACCAACCGTTAGGGGGCAGACTATACCTTGGACGGTGCACCACGACCAGATGCGCGAGTGCTAAAATTTCATCCCAACGGTGCCAACGCTCAAAATGCAGGAAGGCATCGAAGCCCAAGGTGAACAGCAGCGGGCGTTCGCTACCGACTTCAGCGCGGAAGGTTTGCAGCGTGTCGAAGCTGTAGGAATGCCCGTCACGGCGCAGTTCACGGTCATCGGCGTGTAAACGCGGTTCGCTGGCAATCGCCGTTTGCAGCATTGCCAACCGTTGTGCTGGCGTGGCAATGGGTTGCGGGCGGTGCGGCGGTTGCTTGCCCGGAATTAAGCGCATGTCGCTAATGCCGAAGTGTTCCGCGACTTCGAGCGCCGTGCGTAAATGCGCGTGGTGGATGGGGTCGAAGGTGCCGCCGAGGATGCCGATCATTTATACATACCCAAACGGAATATTGATCAGCTTCTCGTCGATCAAACCAAGGCGATCGTTGTTACTGATAACAATGCCGTAAGGACATTGGTATTCCTCCATAAAATTGCGGATACCTGTCAAATCACGCAAAGTCACGGTCTGTTTGTATTTGATTTCAATGGGCAACAACCCGAATTCACCTTCCAACACCAAATCGACCTCTGCACCAGCGGCGGTGCGGTAATGGTAATAATCGAAAATCACCCCTTGGGCATTGAGTCCTCTGATCACATTTTCGATCACCATCACCTCCCACGAATGCCCCATGTGTGGATGCGCCAACAAATCCGGCTGCGTATACAAATGCAAAAAATGGTGCAACAAACCCGAATCCCGCAAATAACCCTTGGGGTGTTTGACAATGCGCTTGGCAGCATTCTTTTCATAGGGTGGAATATGCCGCCAGATAAATGTGCCGTGGGCAATTCTGAAATAGTCGCGCACCGTGGGCGCGGATAGACCTAACGTCCGCGCTACATCCGAGTAATTGATGATTGTCCCCGATAATTGCGCCAGCATTTGCAGGAATAGCTGGTATTTTTCGCGCTGCAAATTGGGGAATAGGCGCAAAATATCGCGTTCGAGGTAGGTTTTCACATAATTCTGCATCCACAGCTTGTGAAAACGGGGATTATTTTTCAGCCAGACTTCAGGATAACCGCCGCGTAACCAGTAATCATGGTGCTGCTGCAAATCGGTCGCGCTGGGTATGAGGCTAGAAAAATCGGACAGCAAATGCCGCGATTGGATCAGCTCATACAAACCTGATAGCGGCTGCGCGAACGCTTCGCTCATGCTGAAGGGGGCAACTTCCACCAGCGCAACACGACCCGCCAGACTTTCGGAGATGGCTTGCATGAGGTTGGGCGAACTCGAACCTGTGATTAGGAAACGTCCGTTGGTGTTGCGGTCAGCATCAATTGCCACGCGCAAGGCTGGGAATGCGGCGGGTAGCAATTGTGCTTCATCTAAGGCAACTTGTTTGGGATGCAGGCGGAAAAATAGATCGGGGTCACGCGCCACGACATCGTAATCGCTGCCCATTTCTAGGTCATAGCGTTGCCATTGTTGAGGTAGGTCACGCAGCGTGGTGGTTTTACCTGATTGGCGTACACCGGTTAGTGCCACGCATGGAAACAGGGTGAGTAGCTCTTCGATAAAGGGGGTGAAGTGTCGTTTCATGCCTTGTAATTTAAAAGACTGGGTTTCAAATTACAAGGTATGAAATGGCTTATGTAACGAATTGATCTTGTTCACGGTTGCAAAAGGGTGCTAGGCTGAACTCTATTGTTCCTACAAAGAAGGAGAACATTATGCAAGTCGTTAATATTCGTCAACTGAAGACCAATCCGTCAGTGGCTTTGCGGGAAGCCAAGAACGGTCTAGTCATGGTCACGAACCGCGATAAGCCGGACACTTTACTGGTCAGCATGGAACAGCTTGCGGGTATTCCCAACCTTGATCAGGTTAAGTTGGTGCTAGGGGTCGCATTGTTCCGCGATAAACTCCTGTCTGTCTCGGCAGCAGCAAAAGTAGCGGGTAAGTCACTTGCCGAAATGCTGACATTGCTCTCCAACATGGGCATACCTGTTGTGGATTATTCGGTAGAAGAAGCTGAAGCCGAAGCTATTATGGTTGAAACGCTCGTGCGGGAACATCAAGCAAAAACGGCACGGCAGGCGGCATGAAGGCTGTTGTTGTCATTGCCGACGCGGGGCCGTTGATCGCACTGGCGCGGATTGGGCATCTTCACCTGTTGCGTGAAATCTTTAGCGACGTGCTGATCACCGCAACCGTCCAGCAAGAAGTGTTGTTGGGCGGGGATTTTGCGGATTCGGCACTGCTTGAAGATGCCCTTCATGAAGGATGGCTACAGGTCAGGGCTTCACCCAGTACGATGGCGAGTACCGAACTGGAATGGCTTGATCCGGGGGAAAGAAGCTCCATTCTGTTAGCCTTGGATTTCCAGCATAATGGACAAACAACCCGTCTGGTCATGGATGAAGCAAAAGGTCGGGCGGCAGCCAGAAGCCTGTCACTGGAACTCATTGGCAGTGCAGGCATTATTGCAACCGCAACGCGCTTGGGGATGATCCAACAGGCACGTCCCTTATTGGAATCCCTACGCGCATCGGGTTATTACTTATCCCAAACCGTGATAGATGCCGCGTTAAAGGCGGCAGGTGAAAGTTGAGGATTGGGTAGCTTTAAACTTGCTCATGGCTTTTTGTAACGTCGCGTTTGGCGGCGCATCATCATCGAGAATCTGCGCAAACCGTTCCCAATCTCTCTGAGATAACAGGATTTGCTCCTGCCCTTTCAAGACTTCTTGCACCATGCGCTGGGCTGCTTCCAACAGAAAATTACTTAACGACAAGCCACGGAAAGAAGCGGTTCGCGTTAACAGGCTTTTAGTTTCTGCGTTGGTGCGTAGATTGATGCGTTCTGATAGTGCCGACATAATCATAGGATCCTGTACTTACCTTGTGAGTGCAGTTTTTCATATTGTACAAGCATTGCCTAGCTGATTTTTGGGTGACAGGAGCTATGTTCATGCTTGGCAATAATGTGCCTTAATTTTTTCAACCATATTCTTTTGGTGTTGCTCAATTTCTATTTCAGTCCAATTATTATTTTCATGTAAAATATAGTAAGATTTTAATGCGTCATACGAATTATTTTTGTTTTTAAACATACTTCTTTTTTCATCCACCGATTTATTACTATATTCAGAGTTCTGAGAAACACTTAACAATACCAAATTACCAAAACTGTGTAAAAATCTATCGTCTATTCTGGGATTCTTAATAATATTTTCTGGATTTTGCGGATAGACATGCTCAATAGAATTTCTCGATACTATTCTATAATTTTCAAATTCATTTGTTTTCGGAAATGTCCAGCTTTTCCACAAAATATATTCTAATTTCTGAAACCAATAATGTTGAAATTTAGTTCCATACTCTGATCTTAAATACTCATCATAATTAAAGTTCGTATCAACAACAGAATCAATTAATTGCAATGAAGCCGATTTAGCAGTAATCGTTTTGCATAATGAAAAATCGTTATCAATTTTCTCTAATCGACTTAGATGAATATCTGAAGTTGCATCAAAATCATTATGATTGCCTAGTAAATAACCAAGATATGTAGTAAGCCAGAACTGACGCAAATAATCGCCGGTAAAGTAAAGAACACTTTGCAACATGAGCATACTGGACTTAGCATACTTAGTTCTTGTATACTTATCAGAACTTTTATTAATATTTATTAACTCTAATTGTTCTATTTTTGTATCTACGTCACTTATCCATTTTATGACATATTTATCAAACAAATATCGTACTTTCCATAATAGCAGAATAAAACGTTTTATTTCATCAGCGCTATTTCTAGCCTCTAATGATTTAAATATTTCGATCAAACGTTTTATATGGAAAGTTCCTTCAAAATCAGGCAATCCTTCATTTTTCAAGTGAAGCCGATAAGTATGTAATAACAATTGTCCAAAATTAATTATCGAACGACAATAAATCTCTTCAGATTCTCTTTTTTCGTCATCACTTTCAATGTAATCCTCAATTATTTCCGATGCTATATCATCTATAATAAATACATTATTTGATTCATTTGCCACTTCAGCTTCAATGTTACCATCTTCATAACAAAACACATTTTTATGGAATTCATTGTATTTGCATAAATCGATTTCAAACCACTTAGTTTTCGGAAAAGCATGTAGAACGTTTCGCTCGAAAAAATTATTCATGTTTTCACATAATTCCCAGATCTTACCATATAATACTTTATCATCAATACGTCTCAATAAATTTGATTTGACTATATCTGTTTGCTCCAACTGAACACCAGCACTATTTATTGTTGAAAAGAGTTTATTTAAATCCGTTTTTTCAGGAGTTGTATTTTTAATAAATCGAATTTTTGAGTATATATAATCACCAAAAGACTTAAGCTCATCATCGGGTACTACGTCTATAATAGCATTAATAACAACTATTGCCTTAGAAATATTTTTCAAATATGGATGTTTCTCTATTTCACCACTTTGGATAATTTTTATTACTTCACTTTTGTCTTTTTCTAATAAGTGTTTAAAATAACTCTCAATTTCTGTCCTAATTTCAAACCCAATTTTTAAAGACTCATCACTATTCCTAAGAAACTTTTCTAAATTAGAACTCTTACTCCTTCTTGAAAAGACAAATGCTGTCAACCATAAAGTAGTAAATCGTTGCTGTCCGTCAATTAACTCAGCCACCAATTGATTATCTTTTATTGATTCTTTTGTTAAAATAGTTCCAATATAATAATCTCCATCACTATTATACTGAAATGACTTGTAAAAATCTTCTAAAAGTTTTTTAATTTGTTCATCACCCCATACATAAGGGCGTTGATAGGTTGGAATAAAAAATTTAATTTTTTGCAGGATTTCAAGATTAACAACTGATGTGCTAAATATCTTATTAGACATTATCTATAAATAATTTTTATCTAAAAGTTTTTAAAACTTTCAATAGATGGGATTTCTCATGGAGTTTCTCAGGTTGTGTAGTCCGCAAGCAATTTCCATAATCTGGTCATCAAAGTCATCTTTTAAATTACGGTACACATCTTTCAGGCATCGGCAGCGTTTAATACCACTGATGATATGTTCAACGACTACCCTGCGGGCAGAAATTTGACGGTTTTCTTCTTTTTCTTGCGGGGTCAGGCATTTATTCCGTGGCTTCTTTTTTGGCTCAATGACGGTGACACCTTTTCCCATGTCAGCCCCCTTGAAGCCTAAATCACGTAAAATCACAGAACCCTCCGGTAATCGGGTCTGCTCCTCATCGGCAATTTTCTTGTCATGCTTCTTGCCTGAGTGGGTATTCCCTAAGTATTTGATATGTCTGTCAGCACAGCCAACGATGACATTGTTTTTAACCGTATGGGATTTTTTTTACCACTATAGTATTCACGCTGGACATCATTATCCACGGGGCGCTGGATTCTCCGCTCTGTTCCGTCAATAACCAATTCCTGTTGCCCTTCTTCTGCTAGCCGTCCCATTAATTCTGAGCATAGTCGAATGGGCTTATGTCCCATCTTATCCAATGCACTTTGTAATACCGGGCATAAGCGGTGTATCCAGTGGTTTGCCACACTTTGGGGAAGATCAAATGAATGCGCCAGCACTTCTTGTAAAGGATAGGTCTTCAGGTAAAACAGAATGAAAAACAGTTTGTCTTCTATTAATGCCAGTTTCCCATCAGAACGACCCCGCGTCTCATCAACACGTTTGCCCCGTGCGTGTAGGTCAGTTTGGTAAGCTGCGCTGAACAGTTCGAGCAAACCCAAAAACTCCTTGACGTTGAGACTGGTCATGGCAACAAATGCCTTTTCATTGGATTTCAATGCGTTAAAGCTGTACTCCGCCATGCCGTTAGTCCCTACTCTAGGCTGTTATTACTGTTAGGAATTTACGCTCTGGATGTGCATTTTGCCATTTATAATTATTATCTATATATTTTATTTTTTTTATAGATAATGTCTATTTTTCATTAGCCTTTTCCTCTTTAATCTTATTAAAAATAGCTATCATAAACGTTTTATCAAAATCTTTTGGTTGTTCAACATATGTATTAATTTCCTTAAACTCTTGAAAATAATTTTTCAAGGTTTCCAAGTGCTTGTATTTTGATTGATTTTTCTCGGTATTACTTGTATCAAAATTATATTTAAATTTCCTCAGAACAGAAACAAGTTCATCAATAGTATAAGCATAAACGATACTATCAATAAATTTATTTTCACGTACAAATTTATGTACGCTGTCTTCTTTAACGTTTCTCTTATTTGAAACCCTAAGTGAATAAATTGAACGATAAAACCACAAACTCACTTCAAATAAACGAAAAAACCCAAAGCGGCTAACATAAGTTATTATAAAAATCTCCAATAACTCTTTTAAAAACAGTGTACCAGAATGCCCATGCATTAAACCAATAGTTAATTTATAAAAATCATCACTTATTCTATAATCTTTTTTAATTCCATTAAATAAAATTTCATGCAAACCCACGTAATCGTTGATATAATCAAGAGTGTTATTACCATCTGATAATGGCTGCTTCAACTGTTTATAGTGACTTTCGTGCATTTGTAACACTCTGCCATTTTCTATTTTTACAACACTATAATAATATGAAACATCATCAAAATCGTGCTTTGTATTCTCTGTGAATTCCTCAATTAAAACACTTTTAATTCCTTTTTCATCTCTATAAAATGGAAAATCCCTCCAATTTCTATTGTCCCAAAATCTTATTTTGCTAAGATTTTGTATTATATACTCAATTCTTTCACTCTCAATACTTTCCCATTTTTTTGCTTGATGGTTAATTATTTTCTTTGATTTTACTGCTCTTAAATGATGTGCTTTTATAATATCCGAACCACTTAATCGAACTCCGCCGGTATTTTGAGTTTCAAAAAATGTATAAGCTAAATCCTCGGTACTAGTAACTACAAGTGTTACATTAACTTCATTAAAAAAATTATTGAAATTTAGTTCAACATGAGCGTAATTAAATATATCTTTACTATAAACGCTTTTTAGGTAAGCGTAATTATTTTTAATATTATTAATGCTTATTGTTGATGTATATTCAATACCGCTTTTAAATGTTTTATCAACGATAGAGTTAATTAGCAACATTGTCGTAATTCGTTGTTGTCCATCAATAATTTTTAATTTATTGCCATCCTGATGAACAATAATACTTCCCAAATAAAACAGAGATTTTCCAGAGTCAGTATTTTTCTTGTGTTCAATAAGATCATCTAAAATCCTATTGATCTGCTTCTCTTTCCATACATAAGGTCTTTGATACTCAGGTATAGATAACTGACCTTTAATATCAGTACCTAGAATAGCTTTATTATAAGTATTGATTAAATCACTGAATGTGCAACTTATGACTTTTACTTCCATTTTATCTTTATTTCCTCACTTTTATCTTGCTGATTTCACCAAAAACTACGCTGTCGCCCGACGATGTACTCACTAACAAGCCCATTTCACCAACTAATTACTGCTCAAATAGTAATCCATTACCCAGATTTATGAAAGTAAAAACCGTAGCCAAAACAGTACACTGTCACTCTACCATCTTGTATTCAGTAGCAAATCACCAGAAAAACATGGCAAAATACACGCATTAATACCAAACCAAACGAGTCATTCCCCCATGCCAGCCAAAGACCTTTATCACGATGCTGTCAAGCAAGCACTCATCAAAGACGGCTGGACAGTAACAAATGACCCGCTACACCTACGCTACGGTAGCTTTGATTTTTACATTGACCTCGGCGCAGAAGACCTACTCGGTGCGAGCAAAAGCGGGCAAAAAATTGCGGTAGAAATCAAAACCTTCATGGGTGCGTCATCCTTGCGTGAATTACACATTGCCGTCGGGCAAGTGCTAAACTATCGCATAGTGTTGGCGGAATCCGACCCAGAACGCATACTCTACTTGGCTGTTCCTGCCTATGCTTACGCCACCTTATTTGAAACACCCTTTGGTCAATTAGCAATCGAAAAACACCAGATCAAAGTCATCGTATTTGACGAACAGAGCGAGGTTATCACCCAATGGCTGAAGTAAACGACGACAAAACAACCATTAAGCAATTACTGGAACACTTCGCCAGCATCCCCGCCGCCACGGGCGATGTAGAGCTGGAAACCATTTTTGACGATACCCAAAACCGCTACCAAGTCATTGCGCAAGGCTGGCAAGGCAAACGCCGAATGCACGGCTGCTTAGTACACATCGATCTAAAAGGCAGCAAAGTATGGTTGCAACACGACAGCACCGACGCAGAAATTGCCGAAGAATTGGTTGAACGCGGCATTCCCAAAGAAAGGATTGTATTGGGATTTCTACCAGAATCCGTGCGCCCCCACACGGGCTACGCCGTCAACTAAGGAACGTGCACGAAACAATTTCCCTGATTCCCCTACGATTTGCCCTTCGACTACGCTCAGGGCGCGGACGGCGGCACAACCAAACCGCTGGCTGAGCGTAGTCGAAGTCAGCATATCCACTCACACCCGAATATGCCCATCCCCCAACACCACATACTTCTGCGAAGTCAACCCTTCCAACCCCACTGGCCCCCGCGCATGAATCTTATCGGTGCTAATCCCAATCTCCGCCCCCAGCCCATATTCAAAGCCATCGGCAAAGCGCGTTGACGCATTCACCATCACCGAACTCGAATCCACCTGCCGCAA
Organism: Candidatus Thiothrix sulfatifontis; assembly: GCA_022828425.1. Lineage (NCBI taxonomy): Bacteria > Pseudomonadati > Pseudomonadota > Gammaproteobacteria > Thiotrichales > Thiotrichaceae > Thiothrix > Candidatus Thiothrix sulfatifontis. The sequence goes on from CP094685.1 coordinate 2,974,806, forward strand.
AAACGCCCGCGCCCGCGTGTAATTCTCGGTAATAATCGCGTCAGTATGTTGCGACCCATACTGATTAATGTGTGTAATCGCCGCTGCCATATCCGCCACCACGCGAATCGCCAAAATCGGCGCAAGGTATTCCGTGCTCCAATCCTCTTCCGTCGCTGCCACACACGCAGGCAACAGCGCCCGCGTCTGCTCACAACCGCGCAATTCCACGCCCTTCGCCGCGTATTCTTCCGCCAAGATCGGCAACACTTGCGCCGCCACACCTTCCGCCACCAGCAAGGTTTCCATTGCATTGCACACGCCGTAACGGTGCGTCTTGGCATTCACTGCCACCTTCACCGCTTTATCAAGATCGGCTTGATCATCAATGTACACATGACAAATCCCATCCAAGTGCTTGATTACCGGAATGCGTGATTCCGCACTCACCCGCTCAATCAAACCCTTGCCACCACGCGGCACAATCACATCCACGTATTGCGCCATGCGCAGCAATTCGCCCACCGCCGCCCGATCCGTGGTTTCTACCACTTGCACACACGCGGATGGCAAACCGACCGCTTCCAAGCCTGCCCGCACACACGCCGCAATCGCCTGATTGGAATGAATCGCCTCCGACCCACCGCGCAAAATCGTGGCATTGCCGGATTTCAAACACAACGCTGCCGCATCCACCGTCACATTCGGGCGCGATTCGTAAATAATGCCCACCACACCCAACGGCACGCGCATTTTGCCGACCTGAATCCCCGACGGGCGGTAGCTCAAATCGGTAATCGTGCCAATCGGGTCAGCCAGCGTCGCCACTTGGCGCACACCTTCCGCCATCCCCGCAATCGTTTTATCGGTCAACGTTAAGCGATCCAGCATCGCCGCATCCAGCCCTTTGTCGCGCCCTGCCGCCAAATCTTTGGCATTTTCAGCTTTCAGCCAATCCGCACGCTCCAACATGACTTCTGCAATCCGCAGCAATGCATTGTTTTTAGTGCTAGTCTCAGTATTCGCAAGGATCTGAGCAGCCTGCTTTGCTTGCTGACCAACGCCTTGCATGTAGGTGGTAATCGTCGTATTAGTGTCCAAATCAAAGTCCTCACGGTATGCAATGTGTCGATATTATCACGAAAATAGCGCTACGATCTTTCTGACAATTATCATAGGCAGCCGCTTTGCTGTAGGTTATAACTACCGGATATGGCAGAATGCGCCGCTCGGTTATTCACTGGAAACCACTCCTAAAGCCTTTATTTATGACAGATTACATACTGATTATTGTTGGCACTGTGTGGGTCAACAATTTTGTGCTCTCACACTTCTTAGGTCTATGCCCGTTCATGGGCGTATCGCGCAAGCTCGAAACCGCGATGGGCATGGGGTTTGCGACGACCTTTGTGCTTACCTTGTCCTCCGTCAGCAGCTATCTCGCCGACACGTATCTGCTCGTCCCGTTTGGCTTGGAATACCTGCGCACCATCAGCTTCATTCTCGTCATCGCCGCGATTGTCGGCTTTACCGAAATGGTCATCCGCAAAACCAGTCCAGTGTTGTACAACGTACTGGGGATTTACCTGCCACTGATTACCACCAACTGCATCGTGCTCGGCGTGGCATTGTTGAATGTGCAAGAAGCGCACGATTTTATCGAATCTGCCCTGTACGGTTTCGGCGCAGCGCTCGGCTTTTCGATGGTGCTGGTGTTGTTTGCCGGTATCCGCGAACGCATCAACGCCGGTGACGTACCCGGTATTTTCCAAGGCAATGCGATTGGTCTGATCACCGCAGGTTTGATGGCGTTGGCGTTCATGGGCTTCTCAGGGTTGGTAAAAAGCTAATGATGGCAGCGATTCTCGTGGTAGTCGGTATGGCAGCCGTGTTTGGCTTGCTGCTGGGTTATGCCGCCATCCGTTTCAAAGTGGAAGGCAACCCGCTGGCGGAAAAGATTGATGCCATCCTGCCGCAAACGCAATGCGGGCAATGTGGTTTCGTTGGTTGCCACCCGTATGCCGAAGCGATTGCCAAAGGCGAAGCTGACATCAACCGTTGCCCACCCGGTGGCGAAGCCGTGATTAAATCGCTGGCAGAACTGCTGGGCGTGGAAGCCAAGCCGCTCGATGCCGAAAACGGCGAACACACCGACATGCCGCTGGTCGCGATCATCGACGAAAACACCTGCATCGGCTGCACCCTGTGCATTCAAGCTTGCCCGGTGGATGCAATTGTCGGTTCCGCAAAACACATGCACACCATTATTGCCAGCGAATGCACCGGCTGCAAATTGTGCCTGCCGCCCTGCCCCGTGGATTGCATTGCAATGGTGCCGATTAAAACAGAACCGACCAACTGGAAATGGCCTTACCCCGTGTTTGAATTGAAGGTGAACCCATGATCCAAACCCTACGCAAATTATGGCGCAACCCCGGCGGCTTGCATCTGGCAGAAAACAAAGACATTTCCACGCAATGCCCGTCACGCCAAATTCCGTTAGCCGCACAACTGGTGATTCCCCTGCTGCAACACGCGGGCGAAAAACCCAAAGTGGTAACGAATGTTAATGTCGGCGCTTACGTTTACAAAGGGCAAACGCTGGCGGTGGCGCAAAGCAATAACAGTGTCAACGTGCACGCCACCACCTCAGGCACAATCAGCGCGATTGAATTGCGCCCGATTGCGCACCCTTCCGGCTTGCACGATTTGTGCGTGGTGCTGATGCCTGATGGCAAAGATGCCTGGGGCGATTCGCGCCTGCCCGCTTACCCCAATTACACCGAAATTGACCCCGCGATTCTGCGTCAGCGTGTGAAAGATGCCGGAGTGGTTGGCATGGGTGGCGCGGTTTTTCCTTCAGCGGTGAAGCTAAATGTGCGCCCCGACAAACCGATACGCACCCTGATTTTGAACGGTGCAGAATGCGAACCGTACATTTCCTGTGATGATATGTTAATGCGCGAGCAAGCCGCTGAGATTGTAGCAGGTGCGCAAGTCATGATGCACATGGTTAAGCCGCAAGAATGCTTGATCGGGGTGGAAGATAACAAACCTTACGCAATTGCCGCGATGCAAGCGGCGGTTGATGCCGCGCAAGATAGCCGCATTCAAGTCGTCGCGGTGCCAACACTGTACCCCAGCGGTGGTGCCAAACAGCTCACTTTTATTTTGACCGGCAAGGAAGTTCCCAGCGGCGGGCGTTCCTCTGACATTGGTGTAGTGTGCAATAACGTTGCCACTGCACGTGCGATTTATCACGCGGTCGTGCACGGCGAACCGTCATTGAGCCGCTACGTTACTGTCACTGGCAACGGCATTGCGCAACCGTGCAACCTTGAAGTGCCGTTCGGCACCCCCATCAGCCACCTTGCCGCTCATGCGGGAGGCACCACCCCGCAAGCCAAACGCTGGCGCATGGGCGGGCCGATGATGGGCATTACCTTGCACGACCCCGCAGTGCCCGTGGTTAAAGCCATGAATTGCCTGCTCATCAATGACGAGTTGGAGCACACCCAAGCAGCGATGCCGTGCATCCGTTGCGGGCGTTGCACCGACGCTTGTCCGACCAGTTTGCTACCGCAGCAGTTGTATTGGTTTGCTCGTGCTAAGGAATTCGACAAAGCCAAAGCGCATCACCTTTCCGACTGCATTGAATGCGGCTGTTGTGAGTACGTCTGCCCCAGCCACATTCCGTTGGTGAGCTATTACCGCTTTGCCAAAGCCGAAATTCGGGCAGAACGCACTGCCAAAGTCAAAGCCGACCTTGCTCGCGAACGCCACGAGTTTCATCTCGAACGTCTCGAACGTGCCAAACGTGAAAAGGCCGAAAAGCTGGCTAAACACAAAGAGCAGGCGCAAACCACGACCGACGACAGCAAAAAAGCCGCGATTCAAGCCGCGCTCGACCGTGCTAAAGCCAAGAAAGCCGAAGCCGCCGCTCAAACCCTTTCTGAGGACACCACCGCATGATAGCGAGCAAACCTGATGTCAGCACGCTCATGCAGCAAGTGTTGTATGCGCTCATTCCCGGCACGCTTCTGCTGGTGTGGTTTTTTGGCTGGGGCATTATCACCAATTGGGTGCTGGCGATTGGTTTTGCGCTATTGTTTGAAGCGCTGATGCTCAAATGGCGGCAACGCCCGATCGAACCGTTTTTGCTGGATTACAGTGCCGTGTTGACCGCGTGGCTATTGGCGGTTGCCATGCCTGCGTTTTCGCCTTGGTGGTTGATTGCGGTGGCGATGCTGTTTGCGATTGTGATTGGCAAGCATTTGTACGGCGGCTTGGGGTATAACCCGTTCAATCCGGCAATGGTGGGCTATGCGGCGATGCTGGTGTCTTACCCGGTGCAAATGACGATTTGGCCCGAGCCGGTGGCTTTCAGTTTTGCGCACATTGGCGCAGACCAAGCTTTTCAGAAAGTATTTTGGGGCATTAACACGGGCTGGGACGCGCTCAGTGGCGCGACACCACTCGATGCGGTCAAAGTGAGCTTGGGTTTAAACAAAACCTTGGATGACATTTACGCCACTGGTCAATTTGGGCTGCTCAGCGGCGAAGCTTGGGCGTGGATTAACGTTGCATGGTTGAGTGGCGGGCTGTGGCTATTGCAACGCAAGGTGATCAGTTGGCACATGCCAGTGGCGCTGCTGATAAGTTTGGGTGGCATGGCCATGATTTTTTGGCTGATCAATCCGCAAATTTATGCGTCACCGCTGTTCCATTTGTTTGGCGGTGCTGCAATGTTGGGCGCTTTTTTCATTATTACCGACCCGGTATCCGCGAGCACTACGCCCATGGGGAAACTGATTTACGCGGCGGGAATTGGGCTGTTCACCTACATTATTCGTACTTGGGGCGGTTATCCTGATGCCATTGCGTTCGCGGTATTGATTATGAATATGGCGGTACCTTTGATTGATTATTACACCCAACCACGGGTTTACGGCACAAAACGGAGCTGGCTGGGATGAAACGTATCTACGCAAAACTGTTGGAACAACCCGGCATTATTTTGGCAGGTTTCGCGCTGTTCGGCACGGTTGCGCTGGCGTTGGCATTTGATTTTACCAAAGACCAAATTGCCGCGAATGAACGCAGTGCTACATTGAGTCGCTTGAATGCGCTGGTCGATCACCAAACCTACGACAACGATTTGCTGGCTGACACGCTAGAATTACCAGCGGCCGCATTGGGCAGTGCGGATGTCGTCACCGTTTACCGCGCTCGCAAACAAGGCACGCCGGTTGCGGCTTTATTCACCGTCACTGCGCCGGATGGCTACAGCGGACGCATTCGCCTGATTGTCGGGGTCAATGCCGATCAAACCCTCGCCGGGGTGCGGGTGCTGGATCACAAGGAAACCCCCGGTTTGGGCGATAAAATCGACGTGGAAAAAAGCGATTGGATATTGCGTTTCAACGGCAAATCGTTGCAAAACCCCACGCATACCGGCTGGGCAGTGCGCAAGGACGGCGGCGAATTCGACCAATTTACCGGCGCCACCATTACCCCGCGTGCCGTGGTCAACGCGGTGAAAAACACGCTCGACTGGTCACAGCAGCATTTCAACACACTCTTTCAGCAGGAAGTAAAGCCATGAGTAAACGCGATTGGTCGGTTTATCGGGAGATCACCCTTAATGGCTTGTGGAAGAATAATCCCGGTTTGGTGCAATTATTAGGGCTATGCCCACTGATGGCGGTCACAACCAACTTCGTGAACGGCTTAGGGCTGGGAATTGCGACCACTATCGCCTTGGTTGCCTCGAATCTGGCGATTTCGATTGTGCGGCATTTGGTACGGGAAGAAATTCGCATCCCGGCTTTTGTAATGATCATCGCCGCGAATGTCACCTTGATCGAAATGCTGATGAAAGCGTATTTCCACGAGTTGTACGGCATTTTGGGCATTTTCATCCCGCTGATTGTCACCAACTGCATTGTGATTGGGCGTTCTGAAGCGTATGCCTCAAAAAATCCACCGCTCCACGCCGGATACGACAGCTTAATGATGGGCATCGGCTTCACCTTGGTGCTGGTTGCATTGGGTGGAATGCGTGAATTGGTTAGTAGCGGTACGTTATTTGCGCAAGCGCACCTGATGTTTGGCGAAGCCGCACGCGGCCTCACCCTGAGTTTGGGCGCGGATTTTAAGGGTTTATTACTCGCTGCCTTGCCCCCCGGTGCATTTATTGGTTTAGGCTTTTTGGTGGCACTGAAAAACTACCTTGATAAACGCATGGCGCAAACCGCGCAAGCGGCTAAAGCAATTCCCATTAACCGGCTCGGTGAAACCGCATGAATAAAGCCAAGCGGGAGGAAATCTTCCGCCGCCTGCGCGATGCGAATCCTAACCCCACCACCGAATTAGCGTATGACAACACCTTTGAATTGCTGATTGCCGTGATCCTTTCAGCGCAATCCACCGACAAAGGGGTAAATAAAGCCACCGCGCATTTATTCCCTGTGGCGAATACGCCAGAAGCCATTTATGCGCTCGGTGTGGACGGTTTAAAGGATTACATTAAAACCATCGGCCTCTTTAATAGCAAAGCCAAAAACATTATCGAAACTTGCCGTATTCTTATTGAGAAACACGCCTCGCAAGTGCCGCAAGCCCGCGACGCCTTGGAAGCCTTACCCGGCGTTGGACGTAAAACCGCCAATGTGATTCTAAATACCGCGTTTCACCAACCCACCATGGCGGTAGATACGCACATTTTTCGTGTCGCTAACCGCACCGGCATTGCCCCCGGTAAAAACGTGCTGGCAGTTGAAAAAGGTTTGCTGAAACACATCCCTAAAGACTACATGCTGGATGCGCACCACTGGCTAATTTTGCACGGGCGTTATACTTGCGTGGCACGTAGCCCCAAATGCGGGCAATGCCTGATTGCTGACTTGTGTGATTTCAAGGAGAAAACCGTCTAATGTTTGGCAATGACCGTGACGCCATGCGCCGCTATTACGCGCAATGCTGGCAGAAATTTCAACAAAAACAACCACTGGATGCCTTAGAAACCCAAATTGCCAGCGTGATTGCGGAACACCCCGAATACCATCACGTCCTCGCCGCGCCCGATAGCGCGATACAACACGACTACTTACCCGACAATGGCGAAACCAACCCGTTTCTGCACATGGGCTTACACCTTGGGATTCGCGAACAGGTCGCCACTGACCGCCCGACTGGAATTCGCGAACTTTACCGGCAATCGGTGATCAAATACGGCAATGAGGTGGCGGAACACCGTATGATGGATTGTTTGGCAGAAAGTATCTGGCTGGCACAACGCCACCAAACCATCCCGGATGAAGCCGCTTATCTTGAATGCTTAAAGAAACAATGAGGTAACACACATGAAATCGGGCTTTTACGCGGGCATCTTGCTGCTCCCACTGACACTGGGGGCTTGCTCCATTATGCCATCCAGCAACACTTACACCACGGCACAAGCGGGAACCTTGCAAGAGGTCAAATTCGGCACTGTCATTGGTCTGCGCAATGTCATGATCCGCGAAGACAATGCGGAAACCGGCAAAGTCGCAGGCGGCGTCATCGGTGGGGTCGCGGGCAACGATTTGGGGCAAGGCAAAGGTCAAATCATTGGCAGCGTAGCAGGCGCGGTGATTGGCGGTACGGTCGGCATTGCACTAGACCGCAGTATTCAATCCAAACCGGGGGTTGAAATTACCGTGCGTTTAGACGATGAGCGCACCGTGGCGATTGCACAATTGGCAGATGAAAACTTTTTAATCGGCGAGAAAGTTAAATTGTTAACCAGTCAAGATGGCAAGGCCAGAATAACACACTGAATTAGCGTGGGCGTATTAATGCTTAGTGCGCCCACTAACCGCATCATTGCACATTAATGCTTAATCCATCGCCACAATAACACTGCTGCTCTTGACATTACTCAGATCGAAAACACGTGAGCGGCTAACATTTCCGCCATTAAGCGTTACATCAGCACGATAAAATCCCGGCACTAATTCAATATTAGCGGAATGCAAATTCACTGATTGATCATAAATCGCCTTGCCATTTTCGATACGGTAAAGTGTCCAAGTAACGGGCTGCATTGCAGGACCATTGTTCAAAGTGGCCATTAACAACACTTTTGATTTAGGGGGATCGCCAGCCACTGAATCTTGAAAAGGTAAGCTTTGAGCCTGTGTCGTTATCAATGATAAAAAAATCAGCGAGATTAATGTTAACCTTTTACGAACATTTATAGTTGCCATTTTATACACCTGCTTGCTCTATTTATGATTGGATAATTCTGTATACCGATGGCTATAAGATTAGTTTACTTAGGCAAAAATACAATTCGATTTTTTTTCTGACTTAAATAAAAAAACTGTTGGAACTTTCCTTATTATCAGTAACACCGTGCAGAAACCTGCCTGCTTGTGCTATCCTAGCGCCCCGTAATATCCCCAGTCCCGGAGTTCGCTGATGCACCCAATGCTCAGAAAAGCCATAGAAGCCGCCCGCGAAGCAGGCGAAGGCATTCGCCACTACGCCAACAAAGTGCATAAGCTGGATGTCGAAAACAAAGCACACAATGATTTTGTCAGCGAAGTTGACCGCCAAGCCGAACAGGGCATCATCCGCTTGCTGCAACGCGCCTACCCTGACCACGCCTTTTTGGGCGAAGAAAGCGGCAAACAAGGCGTTGACAGCGATTATGAGTGGATCATTGACCCGCTCGATGGCACTACCAACTTCCTCTACGGCATTCCCCACTATTCGGTTTCAATTGGGATGAAACACAAAGGGCGTTTAATGGTGGGTGTGGTGTATGACCCGTTGCGAGATGAAGTCTTTGCTGCCGCGCGGGGTGAAGGCGCTACTTTGAACGGGCGCCGTATTCGCGTCTCCGAACGCAGCACCATGCAGAGTGCTTTACTGGGTACCGGCGTCCCCTTCCGTGCCAATCAGAATCTCGACTTGTACCTGCAAACCATGAAGGCTTTGCTGCCGGATACCGCTGGCGTGCGCCGCCCCGGTTCAGCCGCGCTCGATCTGGCCTATGTTGCCAGCGGGCGCTTTGATGGTTTCTGGGAGTTCGGTCTGAATGAATGGGACATCGCGGCGGGTGTACTGCTCGTGCAAGAAGCCGGTGGCCTGATCGGTGACATGAAAGGCGACAACACTTTCCTGAAAACCGGCGATGTGGTCGCGGCAAACCCCAAAGTCTTCAAAGAAATGATCAAACGCCTGCATCCAATCATGGCGAATCGTTAATCCCCCCACAGTCCCCTGATACGCTAGAATCAGGGGATGAAACAAGCCAACCTCGTTCCCGCTGCTTACTGCCTGCTCTTGCTAACGTTGCTGCCATTGAGTGGCTGCGAAAAACGTGATGCCGCGCCACCGCCAGCACCCCCGGTCGAATCCATGGCAGAACCCGTCATTATTCCCGATGCTGACACGTTGCAACCCGATGATTCCACTGTTCTTCTTACACCGGAGCCGGAAACCATGCTCACGCCTCCTGAAAACCCCAATACCCTAAAAATCCCCAATCCCGCGCAGCAAACGCTACCGGGCAGTGACTTTTCGCTACGTTTCCGCGCTACAGGTGAAGGTTTCTACACCGAAATCACACTGGCAAACGGTATTATCAGTTACACCTATTTTGAAGATACCGCCGGACGCTGCGCCCAATGGGTAAAAAGCACCCCTTGCTGGCAAGCAGAGGAGCTCAAAACCATCAGCCTCGCCTTACGCCCCGAAGATCTCGACAATCTGTATGCCGTCATCAAAGAGAGTGGCGCACTCGCCCTCAAACGCGATACCTTTGGTGGCGCAAAAGCCGGTCAACGCCATTACCCCCAAACCCTTGACATCATGCTTGACGGCAAGGAAAAGCAACTGGTCTACCAAAGTTTTCCGGGGTCTAGCCCCAAACCCGAAGCGTTTGCCCGCCTAGAAACGGTCTTGCTCGAATACGCCCGCGACTTGCCGCATTGATCAGTGACCCATTAAGTGATCCAACGCCTCAATCAAGGCAAACGCCGGTTTGTGAAAAAATACACCTGAGCCTGCCTGTTCCGGCATCATCCCCCGCAAAAACAAATACAACGCCCCACCAACATGCTGTTCCCAGTCATACCCCGGCAACCGCTGTTGCAAATAACGGTGCAATGCCAAACAGTAGATCAGGTATTGCAGGTAATAATGGTGTTCCGCCATTGCCTCTTGCATCACCTCGAAACGGTAATCAGCAGACATTGCGCCCAGATCATTCGATTTATAATCCACCACAAAATAGCGTCCGTCTACGGCAAATACCAGGTCGATAAAGCCTTTCATATAACCCGTCAGGTCGTTGAACTTGAGCTTGTCGATCGCGGTGTGAATGGCGTCCCATTCGGTGGGCAGGTGGTGGTGTAACAAGGTTTGCAGCGGTTTTAGACGCAAGCGTTCTACCGGGAAATAGAATTCGAGTTCATCAAGGCGTTGCGCTTTGGGCAAATCGCACAAACGCAAATTAATGGCGGGCAACGGCGTATTGAGGGTATTTTCCAGAAGCTGTACGCCTGCGGGTAGCCAACGTTCGGGCAAGCCGTGGCGTTTCAACGCGGGTAACAATACGCTGTCTTGCTGGGTGGCAAGCGTTTGGGTGAAGTCGAGTTCTTCCAGCATTTTGTGTAAACAGCTTCCGGCTTTTGCGCCGCGTGGGAATGCATCGCTTCGACTGCGCTCAGCGACCGGGGTAGCAACAAGCGTGTCGTAGTCGGGGCGTTCATCATCCTTGCCAGATGTCAAACCGCTGAAACTGCCGACTTTGGGAACCGGCACGTAACGTGGTTGGTAGCGGCGGATGCTGGGTTGCCATTCACCGCTGTCGGCTTGATAACACACGCGCGTTTCCTCAACGGGCAAGATTTCATGGCTGATGCCGCCTGCGGATTGTTCCACCAATTGGGTTAATTGCGCGTGCATCAAACGTTGGCGTTCATCGGGCTGCATCCCGTCTTTGCGCAATTTGCCGAGAATCTCCCTGCCCTGCGGTAACTTGCCTAATAACAGCCAACCGAGTGCCGAATAGTAGTCGAATTGGTTAATGCGCCCGCTGACCAGTGCAATGGTGCAATGGTATTTGGCACGGGTGAGCGCAACGTACAGCAAGCGTAAACTTTCAGCTTGTTCGGCTTCACGGAAACACTTCAGCGCCGCGTCACTGGCAAAGGCTTCGGCTTGCAGGCGCGAAATGCCCGCTTCGGTGTCACGGTCGTACCAACTGAACCATGTGCTGGCTTTCGCATCACGTTCCGCCCACAAATACGGGCAATACACAATGCCGTATTCCAGCCCCTTGCTTTTGTGAATGGTGGTAATTTGCACCAAGTTTTCGTCGCTTTCTAGGCGCAGTTCGTGTGCTTCGTCTTGTTCACCCGCTTCGGCTTTTTGTTGTAACCAACGGATCAGCGCGTGCATTCCATGCCCTTGCAAGCGGCTTTCGGTGTGGATGAGTTCCGCCAAATGCAACAAATTGGTGAGGCGACGTTCGCCATCCGCCAAGGCTAATAAATGCGCATAGCGTTGGCGTTGCAACATCCACTGGCGAAACATCGGCATGAAGCCTTGCGAATGCCAAGTTTTATGCCAACGGTGGAAGGCTTCGAGTTCGGCCTCCAACAAAGCGGGATTTTCATCCAGTGCGAATAAATCTTCGGCAGTGAAACCGAACAGTTCGGTGACGAGGGCTTGCTTGAGGGCGGTTTCATTGCCCGGTTCGGCAATGGCTCGCAATACCGCACGGAAATCGCTGGCTTCGCGGGTACAAAAAATGCTGTCGCGTGATTTTTGTACGCTGGCAATGCCGCGTGCCAGCAAAGCACGTTTGATTTGTTCGCCCTGTTGGTTTTCGCGCACGAGTACTGCAATGTCGCGGCTTTCTACTGGGCGTTCACCGATTCGGGCAATACCTTCGCGACCGGCGTTTAAGAGGCGGGCAATGTCGTTGGCGACGGCTTCGGCAATGCGTTCTTGCACGGCGGCGCTGTTGTAGCCTTCGTCGAGTGTGTTCCAATCCCAGAGGCGGATGGGGGGGAGAGGTGGCTCGACTCGTAAATCTGCCTGCGGCTTACCGGCGCTGACGGCTTCGTAGCGGATGTCGCTGCGGAAAGGTTGGTCCGATTGCGCGAACAGGTGGTTGAGCGCTTGCAGCAAATCATGATGCGAACGAAAGTTGTGTTGCAGCGTGTAATGCGCCGACGTGCTGTGCGCGGCTTTGAGGTAGGTGTAAATATCCGCCCCCCGAAACCCGTAAATTGCCTGTTTGGGGTCGCCCACGTAAAACACCGGCTGTTCCGGTTTATCGCGGTAAATGCGCTCGAAAATCTCGTATTGAATCGGGTCAGTGTCCTGAAATTCATCAATCAACGCCGCTTGGTATTTCAGCGCCAAACGCGGCGGAAAATCGGGATGCTGTTCCAACGCATCGCGCAAGTGCAACAACAAATCGTCAAAGGTGAGAATGCCGAGTTGCTGTTTGCGCACGGGCAATTCGGCGCGTAACTGGTGCAGCAATTGCAGGCGCAAGTATTCCAGCGCGGCTTGTTCGCCTTCCGATAGCGCGTCATGGGCGGCGAGCAAAGCATCGACTTGCGTGAAAAAAGCGTGTTGGGGCGTGGCTTTGCCATCTTTGGTTTTTTCGGTCAGCGCGGGGGTGGCAAAGCGTTCGAGGGTTTCATACGGCAATTCCAATGGATTGGCGAAATACGCATCGAGTTTCCCCGACCAATTCGGCACATAGCGCTTGCTGTAGGTGCTGCCGTTGAGTGCGCCACTCAGCAATAAACCGATGATCGCCTCACGTTCACTCGCCCACTGTTGCTGGCAGGCTTGCAAGGCAGACTCGAAAGCACTTTGCCGTTGCGCAAATGCCTCTGCGGTGACGGGCTGAATATCGGTGTGCAAATACGGTTTGCCGATGAAATGGCGCACGGTTGCCAGCAAGCCATCCGGGGTCAGCCCGCGTTTTTGCAACAAGCGCAAATGCAGTGCATCGGGCTTGAGAAAATGCTGATACCAGAATTTGTCGGTTAATTCGGTGAGCAGATTGTCTTCGTTTGTCACCAACTCGGTTTCAAACGGCATTCGCGCTTCAAAGGCGTTTTCGGATAACACGCGCTTGCAGAAACCGTGAATGGTGAAAACTGCCGCTTCGTCGAAACTCACCAATGCCAGTTGCAGGCGTTGGATGCAGTCGTGGAGCGGCGCTTCCAAGGGCAACGATTCGTAGGTTTCGGCGTGTGGGCGCTGTTCCAGATAAGCGAGTGCATCAGCGAGGCGTTTGCGGATGCGGTCACGTAATTCGGCGGTGGCTGCTTCGGTGTAGGTAACGACCAGAATTTTGTCGACTTTGAGGCCGTAAACGGCGATCAGGCGCAGGTAGAGCCATGAAATCGTCCAGGTTTTACCCGTGCCAGCACTGGCTTCGATGAGGTTGGTTCCAATGAGGGGGACGCTTTGGGCGTGGAGGGTTTGCATGGGTATTCAAAAAACTTTCATTGTGTGTCAACCGAACCTGCGCTTAATCGTTATACATACTGACTAAGCCCAAGAGTCCCTAAAAATAGTCATCATAAAAATTCACAGCCCTTAATGCTTCAAAACCCTCCTGCGCCGGAGGGTTTTATTTTTTGGGTGGTGCAAAGGTCAGGGTAATACCGCCGGTTGCACCTGCTTTTGCCAGACCGACCAACGCAAACCCACCTTCAGCGGTAATTTCTAAGGTAAGCTGTACTTCATTCAATTCAAAATTGCCCACTTGCTTGATGGAGGCAAAAATGTCATCAAGGCTATCTTTGATACTGCTCAGCGATGCTGCCAGCTTTTCGGTCGGCAAATTCCGCAAACCACCATTGCTATTACCAGAACTCAAGCGTCCGCCGCCAAGCTATCGAAGCCAGGGGTAGCACTGCCAGAGGCTGCTGGGGTTTCCTGAGAAAAGATAACAGGTAATTCTTTCATAGATAGGTTCCTTGTTGGATTAAGAAAGAGGCAATCAGGCTGGGTAACGTTGCTGCATTGCTTTGACATCTTCGCGGTCTTTCAGCAACGTGCCGAGATAGGGCGGCTTTTTCTGACTATTTTCCAGTTGCCGGAACAGTTCATCCAGACGTTGGCTGGACGTACCCGCATCCAACGCCATCGTTTTCAACCACACCAGCAACTCACCCGTGGCGGGTATCTTGCGCAACCGTTCCTTGCGTAACAACATGAAGCGGTTAACCGCCAGTTCCAGAAAACCGTCAGAAAAACGGCTAAACGAAGCATGATGACTTGCCAGTACGGCTTGTAGCATTTCACGGCGGAAATCAATGTGGTGGAATACACAGCGGCGTAAAAACGCTTCCGGCAAACGGCGTTCGCTGTTGGAGGTGATGAACACCAACGGGCGGTTATGGTCTTGCACCGTTACCACTTCCCCGGTTTCCTTGACGGTGAAACTCATTTGATCGAGTTCGTGTAACAAGTCATTGGGGAAATCACGCGGGGCTTTGTCGATTTCGTCGATCAGCAATACTCGCGGCTTGTCTGACGTTAGCGCTGTCCACAGTGGGCGTTCTTCCACGTAGTTAGTTTTGCTTAAGGTTGCGCCTGCCAGCAGATGGGCATCGTGGAAATAGCGCACACTGTCGAAATGGTAGAGCAGGTCTTGCGCGGTGCTGTCGGATTTCACTTGGAAATGCAGCACATCACCTAGCCCCAACTTCCACGCCACGTAATACGCCGCTTGCGTTTTGCCCGTTCCCGGTTCGCCCGTCAGCAGCAACGGTTCACCGACTGCCAGCGCGGTGTTGATGGCTTCTTGCAAATCAATGTCCGGGACAAAACGGGGTGCGTCGGTTTTCAGACCATCTTTGGGAATTCGGCGGTTTTGTAAGGCATCCAGCACGGCTTGCGAGTCGGATTGTGCTAACAGATTGAAGGGGTAGGTCATGCTTAATATCCGTGCTCAGTGGTAACAGCGGTGGGAATCATCCGCTGCGCTAACAGTTTATGGGCTTGCGAAACGATGGTCTGCAATTCATTGAGCACTTGCTCGTAATTCCCGGCAGTACGCTGCATGATGCCGTGGATCAATTTCCTGCGATCATCACCCGTAACAGGTAATTCCACCTCAAACTTATCCAGAAACTCAAGAATGTCTTGCTCGCAGACAGTTTGCAACTCATCCAACAGTTCCAGCTTCATCCCCGACTTTAGTTCAGCTTTCCCCAATTCCTCTCCGCAAATGCGCTTAAACTCTGGGTCAGGTTTTTCCAACTGATACCCAAAAGCCAGCAATGTGCGTATCCCGTAAGGGCGCAAGCGACAATGCACTTCGGTTTCCCACCATTTCAGGCAGTAAGCCAAACGTTCCAAATTCACTGGGCTACCGCGTCGCAGGGTTTCAAAGCGGCAATGCACCACCAGCGGATTGCTAACCCCACCAATGGCGAGATTTTGCAACATACCGGGCAGAGAATCCAGAAAGCGTATCCCAAAGCCTTCACACACCATGTGTTCAAATGCCTGATGCAGCTCGTTAAAATGGGCAGGCCAGCGGAAGGTGAATGTCACCATTTCCATATCACGCGAGCGTTTTTTCAGTTCAATCGGTAGACGATCGTGAAAACGCTCTACGCCCTGCTCGTTGGTGCCGTGCCAGAAACATGCCAAGGTTGTCGGGCTATCCGACACCAGCATGTCACTGGTGTGGTAAAACACGCGGCTGAATTGGGCGGTGCGGTCGAGCTTCAAATACCAGTGCATGTCTTTGCCGACAAAACGCTGCACATTACTGTTCGGGAAATGCCATTCGGTGT
Organism: Candidatus Thiothrix sulfatifontis; assembly: GCA_022828425.1. NCBI lineage: Bacteria > Pseudomonadati > Pseudomonadota > Gammaproteobacteria > Thiotrichales > Thiotrichaceae > Thiothrix > Candidatus Thiothrix sulfatifontis. The sequence goes on from CP094685.1 coordinate 2,990,621, forward strand.
AATGCTGGTAGAGAATCGGGGTCATCCAACGCACTGCGGCTAAACCATGCCCTTTGCTGCTGTACGCATGGGTGATAGCTTGGTGCGGTGGATAATGGTCAAGCAACAGCCGTTCGAGAAATATCCGCCCCTGTTCGCGGGCAGCATCGGTAAACGCATCGGTACGATTCACCAATAGCGCGGGCAACATTGCGCCCAATTGCGTCACTGAACCCGCAATGCCATTGCCACCACTGCGGCAAGCATTCAAGTACAACAAACTGGGAGGCGCACTTTTCAACAACTCTGCCAGTTTGCCCATCGACACTTCCATTGTGCTGCCTGCGCTGTCAGCAAATAATAGCGATACGCCGTAAGCATCGCCGCTACCATGCCCGTAATAGTAGATGACATCCCAGCGCTGTTCCCCCAGCTTACGCACGAAACTTACCCAATCCGACACTACCGCTAGTGCTTGTGGGTTGAGAAAATAGCCATAACGCCCGCGTAAGTATTGCAGCAAATAGTTAGCGTGTTCCCCTGCCCCCGTTGCGGTTTGGTCACGCGGCTCTTGGCACACCATCAAGACTTTAGGCGCATCGGCAAACTGCACCGCACGCACATTGCTGTTGGCTTGGGCGGCTACGGTGATATGCCAGTTTTCCATGACCAAAAAGGTGACGTGGCGAGTCAACAAATTCCACGGAATGCGTTGGATAAACGCATCGTGTGAGACTACCCGCAACAGCACCTCTTCTTGAGGGGGAAAGAAATCGGTGGGCGCATCCGCAAACAGTAATTGATAGAGGTAGCGCCCCAACTGCAATTGTGCGGCTTCATCAAACGCGCTGAGGAACGCTTTGTCGAAATGGGTTAAGGCGTTATCCAAGCGGGTGAATGTTACTTGCGAGCCCTTGAGTTCCACCGCATCCAACCGGAACGTTCCCTGCAAACGTGGCGACGGCTGCCCCTGTGGGTACAAGCCCCACACATAGCCATCAGCAGCCGGTTGGATAATAAGGTCGAAATTCAGCACAGGATTTCCCCCAAGAATTAAGTGCTGAGTTTATAGCAAACAGGACGTGGGTGTCATGTTGCGTGTCACACATTGCACGATGCTTTCCTAACCTGCTAAACTATCTATGACTACTTCTTACTACTGAGGACAATGAACATGGCACAAGCCGCATTGAATACACCACTACCCACGTCCATCAAGTTGGATGTGGATACCAAAAGCCGCCTGCAACGCCTCGCGGATACTCGCAAGCGTTCCGCCCATTGGCTCATGCAGGAAGCGATTCGCGAATATCTGGAGCGTGAGGAACAGCTAGAACAGTTCCGCGACGAGATGCAGGCCGCGTGGGAAGATTACCAAGACACGGGCTTACACGTCACCGGCAAAGAAGTCTTTGCTTGGATGGAAACATGGTTCACTGACAACGAAGCACCCGCCCCCAAATGCCATCACTAATTTTTAGCACAACCGCTCTACGTGATTTGGAGCGGTTACAGGCGTTTTTACGCGCCAAAAACTTACCCGCCGCCCGCCGTGCCACCCTCAGAATTTTGCAGGGTTTACAATCGCTTGAGCAGCACCCAGAGCTAGGGCATCAGATTGAAAACAGACCCGAAGAATACCGCGAGCTGGTAATCCCGTTTGGTAAGGATGGCTATATCGCCGCCTATCGCCACACGGGAGACAACGTGGTGGTGATGGGCGTGCGTCATCAGCGCGAATGGCAGGAATCAGGGTTATAAGAGTAAGAATCGCTTCGCAGGGCAAGCTCCTACAGGGGAAGCGGCATCTTTCTTTGTAGGAGCTTGCCCTGCAAGCGATTGCCTGTTCCCATCCTTGCGAAGCCCGGAAAAAGGGTCATGGGTGCGTAGGCGGCTGTTACCAACGATTCAAGAATGGTCAATACCCGATTTTCGAGCTTTTCCCCAACGTATAGCGACGATTTTTCGGCAACTTGTAGAGGTGCGGGAGCATCCATAACGACAAGTCATGGCAATCCTGTACCGCCTTTGGCGTTGATGGCTGAACTTGCTTGCGTTCCATACCTACCTCAAAAAAAATCGACCGCGCCAAGCGCGGTACACCGAGCGTAACCCCACCACCTGCCCACCGGATAAAGTTTATCTAAACCCATAAATCCGGTGGCACTGACAATAAAGGAAAAAGGTCAATTAGTCCTGGCAGCGCGAAATCCAACATTGAGGTCCCGGTCGTCTGGCGTGCCGTAGCTGCGATACGCGGAACGCAACCTCTGAGGTAAGTTGCTCCACGACCCGCCACGCAACACACGCGACGCATTCGCGTCGCAGCCCTGACGGGCTCTGCCATCAACGGGGGCGTCCTTATAATCATACTGCCAACAATCCTCCACCCACTCCCACACGTTGCCGTGCATATCAGACAGCCCAAACGGGCTTTTCGCAAAGCTGCCTACAGGAGAAGTATAGTCAAATTTGTCGCCACCAATTATCCTTGTAACAATTTGCATTATTTTTGCCGATGCTATTCCCCCACGAATACGCCATATCCGTACCTGCCCGCGCTGCGTATTCCCATTCCGCTTCGGTCGGCAGACGGTACTTTTTACTGGTCTGCTTACTGAGCCATTGCACATACGCTTGAGCATTTTGCCAACTGACCCCAACAATCGGGTAGTTATCACCTGTGAGGGCTGCGCCCATTTTCTTATACAAGTCATTTGTACCCGTCGTGGTATTGTATTCACCCCCCTTTTCCTGCCACGCCGGTTCAGGGCAAGCACCCGCTTTCACACACGCCATGTATTGCCCCACCGTCACTTCGGTTTCACTCAGCCAAAAAGTCGGCACGTTGACTTCGTGGGCTGGTTTCTCGTCGTCGGAACACCCACCTTCCACATCATCCCGCTTGGGGTCACATCCCATCGTGAATTTACCAGCAGGCATCTGCACCATCGTCGGGGAAAAAGAAGCAACCTGATCCACCTGTCCCTTCTGAACAACTGGTGCACGATTGATCCTTCGTGCCGCCCTCAGTAAAGGGTAAAGGGTTAATTGTCCTGGCAGCGCGAAATCCAACATTGAGGTAGCGGGCGCCTGGCGAGTTGGTGTAGCGATACGCGGAACGCAACCTCCGAGGAGTGGTGAACCACGACCCGCCACGCAACACACGCGACGCATTCGCGTCGCAGCCCTGACGGGCACTGCCATCCACAGGTGCATCCTTGTAATCTGACTCCCAACAATCTTCCGCCCATTCCCAAACATTACCGTGTACGTCATACAGGCCAAACGGGTTAGGTTTGAAACTACCCACGTTAATCGGGGAGTTTTCCTTGCAATTCGTGAATTGTGCGCCATTGGCAGCTTGCGTATCACACACTGGCGGCTGGTCGCCCCAACTGTAAGCCGTTTTTGTCCCCGCACGGGTGGCATATTCCCATTCAGCCTCACTCGGCAAGCGCCATGCCTGTTTAGTCTGTTCACTCAACCACTTGAGATAGGCTTGCGCATCCTGCCAGCTTACACAAGTCACGGGGCTATCCTCGGTTTGGGTGTAGCCTGTCTTGCGCCATGAGTTACCTTGAACATCCTTCAAGTCCTTACCATCATAAGACCAACACGACCCCTGCTGTTCCGCCGTCGTTTGATCGCCAGTAGCCTCCACAAAAGCACGAAACTGCCCAACCGTGACTTCATACGTCCCCATTTCAAACGCGGGGACGGTAACGGTGTGAACAGGCTTTTCTCTATCCTCGCAATCTTTGTTTTCCACACACCCCATCTCGAATGTACCGCCGGGAATTTTGACCACATGCGGCACAGGCACTTCTTTCCCCCCCCTTTGCAAAAGGGGGGTTGGGGGGATTTCTCTTTGATTCCACCCCCCAATCCCCACCAACACCCCCACCGCCAACACACTCACCACCCAGCATTCCGCAACCAAGGCGCTGCCGCATACACCACCGCCTGCTTCAGCCCGCACGCCTCCCCCAACGCCAACAAATGCCGCCGCCCCGTGCGCGTCGCAGGCACAAGCAACGCCACGCTTACCCCATCCTCCGGCAATTGCGCCACCTCCTCCCGAATCGCCTCACCCAACGCTGGCACAGACACCACCAAAGCGTGCAAATCCTCTGCCGCCTAATCCGGGTCAAGCACCCACACCAGCCGAATACACTTCCAACGCCAAATTGCCCATGCAAGAGAAACCGAAGCGGGGGTTTCCTCTTCCATCATCCCCAACCAACCCCCAACCACCGCCGCCTGTTCCGCCCGTGTACGCCGCAGAAACCCCTCCCGCAACGCCGCCTGCATCCGTGACTCAAACACCGCCACACCCGCTGCCACCCACGTTCCCGGAACCCCAACAACCGCTGCAACGCCAAACGCGGCACATCCGCAAACAATGCCTCCCGCAAGCGTTCCGCCGCCGCCAACGACCACGCACCGGGGTAATACGCCAAGGCTTGCGCCCACGGCAACGCCGCCCCCAGCGCCCGTTCCAGATACGCCGCGTCGGATTCGTCCGGTTTCTGCCCTTCCACCTCCCAACGCGCCGCCTCCAATGCCGCTGGTCGCCGTGCCGCTTCACCCCACGCTTGCTGGATACCCGTCGCATCCGCCTGCAACAAGCGCACCCCTTGCGCCTGCAAATTCTGCTCGCGGAAATCCCAATCACGCTGCTCCTGCCGCGTCAGCAGCCGCGCATCCGGCCAATCCCGCCAGGGGGAATTCCTGCAAACCTTCCGCCTGATGCGTATCCGCAAAAATCAGCAGCAACAGGTGATGACGGTATTCCTCCCAATCCTCCAGCCGTTGCGCCCGCCCGTGCTGATCAATGAAGCGTTCCGGGCTGTAGTTAAAGCGCCCAAACGTCAGATGTACGCCCCGCACCTGCAAGGCTTGCATCAATTCAGCAGGCAATTGATGCCACCCCTGTTGCGGCACAAGCTGATCGGTGAGGATAAGCACACGCTGCAAATCACGGCGCTTCTGAAACCGCAACACCGGCACACTGCCTGACTCAGAAGTAGCGCGGATACTGGCGGGAATATCGAGTTCACGGGTGTACTGGTCAGTGAGGGTATAGCTCAACTGATCGGTCAGATGATCCGCATCCGTCTCCGCCAACCAAGGCGGTATTGCCCCGCCCACACTGGCATCATCGAAATACTGCGCGGGTAAGGTCGGGTCACACGGGATTTTCTTGCGGATGTTGGGCGGGCGATACTGTGTCCACCACACCCCCAACAATCCCGCTGCCAGCAACGCCGCCAAGACCGCACCTGGCAACCACAGCTCAGGCAGAATGCGCTTGTCTGTCGCGGGTTCAACAGACTGTTGCGCTACCTGCACTTTTCTCATATCGGAAATCGGCGGTTTGCCATTGAGGGTATCGGTTTGAGTGGTGACGGGTAAATCGGGTTGTTGTGGTGTGGGAAGCGTGCTATCAGCAGAATAATATTTCCATGCGGTGAATGCTGCGATAGCCAGAATCAGGATTGTGCCTATTACCAACCACCATGAAGAAACCCCTCCCAACCTCCCCTTATCAGGGGAGGAGCCAGCGCTTGATGCGGACGTGATTTGTGGTTCTCCCCCTGATAAGGGGGAGTTAGAGGGGGTTTCTTCTGCCAACGGCAGCGAAGCCACCCCATCAGCCAACAACCGCGCAATGTCATCCCGCCACTGCCGTACATCAACAGCAACGCTATCCCCTTCCGATGCCGCAAAAAACGTGCGGAATTCATGCTGAAACAGCAAACGGTCATCCCGATCATGCACCAACAGATTGCCCAGCACCCGTTCCAGCCGCTGCAATGTCCATTCGCCATCCGTCGCCAACACCCGACCAACGCGCCGATAGTCACGGATACTCACCGCGATACCCGCACGGCTCAGACGCTCAAAAAACAGATGCAATGGAAAATGATTCGTTGGCACATGATCAACCATAAAACTTCACCCGCACGCGCACACACCGCAAAACATCCGACGGCACACTGTCCGGCATGACAATCAGCGAATACAATTTGCCGTTTTGCGCCCGCCAATTCAGCACACACCCCCACGGATGCAAAAAGCTACTATCATCCAACCGCGCAAAAAACCCAGCCGCCGCAGTACGCACCAACGCATTATCCACCTGATACAAGCGCACTTCCTGCACCGCATCCGGCGCAACCCGGCTAATATGCAGCCGCCAGTAATAACGCAACGACACCGCGATCAACACCAGCAGCAAGCCCTTGCCCCACACCGGCAACGCAGGCATCAAGCCCACCACGACCGCCGCCAGCACATGGCTTGCCACCATAAAAACAGCCAGTCGCCGTGAAGCCACTGGCTGCAAATACAAGGGTGGTTGATTATCCAAGCGTCCTCAGCACACTAACGCCCGCAACAGTGCCCGCGCATTCGCCATGCCACCCACTAAATTTTGCTGAATATCTTCCATGGTGATTTCCTCGCTGTCTTTACCAGCCGCCCAATTAGCCACCACTGCGCACGTCGCGTAGCAAAGCTCCAATTCGCGGGCAAGTGCAGCCTCCGGCATTGCCGTCATCCCCACCAAATCGCAGCCATCGCGTTCCAGACGGATAATTTCAGCAGCGGTTTCCAAACGCGGGCCTTGGGTAGCGGCATACGTGCCACGCGGCACCACATCCAACTGCGCGGATTCAGCCGCTGCCAGCAACGCATGACGCATTTCCGCACAATACGGCCAAGAAAAATCAATGTGGGTCACATCAACCAAACCGTCTTCAAAAAAGGTATGCGCCCGCCCGTGCGTGTAATCCACAATCTGATCGGGAATCACCAAACGCATCGGCTGCATCTCCGGCGTAATCCCGCCCACTGCGGCAACCGCCACGATTTTTTTCACGCCCAAGCTTTTCAACGCCCACAAATTCGCGCGGTAATTCACCCGATGCGGGGGGATATTGTGGGTGTAACCGTGCCGCGCCAAAAACGCAATGCGCTTACCCGCAATCATGCCATGCGTCACCGGACCGGACGGCTCACCGTAGGGTGTGTGCACCACTTCACGGTGAATAACTTCCAAACCCTCAATGGCGGTCAGCCCAGTGCCGCCGATTACTGCAAATTCAATATCACTCATTTCACAACCCTTTTACTGCGTAAATACCGTTGGCATTGCGCCAATATTCCTTGTAATCCATCCCAAAGCCAAACACGTAGCGATCCGGCAATTCCAACGCCGAAAAATCGCGCCGCACGCCGTCAACCCGCCGCGCATGTTGCTTATCCGCCAGCACTGCCACGTGTACACTCGCCGCGCCCTGTTCCCGGCACCACTGCGTAATTTCACGCAAGGTATAACCTTCGTCAAGAATGTCATCGACCAATAACACATGCCGCTCTTCCAGTGACGTATCAGGCTTGTGCAACCACGTAATCGTTTTGCTACCGCTGGTCGCCCCACGGTAACGGGTAGCGTGCAAATAATCCTGTTCCAAGGGAAAGGCCAAGCGCGTCAGCAAATGCCCCGTCAAAATCACCCCGCCGGTCATCACACACAAAACCAGTGGATTTTTATCCGCCAACTTTGCGGTAATTTCAGCCGCCATTTTATCCAACGTAAGCGCAATATCCTCAGCGGAATACAATAAATCAGCTTCTGCCATGGCCAGGGCAGCATCAGCACTTGTGATAACCATTTGTTCACCTGTAGTTCGATCAATGTTGGTATTCTAACTTAAATCAACAAATCGTCATGAAAAAACAGAAATATGTCCCGCAGGTATTGCATTAGCACAATCAGAATATTATGATTTACTTATATTAATGAAATCCCTTTTACGCGCCGACGGGCGCCCCACTATCCGCTAGAGGTATATCTCATGAAACACACGAAAATCGTCCTGATGATCGCATTACTGGCTGCTTCCGGTGCTGCATCTGCTGAATTCTTCGACGGGTTTGACAACGGCAACGCTGTAGGCCAAGGCGCTTCTCAAGGTCAAGGCAACACTGGCGGTCAAGGCCAAGGTTACGGCACTGGCGCCAGCGATGTGAACGGTTGGGGTCGTGGCAAAGGCGATGCTGACGGCGAAGTTGACTTCAGCATCACTTTCAAAGGCAAAGGCAAAACCGATTTGGCAACTGACGCTTACGGTCAAGGCCGTGGCGATGGTTCAACCAATTTACAAGGCAGTGGCTACGGTTACGGCGACAACTACAACAACATGTACGGTTCCAGCAACACTTCTGCTAACGGCAGCAACGGTGGTTACGGCGCACCTTACATGATGCAGCAAGCGCCAGCACAAGGCCAAATGCCAGCAGCACCTGCTCAAGGCCAAATGCCTGGTTACGGTTACAGCCCAATGATGATGGCACCGGGCTACGGGATGCAGGCACCTAGCTTCGAGCAAATCCAAAAGCAAATGGAAATGCAACGCGCTCAAGCTGACGCTTTCTTCAAGAAAGTTGAAGAACAGCGCAAAGCAATGGCTGCACAACAAGAAAAAATGACTGGTACACCTGCTGCACCAGCAATGCCTTACGCTGCTCCTGCGGCGGCAACACCTGCTACTCCAGCCGCTCCTGCTGCTGAAGTAAAAGTTGAAGCGGCTGCTCCTGCGGCTGCAACACCTGCTGCTCCTGCTGCTAAATAATCAGATTTCACGATCTGAAGAAAAAGGCCGGTATCACCCGGCCTTTTTTGTAGCCTCCACACACTCACCGATCAGCGCCGCCCCCCGGTAAATAAACCCGCTGTAAACCTGCACCAAACTCGCACCGGCTGCCAATTTCGCTTGCGCATCCGCCCCCGACAAAATTCCCCCGACCCCAATAATCGGAATCCGGCTATCCATATCCGCGCGGAACTGCCGAATCACTTCCGTCGAATGCTGTGTCAACGGCTTACCGCTCAATCCACCTTGTTCATTGGCATGGCGCAAACCTTGCACGGCTGATTTATCCAAAGTCGTGTTGGTCGCAATCAAGCCATCAATCTGCACCTCAGAAAACACCTGTGCCATGTCGCGGATTTCCACTTCGCTCAAATCCGGCGCAACCTTAATCGCCACTGGCACGTAACGCCCGACTTGCTGCGCCAGTTTGCTCTGCTCTTCACGCAAGCTGACCAACAAACGCTTCAATTCATCCCCGTATTGCAAGGTACGCAAACCCGGCGTATTCGGCGAAGAAATATTGACCGTGATGTAATGCGCCACAGGGTAAGCTTTACGCAAACCAATCAGGTAATCATCCACCGCTTTTTCAACCGGGGTATCGAAGTTTTTACCGATATTGATCCCAATAATGCCGGGATAACGCGCCTTGCGGACATTTTCCAGCAAATGCTCAATGCCATGATTATTGAAGCCCATGCGATTGATAATGGCTTGGGCTTCCGGCAAGCGAAACAGACGTGGCTTCGGGTTGCCGGGTTGCGGGCGCGGTGTCACCGTGCCAATTTCAATAAAGCCAAATCCCAAAGCTGCCAATGCGTCGATGTATTCGCCGTCTTTATCCAACCCGGCAGCCAGCCCGACGGGATTGGGAAATTCAATGCCCATGACCGTGACAGCCTTACCCGGCAACGCCGCCGGTTTGCCTAACAAGCCGGTTTTGCCCGCCAGTTTCAGCGAATTTAATGACAAATGGTGTGAGGTTTCAGCGGGCAATAAAAACAGCAGATCGCGTAGGAGTGTGTACACAGAGAAATCCCCGGTTCAGGATGAAACCGAGGATTATAGAGGTTTAGTGCATGTTTTGCAGCGCTGCAATCCGGTCTTCCAGCGGCGGGTGGGTCATGAAGATTTTCTTCAAGCCACTGCCTAAACCGCCCGCGATACCGAATGCTGCCATTTCACCGGGCAAATCGTGTACCGCATGGGCACTTTGCAAGCGTTTCAGCGCATTGATCATTTTCTGACGACCGGCCAAATCCGCACCGGCAATATCCGCTTTGAATTCGCGGTAACGTGAAAACCACATCACAATCGCGGTCGCCAAAAATCCCAGCAGAATATCGGCAATGAACGAACCCACGTAATAACCGATGCCCGGCCCGCTGTTTTCGCTATTGTTACCACGGAAGAAGTTATCGATCACCATGCCAATCAACCGCGCAAAAATAATTACAAAGGTGTTCAACACGCCTTGCAGCAAGGTTTGCGTCACCATGTCGCCATTGGCAACGTGACCGATTTCATGCCCCAACACCGCTTCGACTTCATCCGCTGTCATGTGATCCAACAAGCCTTGGCTGACCGCTACCAGCGCATTATTGCGGCTGGCACCCGTCGCAAACGCATTCGGGTCGGGTGAATAGAAAATCCCGACTTCAGGCATCCCAATGCCCGATTTTTCGGCTTGGCGACGCACGGTTTCCACCAACCACCGTTCTTGCGCAGTTTGTGGATTTTCAATGATTTGCACGCCCATGCTGCGCTTTGCCATCCATTTGGACATTAGCAAGCTGATAAATGAGCCGCCAAAACCAAAAATGACTGCCATTATCAGAATGCCGCTCATGCTGCCCGCACTCATATTAATGCCGAACAGCCTGCCGATAATATTCATCGAAACAAACAACACAGCCATGACCGCAAAGTTGGTCAGTGCCAGTAAAATAATCCGCATCATGTCTTTCGACCTCTAGGTTAGATGTTATGCCCTAAATAGTAGGTTACGCGGGGCTGGATTCAAGTTTTCCCTACTAATTGACGCTTATCTCCAGACCAGTGACATTTTGGTAACCTTTTGGTAACAATTTGCCACGTTTCGCACGTTCACTGCGGTATTCTTCCAGTTCCGCACCTTTGATGGTTTTGAACTGCTTACCCGCCCGAATCAGCAACGCCGCATTTGCTGGCAAAATCACCGCGAATTGCACCGTTTCATCGGCAATGCCCAACCCGCCTTTTTTCAGGCTGATCAACTTATTGCCCTTACCTTTGGAAAGCTGCGGCACATCTTGCAAGCCCATCACCAACACATAACCTGACGATGACACCAACACCAGCGAATCGGTAGCCACATCCGTCACCAATAATGGCGGCAAAATCGCCACGCCGTCACCCACGGTCAGCGTCACTTTGCCTGCTTTCACCCGGCTTTGCATCTCACCAAACGTACACAAGAAACCGTAGCCTTCCGCCGAATGCAGCAAATAATTGTCACTGTCTTTACCCATCAGTGCGTATTGGAACTTCGCGCCTGCCGGTGGTGCCAGCTTGCCCGTCAACGGTTCACCCTGCCCGCGTGCCGATGGCAAGGCATTGGCAGGCAAGGAATAGGTGCGCCCGGTACTGTCCAGCAACACCACTTGCTGGCTGGAACGCCCACGTACCGAAGTGAGGAATTCATCACCCTGCTTATAGCTCAATGAAGCGGGGTCAATATCATGCCCTTTTGCCGAGCGAATCCAGCCCATTTTTGACACCACCACCGTCACCGGCTCAGAAGGTGTCAGCGCGGTTTCGTCCAACACTTGTGCCGCCGCCCGTTCTTGCAAGGGCGAACGCCGCGCATCGCCGTACAACTTCGCATCTTCTTTCAGCTCTTTGCGAATCAAACTGGTCAATTTAGTATCCGAACCCAGCAATGCCAGCAAAGTTTCTTTTTCCTTTTCCAACTCGTCCAATTCGCCGCGAATCTTCATTTCTTCCAAACGTGCCAACTGGCGCAATTTGGTATCGAGGATGTAATCCGCCTGAATTTCGGTCAACTCGAAGCGGCGCATCAACACCGCTTTCGGCTCGTCTTCGGTGCGGATAATGTGGATCACTTCATCAATATTGAGGAATGCCACCAGCAAACCTGCCAACAAATGCAGGCGTTTTTCGACTTTATCCAGCCGCCATTGCAAGCGGCGCGTCACCGTTTGCCGCCGGAAGGTCAGCCATTCGGTCAAAATATGCAGCAAGTTTTTGACTTGCGGGCGACCATTCAGGCCGATCATATTCATATTGACGCGGTAACTGCGCTCTAAATCGGTGCTGGCGAACAAATGCGACATCAGCATGTCCACGTCCACGCGGTTGGAACGCGGCACAATCACCAAACGTACCGGCTGTTCGTGGTCGGATTCATCGCGTAAATCTTCCACCAACGGCAGTTTCTTCGCCTGCATTTGCGCGGCGATTTGCTCCAGAATCTTGCTACCCGACACCTGATACGGCAAGGCAGTAATAATAATGTCGCCGTCTTCGATTTCGTAACGCGCCCGCATTCTAAACGTGCCGTTACCCTTTTCATACAGCGCGAGGAAATCCGCCGCTGGCGTAATGATTTCGGCTTCGGTAGGAAAATCTGGCGCGGGAATGTACTGATGCAAATCCTGCAAGGTCGCATTCGGATGATCCAGCAAATGCAAACACGCATTCACCACTTCACGCAAATTATGCGGCGGAATATCGGTCGCCATCCCCACCGCAATGCCGCTGCCACCGTTGAGCAAAATATTCGGCAAACGTGCGGGCAAAATGGTTGGCTCTTCCAATGACCCATCAAAATTCGGTTGCCATTGCGCCGTGCCCTGCCCCAATTCTTGCAGCAATACTTTGGCGTAAGCGGTCAAACGCGATTCGGTGTAACGCATTGCCGCAAACGATTTCGGGTCATCTTGCGAACCCCAGTTGCCCTGCCCATCCACCAGCGTGTAGCGGTAGGAAAACGGTTGCGCCATTAACACCATCGCTTCGTAACACGCCGAGTCACCGTGCGGGTGGAATTTACCCAATACGTCACCGACGGTACGCGCTGATTTTTTGTGTTTGGAGGCCGCCGTCAGCCCTAATTCGGACATGGCGTAGACAATGCGGCGTTGTACGGGCTTTAAGCCGTCGCCAAGATGCGGCAAAGCGCGGTCAAGAATGACGTACATGGAATAGTCGAGATAGGCTTTCTCGGTGTATTCCTGTAGCGGGAGGGTTTCGATGCCTTCGTAGTTCATGGGTATCCTTTATGCTGGCGGCACTAATGGGGGCAAAGCATAGGGGGGTACACCGAAGGACGCAAGTAATGGATTACGAAGAACCCCTCACCCCAACCCCTCTCCCTCAAGGGGAGAGGGGTTAAGAAAACATCTTTATCTTGCTCCCCCTCGCCCCTTGAGGGAGAGGGGGCTGGGGGCTGGGGGGTGAGGGGTATTAAACGTTCATGATCTTAATGGTCGGGAACTTGGTGCTGTAGTCTTTGGCTTTTTGTGCCAAACGTGCCGACGCTTTGCGGGCAATCTCTTTGTAGATTTGCGTGACCGCGCCATCCGGGTCAGCCACCACGGTCGGGTTGCCGTTGTCGACTTGCTCACGGATTTTGATGTCGAGTGGCAGACCACCGAGGTAATTCACGCCGTATTGCTCTGCCATGCGTTGACCGCCGCCTTCGCCGAAGATGTGTTCGACCGTGCCGCAGTTGCTACAAATGTGCATACTCATGTTTTCGACAATACCCAAGATCGGCACTTCGACTTTCTCAAACATTTTCAGACCTTTACGCGCATCCAACAAAGCAATGTCTTGTGGAGTGGTGACAATGATCGCGCCAGATACCGGGATTTTCTGGGAAAGCGTCAATTGAATGTCGCCCGTGCCGGGTGGCAGGTCGATGACCAGATAATCCAAATCGCCCCAGTTGGTGTCACCCAGCAATTGTTCCAGTGCTTGTGTGACCATCGGGCCGCGCCAGATCATGGGGGTGTCTTCTTCGATCAGAAAACCAATCGACATGGCTTTAATGCCGTGGTTTTGCATTGGCTCTAGGCTTTTGCCATCGCTGGATTCGGGTTGACCGCTGATGCCCAACATGCGCGGCTGGCTGGGGCCGTAAATGTCCGCGTCCAACATGCCGACTGTTGCGCCGTCGGCTTTCAGGGCTAGTGCGAGGTTGACGGCGGTGGTGGATTTGCCGACCCCACCTTTGCCGGAAGCGACCGCGATAATGTTTTTAATGCCGTCTTTACGCTTGACGCTTTTCTGCACAGCGTGTGCTGCCACTTGGGTGGTGACGCTGACGTCTGTGTTGGTTGCGCCAGCGGCGGCTAAGGCGGCTTTGATTTCTGCTGCCAATTCATCCCGATAGTTGCCCGCCGGATAGCCTTGCACCACGCTGACGGCTACGTGGCCGCCTTCCACACGGATGTCTTTTACTTGATGCAGGGATACGATGTCCTGCTCCAAATAACGGTCTTTGATGCCTTTCAATAGCGTTTCAACGTGGTCACGGGTCATGTCTGTCATTCTGTTTTCCTCAGTCAACTTGAATATCTGGGCGCGAGTTTACACCATCCTGACGCATACTCGAAATAAGCACCCATTCAGGGATGGTATTACCTAGTGGTTTAGTCGGGAATAGTGTGGGCGAGCAAAGACGTGTGGTGGCGGGGGATGGTGCTTAAGGTGCGATTAATTTTTGTAATCCGGCGCAATCAAGTGTAAATTATAGGCGCTTGTCGCAAAATCAACGCAACGCATCGGGTGGGGTCAGTACAGATCAGGGCGGTAGCGTCTCTCCGGCTCACTAAATCATATCGGCGGGGCTGCGTACACTGATACCGAGCGTATTCAGCACATGGGTATAAATAAGCGCCTCTTTGAAACGCTCAGGCAATGGCACAATCCGATCTTTAAACCCTTTGGCATTGCGGATCAGCAGTTGGTTGTAATCAAAATCCACATCCAAAATCCGCAAGGTCACGCATTCCATGAGGCGCAAACCGCCACCGTAGAGCAAGCCCGTCATTAAGTGATGCGTTCCTTTCAGGTGTTGGAATACGCGGCGCACTTCATCGCGGGACAGCACCACCGGCAGTTTACGCGGGCGTTTTGAACCGATAAAGTCGCCCAAATCATCCAGCGGCTTTTTCCAGACTTGATTAAACAGGAACGCAAGCGCATTTAATGCCTGCTTTTGGGTGGAAACCGACACATTGCGTTTAAGCACAAGGTATTCGAGGTATTGTTTGACTTCTTTACCTCCCAAATCATGCACGTCATTGGGTTTGTGGAAGTAGAAAAACCGGGAAATCCAACCACGATAGGTTTGTTCAGTGCGCATCGCGTAATTTTTGAGGCGTACCACTTTGACCACTTCAGCTAAGGCTGGCTGGTAACGTTGGTAAAGCTCATTGGAACAACGCTCTTCCCCTTCGAGCATTTCCAATCCCTCCAGACCTTCGAGGGCATCCGTGTAATCGCGGGCAACGGTGGCATGGTTGGCTTCCAACTTTTTCGCCGACGCTGACCAATATTCCCAATCGAAGTCGTTTGCCCAACTTTTTTTCAATGCCAGACAAAACAGAATCCGTATAGCATCGACGACTTGCCCAAATTGCCAGGCTTTCAAGTTGACTTCACGCCCCACTTTGGTGAGATATTCCTCTACCTGTTGGGGTGTATGGGTACGGATATGGTCGTCGGGAAAGTAAGCAATATACTGCTTAGTACGCAACACATACCACGTTACATACTTCTGAGTAACACCTTGTTTGATAAGAAAAAGCGTATAGTTTTCCCAGAACTCATGGGAATACGTAGTTGCCGGTTCTACGGGGCTTCGTGTATGCTTCTTATCCATTAACATTAACTGAATTTTGGGGACACGATTTATGATAATGCCAGACTATGCGGAATTCTCGACGAACCAGATAGGCGGCGTGTGCACACCGATTGAGCGCAGGCTTCCTATCCTGATATTCCAGAACGCCGCCTAATAAACTGTTGAGTCTGTCAGTGGGATCAGTGGGATAGAAAATACATCTGAAAACAAGAGAATAACCCCAAAATTGAAATTTTAAAACCTTATTAATCATATAGTTATAAAATAGACACCCCTCAAAATTGGGGGTTTTCCTACACCCTCGTTATGCACAAAAGCTCACTTTCCAGAGAACTTAGATATTGATGAAAGCTATAATTTTAAAGCCTATTGTTTGGAACTCTAATCATTACATTAAACCATCTGGTCATAAAGCCACTAGTGGTTTTGCGAAGGAGTTCGGTTATGGTCATGAAGAATGGAATAATTCTCCTAGTAATATTTGGAGAAATCACAAGGTTTTTCATTCAGAGTTTTCTGACTCTCTTTTAAATTACTCCAATACAGGGGATTTGGGTATCATATTAATTGCATCTTACAAAGGTATTCAATATGCACTTGGCATAGCAACAAATGTCTACCATAACACAAGAGAAGATATGCGATTAATTGCCGATGAATTGAGAATATATGATCGACATCGAGACTTATGGCGAGTTACTTCTGTTAAAAAAGCTTTTAATAACAACAACAATGTTTTTTTAAATCATTGGGAAGAAAACTATCAATGGATAAGATGGAGATGCCCACAGGAGCATTTTCATTGGTTTGATGAACCAATTCCTTTAGATCCTATCGAAATAATAGGGAAAGAAAAATTTGTTTTAAGACACGGTAGCCACCAAGCAATAAGCCAATCTATGGCACTTGAGATTATTAATAACAACTTACCGCTTGACCATGAAATATATAATTGGTTGACAGATGGAGAGTTCGATGAGAGTTTATTAAAAAACATCCCTTTAAACAAAAAGAAAACATCACAACAACTAATAGATCAATATAATATAACAAGAAGAAATTCAACATCAAAAGAAGCTTTTGAGTATTGGATTGAAGGAAAAAGAACTATAAATCCACTTCATAGTATATTGCAGGCAAGGTTTATTTATTTTCTGAAAGAGAAGAATATAGTACCAACAGAAGATGATAACTATATAGATGTTCAATATAGAAAAAACGGAAGATTATTTTTCTCAGAGATAAAACCAACCGACAACATTGAAACAAAATATGCGATTCGTTCCGCTATTGGCCAAATATTAGAATATAACTTTGAACATAAAAACAAAGCGAATCTAGAAATTGTTATAGGTTCAAAACCAAAGAGAAGAGAAGTAGAGTTTGTAAACTCTCTTAATATTATCCTAACTTACTGGAATGGCAATACATTCATTTCATGTACTCCATAAATAGCATAACGAGTTATTCGACGACGGACGCGGTGACAGCCCGCCACTCCGATCAACCAGTTTACCGCCGCGCCGTCATGCAGGGCGTTAGCTTCGTCATAACTCAATAATTTATTTTATATTTAAGAAAAGACCATGATTGATTATTATTTAAATTCATTAAACATTATCTATAAATAATTTTTATCTAAAAGTTTTTAAAACTTTCAATAGATGGGATTTCTCATGGAGTTTCTCAGGTTGTGTAGTCCGCAAGCAATTTCCATAATCTGGTCATCAAAGTCATCTTTTAAATTACGGTACACATCTTTCAGGCATCGGCAGCGTTTAATACCACTGATGATATGTTCAACGACTACCCTGCGGGCAGAAATTTGACGGTTTTCTTCTTTTTCTTGCGGGGTCAGGCATTTATTCCGTGGCTTCTTTTTTGGCTCAATGACGGTGACACCTTTTCCCATGTCAGCTCCCTTGAAGCCTAAATCACGTAAAATCACAGAACCCTCCGGTAATCGGGTCTGCTCCTCATCGGCAATTTTCTTGTCATGCTTCTTGCCTGAGTGGGTATTCCCTAAGTATTTGATATGTCTGTCAGCACAGCCAACGATGACATTGTTTTTAACCGTATGGGATTTTTTTTACCACTATAGTATTCACGCTGGACATCATTATCCACGGGGCGCTGGATTCTCCGCTCTGTTCCGTCAATAACCAATTCCTGTTGCCCTTCTTCTGCTAGCCGTCCCATTAATTCTGAGGATAGTCGAATGGGCTTATGTCCCATCTTATCCAATGCACTTTGTAATACCGGGCATAAGCGGTGTATCCAGTGGTTTGCCACACTTTGGGGAAGATCAAATGAATGCGCCAGCACTTCTTGTAAAGGATAGGTCTTCAGGTAAAACAGAATGAAAAACAGTTTGTCTTCTATTAATGCCAGTTTCCCATCAGAACGACCCCGCGTCTCATTAACACGTTTGCCCCGTGCGTGTAGGTCAGTTTGGTAAGCTGAACTGAACCGTTCGAGCAAACTCAAAAACTCCTTGACGTTGAGACTGGTCATGGCAACAAATGCCTTTTCATTGGATTTCAATGCGTTAAAGCTGTACTCCGCCATGCCGTTAATCCCTACTCTAGGCTATTATTACTGTTAGGAATTTACACTCTGGCTGTATATCTTGCCATTGATAATTATTATCAATGTATTTTAGTTTTTTATAGATAAGGTCTATTAAATCTGTTAATGCCTTTGTTCTATATATCATTTGGAATTTTAGCTTTAAATCGTATACTTAAGTTTCTCGAAAACAAAGGGGAAAGTGTAAATAAAATCAACATTAGCGACATAGGAAATAACAGTGATTCTCCTGACTTGGGTGGCTATATTTACATTGATATTCCAGAAGAAAGAAAGCCGCTTTTTCAAGATCTACTTAAAGGATTTGAAGAGTATGCAAAAGCAAAAGGTTATAAAGTAAATATTTCAATAGATGCTAGTGTCGAAGACAAAATTGCTTTTAAAATAACAATAATTGAACATGGCATTAATACTAGCACAAAAACCGTCAAAAGAGACTTAGATGAATACATAAGAAGAATTCAAAACGGGGATGATTTTGATGATATATTAGATGCCGACCATTCAATTGAAACTCAAAAAATAATAATGGCACTTAAAAATAGAATATCATTCCTTCAGCAAAACTATCAAGTAGAAAAAAATATCAACTCTTTTTATAAGGATTTTTTCTCCGAACTAAAGACCAATGCATTCCAACATTCCCATCCAGTTCAACAACATTTTAATCTTCTTCAAAACGGTAACAATGGAGCACTAGAAATGCAAAGAAGCTATTCTGCAAATAATTCAGCAAACATTATGCAAGGAGATAATCACTCAGGAATAATTGAGAGTGGAGATATAAATATTGGTGCAACATATAATGAAAAACAAGAAATCATGAAGAAACTAGATGCATTAATAGCTGCTTTAGATTCAAATGATGATGAATTAGCAAAAGCAAAAAGAAAGTTTGAATCTGTAAAAGATGAAATGCAAGATTCAAAAGAACCAGATAAAGTTTCAATAAAAAAATGGCTGGCAGGAGCAAAAACCATTTTGGATTCCGTAAAAGTTGCTGAAACAGTATATGGTCATGCCAAAGATGTTTATGAAGCATTCGGTCTTTAAGAGCTAACAAGCACATCGACGACGGACGCGGTGACAGCCCGCGATTTTTAACGGCTTACTCCCCGCCGCGCCCGTCATGCTAGACGTTGACGTATAAGAGCATCTACTCACCTCACACCAAATTTTCGATTGCATAGGTGAAGACAATAGGCACACAAATATGCTAACGTTCATCTTATGAAATCTATCAACTGGAATTCGATCAAAAATCAGACGCTCATAGAAGAACGGAATATTTTGTTTGAAGATGTGGTGTTTTCTTTACAATCAGGATGCTTACTTGATGACATGGTTCATCCCAACAAAGAGAAGTATCCCCATCAACGAATATTCGTCGTATCCATTGATGAATATGCATACTTGGTGCCGTACATCGAAAGTGATGAAGAAATATTCTTAAAGACAATCATCCCAAGTAGGAAAGCGACTAAACATTACCTTGGAGATAAAAATGAAAGAATATAAATTAGATACAGAAGAACAAGATGTTTTAGATGCTTTCGATGCTGACGAATTTAAGTCAGATATAACGCCATCACGTCGAGAGTTTCTCAAAAAATCTGCGGTTCAGGCTTCCAAAAAAGATAAAAGAATAAACATAAGAATATCAAGCCGCGACCTTGCTGTTCTTCAAAGAAGGGCGTTAGTAGAGGGTATGCCTTACCAAACACTTTTATCTAGCATCTTGCATAAATATGCTTCAGGTAGTCTTTCCGATATTACAGCAAATAAATAGCCAACAAGGTTCTCGACGACGGACGCGGGGACAGCTTTGACCAAGCTTTGCGTCGCCACGCCCGTCACACTGGACGTTATCTGCACATAGATTCCTCACACACTTGACAAAAGTCAGAAAAGAAAATACTGTCTAGTCTGTCCAGTTTAAATTGAGATTAGAGCTATGGAACAGAACATATGGCAACTCCAAGATGCAAAAAGCAAATTCAGCCAATTAGTCGATAGTGCAATACACCACAAACCTCAGTTTGTCACTAAGCATGGAAGCAATGCTGTCGTTATCATTTCATTTGAAGACTATGTAAGATTTATTAAGCCAAAAGATGACTTGGTATCATTCTTCAGAAACTCACCTTTGGTAGAAAGTGAGCTTGATTTCTCAAGAAATAAAGATATGCCAAGAGATATTGAACTATGAAATACCTACTAGATACCTGTGTTATCTCTGAGGTCATAAAAAGAGAACCCAATAAAAATGTTATTTCATGGTTGCAAGCTCAAGATGAAGCTAATTTATTTTTAAGCATATTAACGTTTGGTGAAATACACAAAGGCATTCAAAAAGATCCCGATCAAAATAGAAAGCAGAAATTAAAGATATGGGTCGAAGAAGACCTAAAAAAACGCTTTGAAAATCGAATTATCCCCATTGACTTAAAAGTTGTGACTAACTGGGGTTCTATTCAAGGTTTAGCGGAACTAGCTGGAAGAACAATGCCAACCCTAGACGGGCTTATAGCCGTTTCAGGACTAACTTATAATTGTGCTGTAGCCACAAGAAACACTTCAGACATGGAACAAAGCACAGCCGAGCTATTCAATCCTTGGGAATATCACTAACGATTTATGCCCAACTACTACCTCCACACAGACAACGCCCAACTAGCCCTAGCAGCCATCACCGCTGGACTTCCCCACGTCCGCCTTTCCACCGACCTGAACCTTTCCGAACAAGACTTTGCCCTAAGTGACCAGCACCTAATACTCGACGCAGACAATCGCCTCTCCATCGACACCCTCAAAAGCATCGTCAAAAAGACCCAGCGAATCTACCTCTGTCGCGATGGCGCAATGACCCCCTTGGAAGACCGCAGCACTGGCTACTACAAGCTCGTACCCACCGCTGGCGCACCGTTGCTAGAAATTAGCGGTGTCAAAATGCACATCTCCAAAGGCACAGACCCCTTTACCAGCGCCTCCGCGATGGCTCAACAAGCCGTGCGCAAAGGTGACAAAGTGCTGGATTGCTGTAGCGGATTAGGCTACGCCGCCATCGCCGCTCACCGCCTCGGTGCAAGCGAAGTCCTCAGCATCGAACTAAGCCCAGAAGTCATGGGGCTACGAGCGCTAAACCCTTGGTCAAACGACTTAAAGCAAGCAGGAATTGCGCAACGCCAAGGCAGCAGCTACGAACTAATAAGCACCCTACCTGCGGCTTCTTTTGATTCAGTCATTCACGACCCCCCGCGTTTTTCCCTCGCCGGAGAGCTATACAGCGAAGAATTCTACCGCGAAATCTTCCGGGTACTACGCCGCGACGGACGGCTGTTCCACTACACCGGCAATCCACACGTCGTCAAAAAAGGCAGCAGCTTTGTCGATGGCGTTATCCACCGCCTCAAAGCCGCAGGCTTCCGACACACACAAAAAGTCGAACACCTGATGGGTGTCAGCGCCCAAAAATAACCGCAAAAAAAAGCGGCTCGTTGTTCACGCGAGCCGCCAACCGGTTTCTCACTTAACGTGAGGAGTCAAACTCAAAATCCTACTTCTTCGGCGCGTAAATATCCGTGCAAGTCCCCTCTGCGACTTCTGACGCAAAGTTCAGCGTCTCAGAAAGCGTCGGATGCGGGTGAATCGTCAAACTCATATCGTGCATATCCGCCCCCATTTCCAAGGCCAGCACCGCCTCGGCAATCAGCTCACCGGCATTCTTGCCCGCAATGCCAGCGCCAATCAGTTGCCCGGTTGCCTTATCAAACAACACCTTAGTCATGCCGTTGCTGGCATCCATCGCCAACGCCCGCCCACTCGCCGCCCAAGGGAACGCACCTTTTTCATACGCAATCCCTTCCGCTTTGCACTGCTCTTCGGTCTTGCCCATCCACGCCACTTCCGGGCTGGTGTAAGCCACTGACGGAATCGCTTTCGCATCGAAATAAGCTTTATGCCCCGCAATCACCTCCGCCGCGACCTTGCCCTCGTGCGTGGCTTTGTGCGCCAGCATCGGCTGTCCCACAATGTCACCAATCGCGAAAATGTGCGGCACATTGGTACGCATCTGATTATCCACCGGAATAAAGCCGCGCGTATCCGCAAACACCCCTGCCTTGCCCGCGTCAATCAGCCCACCATTCGGCGAACGTCCAATCGCTACCAACACCCGGTCAAACGTATCCGTCGCAGGCGCACCTTTGCCCTCAAACGCACACACCAAACCTTCTGCCGTCGGCGTAATCGCGGTGACTTTGGTATTCAGGTAAATGTTCTCGTACATCCCCTTAATCTGATTGTGCAAGGGCTTCACAATGTCACGATCCGCACCGGGCATCAGTCCGGGTGAGAGTTCCACCACGGTAATTTTTGCACCGAGCGCGTGATAAACCGTCGCCATTTCCAACCCGATAATGCCACCGCCCACCACCAGCATCCGCTTAGGGATTTCTGGCAACTCCAACGCATCAGTCGAATCCATCACCCGTGGATCGTCCCACGGAATAAACGGCAATTTCGTGACCCGCGAACCGGCGGCAATGATGCAATTGGCAAATTTCACGGTCTGCTTACTGCCATCGTCAGCCGTCACTTCAATCGTGTGCGCCGAGGTGAAACGTCCGTAGCCGTGCACAATTTGCACTTTGCGCTGCTTCGCCAAGCCTTTCAGACCCGTGGTCAACTTGCCGACCACATCGCTTTTGTGCGCTCGCACGGCATCAAGGTCGATGTCCGGTTCGCCGAATTTCACGCCATGCTTGGCAAATTCCTTAGCCTCATTGATCACCTCCGCCGTGTGTAATAACGCTTTGGAGGGGATGCAACCGACGTTGAGGCATACGCCACCAATGTTGGGATAACGCTCGATCAGCACCACTTTTTTGCCAAGGTCAGCAGCGCGGAACGCAGCGGTGTAACCGCCGGGGCCAGAGCCTAGAACGACGAGTTCGGTTTCGAGATCAACAGAGGTGTTCCCTTCGACTTCGCTCAGGGAACGGGGAGGAGCAGCAGTGTCCGTGGGCTGGGCTGTGTCCGTGGGCTGAGCGGAGTCGAAGCCCACCTCCAACAACAGCAACGCCGACCCTTCCGACACCCGATCCCCGACCTTCACCAACATCTGCTTAATCGTGCCAGCCAAGGGACTTGGAATTTCCATCGACGATTTATCAGACTCAATGGTAATCAGCGAATCTTCCACCTCAATCTGGAAACCGGCATCGACCAACACTTCAATGATTTCAACGTCTTTGAAGCTGCCAATGTCGGGGACTTTGACTTCGATAATCTTGCTCATACCAGCAACCTCCGAATATCACCCAGCATTTTGGCAAGGTAAGTGGTGAAACGTGCGCCATCCGCACCATCAATCACGCGATGGTCATACGACAGCGACAGCGGCAACATCAAGCGCGGCGCGAATTCCTTACCGTTCCACACAGGCTGAATGTCGGACTTGGATACGCCCAGAATAGCGACTTCTGGCGCATTCACAATCGGGGTAAATTTCGTGCCACCAATCCCGCCGAGGCTGGAAATCGAGAAGCAACCGCCCTGCATATCCGTCGGTTTCAGCTTCTTGTCACGCGCTTTCGCCGACATTTCTTTCAGCTCTTCGGAAAGCTGCATGATCGATTTTTTGTCCACATCACGGAACACGGGCACAACCAAGCCATCCGGTGTATCCACTGCCACGCCGACGTTGTAATAGCTTTTACGGATCAGGTTTTCACCCTTCGCATCCAGCGAGGAATTGAAGCGTGGGTAAGCCTTCAGGCCAGCCACCACCGCTTTCATAATGAATACCAGCGGGGTAATTTTCATCCCCAACTTGGCATTTTCCTCATTCAACTGCTTGCGGAAAGCCTCCAGATCGGTGATGTCCGCTTGATCAAACTGCGTGACGTGCGGAATGTGTACCCAGTTGCGGTGCAAAAACTCGCCAGTCAGCTTATTAATGCGCGACAACGGCACAGTTTCGATTGCACCCCATTGGCTAAAATCAATGTCCGGCATGGGTGCAACGCCCAAGGTATTGCCGGAAGCTGCCGCTGATGGCATCCCGCCAAAACTCATCACATCCTTGATGAAGCCTTTCACGTCATCTTGGGTAATGCGTCCTTTGCGCCCAGAGCCTTTGACCTTGTTCAAGTCTGCACCGAGTTCGCGGGCAAACTTGCGCACGGACGGGGTGGCGTAGGCTTTGCTGAAGTCGAGTTTTGGGGTGGCAGGTGCGGGTGCTGCGGGTTTAGGTGCAGCAGTTACCGGCACAACAATTTCAGGTTTTGGTGGGGTGTTCCCTTCGACTTCGCTCAGGGAACGGGGTAGCGGTGTTGCAACGGCGGGGCGGTCACTGAGCGTAGTCGAAGTGTCCGCCACCTCCATCACCACCATCAAGCTCCCTTCCGAAATCCGATCCCCCACCTTCACCTTCAGCTCTTTAATCACGCCCGCGACCGGCGACGGAATTTCCATCGACGATTTGTCGGATTCAATCGTGATCAGCGAGTCTTCCACCGCGATGGTATCGCCAACGCTCACCAATACTTCAATGATTTCAACATCTTTAAAGCTGCCAATGTCTGGCACTAAAACTTCTTGGATTGCCATGATTGCTCTCCTTATGCCAGACGTGGGTTAGGTTTTTCAGGGTTGATGCCGTATTTTTCCATCGCTTTTACCAGATCAGCGGCTGGCAGGGATTTTTCATCCACCAACGCTTTCAGTGCAGCAATTACGATGTAATGACGGTTCACCTCGAAATGTTTACGCAGTTGCGCACGGGTATCGCTACGCCCAAAACCGTCTGTCCCCAGCACTGTGAATGGCATTGGCAGCCATGCACGAATCTGGTCAGGGTATTGACGGATGTAGTCGGTGGCGGCAATTGCGGGGCCACGTTGACCTTTCACGGCTTGCGTCACATACGGCACTTTCGCGTCATCCAGCGGGTGCAACATATTCCAGCGGTCACAATCACGCGCTTCCCGCGCCAACTCGTTGAAACTGGTCACGCTCCACACATTCGCATCCACGCCCCATTCCTTATCGAGCATTTCTGCTGCGGCGATCACTTCGCGCAAGATCGTGCCTGAACCCATCAGTTGCACTTTTTTGCGCTTTTTGCCGCCGCCACTGAACAAGTACATGCCTTTGACAATGCCGTCTTCACAACCGGCTGGCATGGCAGGATGCGTGTAGTTTTCGTTCATCGTGGTGATGTAGTAATACACATCTTCCTGATCTTGGTACATGCGTTTCATGCCGTTTTGCACGATAACCGCCAATTCATACGAAAAGGTTGGGTCGTAAGAAATGCAATTCGGAATCAACGCCGCCTGAATCAAGCCATGCCCATCCTGATGCTGCAACCCCTCACCCGCCAGCGTAGTGCGCCCCGCCGTGCCGCCGATCAGGAAACCCCGTGCGCGGCAATCGCCTGCTGCCCAGGCCAAATCCCCAATCCGCTGGAAACCAAACATCGAATAATAAATATAGAACGGCACCATATTCACACCGTGGGTGCTGTATGCCGTTGCCGCCGCAATCCATGAGGAAAACGCGCCCGCTTCGTTAATGCCCTCTTCCAGAATTTGCCCAGTCTTGTCTTCTTTGTAGAACATGACCTGATCTTTATCCTGCGGCTCGTACAATTGCCCGACCGAGGAATAAATCCCCATCTGGCGGAACATGCCTTCCATCCCGAAAGTACGCGCCTCATCCGGCACAATCGGCACAACATTGCGCCCCATGTTTTTGTCACGCGCCAACAATGTCAGCAAGCGCACGAACACCATCGTGGTAGACATTTCACGGTCGCCGGTGCTTTCCAGTAGCGGTTGGAAAATCGAAATATCCGGCACTTTCAGCGGGGTCGCGTGCGTTTGGCGTTGTGGCAAGAAACCACCCAAGGCTTTGCGGCGTTCCAGCATGTACTGCATTTCTTCGCCGTTGGGGTCAGGGCGGTAATATTTGGCTTCTGCCGCATCCGCATCACTCAACGGGATATTGAAACGGTTTTTGTAGGCAATCATTTCATCGCCGGAAAGCTTTTTCTGCGAGTGCGTGCGGTTCTGGCCTTCACCCGCTGAACCCATCCCGTAACCTTTGACGGTATGCGCCAAGATAACGGTCGGTTGCCCGGTATGATTCACGGCAGCGTGGTAAGCAGCGTAAACTTTGTGCGGATCATGACCGCCACGGTTTAAACGCCAAATGTCTGCGTCGCTCATTTTCGCAACCATTTCTTTCAGCTCTGGGTATTTGCCGAAGAAATTTTCGCGGATATACGCGCCATCTTTGGATTTGTAATTTTGGTATTCACCATCGACAGCTTCCATCATGCGATCTTTGAGAATGCCGTCTTTGTCTTTAGCGAGGAGTGGATCCCAATACGAACCCCACAGCACTTTGATCACATTCCAACCTGCGCCACGGAATACCGCTTCGAGTTCCTGCACGATTTTGCCGTTGCCGCGCACCGGGCCGTCCAAGCGTTGCAGGTTGCAGTTGACCACCCACACCAGATTGTCGAGTTTTTCGCGCCCGCCGAGGGAAATCGCGCCGAGGGTTTCCGGCTCATCGGTTTCACCGTCGCCGACAAATGCCCACACCTTACGATTAGCGGTTTCTGCCAACTTGCG
The DNA here is from genome assembly GCA_022828425.1 of Candidatus Thiothrix sulfatifontis. Taxonomy (NCBI): domain Bacteria; kingdom Pseudomonadati; phylum Pseudomonadota; class Gammaproteobacteria; order Thiotrichales; family Thiotrichaceae; genus Thiothrix; species Candidatus Thiothrix sulfatifontis. The sequence continues at coordinate 3,017,371 of CP094685.1, forward strand.
GTCTTGCAGGTATTTCATGAAACGCGCTTGGTAGATCGACTTAATCGGCCCCAAGCCCATTGAAACGGTGGGGAACTGCCAATAATCCGGCATCAACCACGGGTGCGGGTAAGACGACAAGCCGCCGCCATCGACTTCCTGGCGGAAACCATCAAGGTCTTCTTCGGTAAAACGCCCCTCAAGGAAGGAACGCGCATACATCCCCGGTGCAGCGTGACCCTGGATATACAGCAAGTCGCCGCCGTGTTGCGGGGAAGGCGCGTGCCAGAAATGGTTCATGCCCACGTCGTACAAGGTCGCGGCAGAGGCGAAGGTGGCAATATGCCCGCCCAATTCGGGGCTTTCGCGGTTGGCGCGTACCACCATGGCTGCCGCATTCCAGCGAATGTAGGAGCGCAGGCGTGCCTCAATCGCGGGTTTGCCAGGGGTGTGGCTTTCTTTGTGCGGGGGAATCGTATTAATGTAAGCAGTATTGGCTGAATACGGCAGATTCGCACCGTTTTGACGGGCAGTCGCAATCATCTCTTGCAATAGAAAGTGCGCACGTTCCACACCTTCGGCTTCGATGACAGCCTCAAGTGACTCAATCCATTCGTGAGTTTCCTGAGAATCAACATCTTGTAATGATTTATTCATTTTTCATCCTCTTTCTTCCAGCAGTAAATCTGGTAAGCCAAATGGCATGAACACTCCAGATGGACAAGAAAGATAGCACAGACCGACACACTTTTGAAGAAAAAGTTCACACAAAAAATTAAAGTTTAATTTTCAAATACTTATGAGATTCAAATAATTTGTAAAATCTTTTGTAGGCATTTTCTATCAGTTCCGTTAAGCTCTCGTTATGACAGATGATATAGATATAATTCCCATTGCCGGACGTTTCCGTGGCTTTCTCCCCGTGGTCGTGGATGTAGAAACGGGTGGCTTTGATTGCCGCAAGGATGCGTTGCTAGAATTGGCAGCCGTGGTGTTGCGCATCGACGAAAAAGGTGAGCTATCCCGCCACCGCACCTTTAATTGGCACATCGAACCTTTTCCCAATGCCAATATGGATCCCAAATCGCTGGAAGTGAACGGCATCAAGCCCTTCAGCCCACTGCGCATGGCAGTACCTGAGCCGAAAGCGATGGAAGAATTTTTCAAAGTGATCCGCAAAGAAGTGAAGGTCAACCGCTGCAACCGCGCCATTTTGGTGGGACATAACGCGCCGTTCGACTTGAATTTTATCCATGCCGCCTCTGAACGCATCAAAGCCACCCGCAACCCGTTCCACCCGTTCAGCACTTTGGATACGGTTTCGCTGGGTGCGGTGATGTACGGGCAGACCGTGTTGGCACGTCTTTCGCAAGCCGCAGGCATGGGCTGGGATGCGGACTCCGCACACTCAGCCGTGTATGATGCTGAAAAGACAGCGGATTTATTTTGCCATTTCGTGAATACTTGGCAAACGCTGGATGCGGCGTTTAAAGCGGTCGAGAATTAAAGAAACCCCTCACCCCAACCCCTCTCCCGCAAGGGGCGAGGGGCTAAGAGATTGCTTACTTCCCCGTCTTCAATTTTTCCCAGTACCCGTCATACAACTTCATGGCGTCGCCAATGTCGTTCTGGAACTCGCCCTTGGCAACGTCTTCTGCTTTAGGGAAAATCACCGGGTTGCTGCTGGTGTCTTCATCCAACAATTCTTTTACCGCGATATTCGGGGTGCTGTAGCCCAGCTCTTCTACCACTTGCTGCCCGACTTCGGGGCGTAACATGTAGTCGATGAATTTGTGGGCGTTATCGGCATTACTGGCACCTGCCGGAATCACAAAACTGTCCACCCAAAAACCTGCGCCTTCTTTCGGGAAAATGTATTCAATGTCGGGATTTTCCTGCTGCGCCATTGTGACTTCGCCGCTCCAGATCATGCCGAGATTCACATCACCTGCCAAAAACGGTTCACGGGGTGCATCCGCATTGAAGACCAACACATTCGGCATTAGCTTTTGCAGGTCTTCGTAGGCGATTTTGATTTCATCCGGGTTAGTGGAATTGGTGGAAAAGCCGTTCTTTTTCAGCGCCATGTGGAAGACTTCGCGCACATCATCGGTCAACAATAACTTGCCCTTCCACTTCTCATCCCACAAATCTGCCCACGAGGTGATGGTCGAGGAGTCGATTTCTTTACCGTTTACGCCAATGCCGGTGCTGCCCCACAGGTAAGGAATGCTGTATTCGTTGCCGGGGTCATAGGGCTTATCCAGCAAGTCCGGTGACAAATTTTTCAGGTTAGTCAGCTTGGTTTTATCGAGTTTTTGCAACAAACCTTCGCGACTCATTTTCGCCACCAAATAACTGGATGGCACTACAATGTCGTAACCTTTACCCTGTTGCAGCTTCAATTTGGAATACATCACCTCGTTATTTTCGTAGGTGGAATACTCGACCTTGATGCCGGTTTCTTTCTCGAATTCTTCCAGCGCGGTTTCGGGGATGTACTCTGCCCAGTTATACACCACAAGTTTTTCTTCAGCGTGCAGCGTGGTTGCCGCCAGCAGCAGCAAGGTTGCGAACAGGGAGGTTGATTTCATTTCAGTGTTTTCTCCTGAGCAATAAAGTAGATAACGTGACCAGACCCAGCGAAATCGCCAGTAACAAGGTCGCTAATACGTTCACTTCGGGTGACACCCCAACTTTTACCATTGAAAACACCCGAATCGGTAAAATTTCAAAGCTAGGCCCCGTCACGAATGAACTGATGATTACATCATCAAGCGACAGGGTAAAGCTTAATAACCACCCAGCCACAATTGCCGGAAATACCAAGGGCAAAATGATCAACCGAAAAATACGTCCTTCACTTGCGCCCAAGTCTTGCGCGGCTTCCAACAAATATTTATCAAAGCCTTTGAGCTGCGCATACACCGTAATCACCACAAACGGCAGGCAAAACGTAATGTGCGCAATTAGCAACGACCAGAAACCCAATTGAATCCCCAGCGCAATAAAAATCACCAGAAAGGTAATCGCCAACACAATATCCGGCGACATCATCACGATAAATAATAAGCCGCTGGCAATCGCTTTCAAGGGAAAACGGTAGCGGTGTAACGCCAATGCCATTAGCGTCCCGATGAACGTGGCAGCGGTTGCCGCCAGACTTGCCACTAGCAAGGAATTCAAAAAAGCTTGGGTAAGTGCTTCATTTTCAAATAACTTGCCATACCATTTCCACGTGAAGCCTTGCCATTCGTAGCCGTATTTGGAGGCGTTGAAGGAATTGATGACCAGAATGACGATAGGTAAATACAGATAAGCGAAAATCGCCGCCATAAAACCCCACTTAAAGACCTTCATCATCCAACCCCCCTTGCCGATTAATGCGCCGATTTGCCAACACATACAACCACAATAAACCCGCCATAAGCACAATCAACGCCACGCTAAACGCTGCCCCAAACGGCCAATCGCGCACCACCAAAAACTGATTTTTAATAATATTCCCCAGCAATAAGTTTTTCGCGCCACCCAGCAAGTCCGCCACGTAAAACATGCCCATCGCAGGCAAAAACACCATCAAGCTACCCGCAATAATTCCCGGCATGGTCAGCGGCACAATAATCAACCGAAACCGTGCCCAAAAACTCGCGCCCAAATCTTGCGCCGCCTCCAACAAAGTTCCATCCAACTTGCCGAAACTCGACACCAACGGCAACACCATAAACGGCAGCAACACGTAAACCAAACCAAACACCACCGCAAACGGCGTGTACAACAATTGCAACGGCTCATCAATCAGCCCCATGCTCATCAAGGTGCTGTTCACAATGCCTTTATTACCTAAAATCAATTTGATAGCGTAAGTCCGAATCAGGCTATTCGTCCAAAACGGCACAATCATCAAAAACAGCAATACCCCGCGCCACACCGTCGGCAATTTCGCCAACAAGTACGCAAACGGATACCCCAACCCCAAGCAAATCAGCGTGGTCAACGTCGACAGCCACAAACTGCGCCAAAATACCTCTGCATACACTGGCTCGAATAGCCGTTCCCACGAATTCAAAGTCAGTGGCCATACCGCCAAATGCTGCGCATCCGGCGACATCACACTGGTCAACAACACCAATACGTGCGGAACCAGCACAAACAAACCCAACCACACCAGCGTTAGCACAATGGCAAACTGCCTGAAATTCAACAGATTCATGACTTACCCGCCCTTTCCGCCGGAATCACATGCTCCCAACCCGGAACCCAGTCCACCCCCACTTTTTGATTAATGCTGTAATCGAAATCGGGGTCATCTTCGTCGAAAAACTCATGCGCCATCACCGTCTGCCCGTTTTCCAGCAAAATATGCGAATTCAGGGTTTGTCCGGTGTAATTGCGCTCCAACACCACACCGGGGAAACCTTTACGTTCAGCCACTTCCGGGCGACAGTCGATGCGCAAATCTTCCGGGCGCAACATCACATGCACCTTATCACCCACCGCAAAACGGTGATTGCCGCGAATTTCCCGTTCTACGCCATTAATCATGGCTTGGTACTGGTATTCGCCCAACGCATGGGTGATTTCGCCGTCAAACACGTTGATTTCACCAATGAATTGCGCCACAAACAAGTTGAGTGGCGCTTCGTAAATTTCGCGGGGTGTACCGACTTGCTGCGCTTGCCCGTTGTGCATGACCAAAATCCGGTCAGACATCGACAACGCTTCCTCCTGATCGTGGGTGACGTACACAAAGGTAATCCCCAACTGACGTTGCAACTGCTTGAGTTCTAGCTGCATTTGTTGACGTAACTTATAATCGAGTGCGCTAAGTGATTCATCCAGCAATAAAATTTTCGGACGATTCACCACCGCTCGCGCAATCGCCACGCGCTGCTTTTGCCCGCCCGAAAGCTGATGCGGTTTGCGCGTCGCAAACTCGGACAAGCGCACAATTGCCAGCGCATCCGCCACGCGCACCGCAATATCCTGCGGATCCACGTTTGCCATTTTCAAACCAAACGCCACATTGTCGAACACGCTTAAATGCGGAAACAGCGCATAACTCTGGAAAACGGTATTCACCGGACGCTTTTCCGCTGGTATTCCGGCAATATCGTCATCATTTAGCAGAATTTGCCCCGCATTCGGCTGCTCAAACCCCGCAATCAGACGCAATACCGTGGTTTTACCGCAACCCGATGGGCCTAAAATCGTGAAAAATTCGCCGTCGTGGATAGTGAGGTTAAATTCAGAAAGCACTTCCTGAGCGGCAAAGCGTTTGCTGACATTGCTCAGGGTGAGGATCGGAGGTCGGTTCAATGGCTACTCCTAGCGTAAATTGCCTAGCGTGGCGGGGTGTCATCCATTATATTTCCCACACGCACAGATTCAATGGATAATATCCTCGCTAACTGAAGGAATTGGAAGAACTCGACCACCCATGAAAATTACCCGACGCTTACGCTGGCTACTGGCAGGCGGCATCTTATTAATGACGCTGCTGTTTTTGCTGTTCCTGTTTTTTGCCACCAAAAATTTCCTCGATTTATGGGACAGGCTGCTATTACTTCCCACCTGGCTGTTTTATACCTACAGCACGGTAATCGCAGCGGTCGTGCTCTTTAGCGGCTGGCTCATCGTGAAATTGTTATCGGGTGGGCGTTCAAGCGCAGCACTCAAGCGCCCTGCCCCCAAACCTGTCACCGAAGCTTCGCTTGCCCAAGACATTGCGCAAATCAAGGCAGCGGGCATGAATACCGCAACATTAGAAATCGAAATCGCTGAATTACACGAGCGCAGGACGGCCGGAAACGTGCACATTGCCTTTTTCGGCGACATTAGTACCGGCAAATCGTCCATTATCAAAGCCCTGTTACCGGATGCGGGGGTGGAGATCAACCTGCGCGGCGGTTCAACCCGCGAGATTCGCGAATACACTTGGCAAACCCTAGCAGGCGATCACCTGTTGCTCACTGATTTACCGGGGCGCAATGAAGCCGAAGGCACACTCGATGCCGCCGCTCGCGATGAAGCAATTCGGGCGCACATTGTGGTGTACGTGACCGATTCCGATCTGAGCCGCACCCAATTTCAAGACCTGCAAGAATTAGCTGCTTTCGGCAAACCGTTATTAATTGCCATCAACAAGCGCGACCAATACACCGCCGCAGAACAGGTACAACTTGCCACACGCATCCGTACACGCTTCGACGCCCACTCCGTGAAAGGCGTCTTACCGCCAGAAGTGCTATTCATCCAATCCGGTGGTACGGAAGAAATTGTGCGCGTCTACCCCGACGGGCGTGAAGAAACCATACAACGCCCCCGCAAAACCGATATTTCCGCCCTCGCCACGCACTTGCAAACCGAAATCGACCAACGTCTGGAAAGCCTGACACAACAACGCGATACCAGCGTCTTGAATCTCGTGCAGGAAAAACTCGACACCACCCGTGAAGATTACCGGCGCACCCAAGCGGAAAAAATCGTGCGCAGTTCCACCCACAAAGCCATACTGGGCGCATTGGCTTCCGTCAGCCCCGGTACGGATCTGGTGATTCAGGGTGTAATCGGCACGCGCATGGTACAAGAACTCTGTAAACTGTATGACAGCCCGGTCAGCCAACTCGACATCGACCAATTCCTAAATTTTACGCAAGGGAAGTTGGGAAAAAGCATCCCGCTGCTGCTCGCCGTCGCCGGAAATGGCTTAAAAGCCTTCCCCGGTGTTGGCACGGTCGCGGGCGGTTTGGTACATGCCGTCGCTTATGGGCTAATTTTTGACGCGCTCGGCAAATCCGTCGCGCACACCCTCGAACAACGTGGCGCACTCAACGCCGCGCCCGCCGCCGCAACATTTCAGGAGATGCTCAGTGGAAATCTGGAAGAACGTACAAAAACATTTGCCAGATTGGTTATTGAACAGTATCGGGGCAAGTAAGGAAGAAGAAACCAACACCGCTGTCACCGTCATTGCGGACACGCCGCCACCGAGCAGTGGCGACACGCACTTGCAACTGGCCACCGAAAGCTTGCGGCAATTGCTTGACGACTCGCGCATCCCCGATGATGTGCGCGAAAGCTTACGCAATGACTACACTCAAGTGCGCGGAATGCTCGACAAGCTGGAACACGGGCATGTCCACATTGCCGTCTTTGGGCGGGTCAGTGTGGGGAAATCCTCCTTACTGAATGCCTTACTGGGGCAGTCGGTGTTTAGCGTCAGCGTCTTGCATGGCGAAACCCGCAACGTCAACATGCAGCAATGGCAAGAATACAGCGATGGCGGTATTTTCCTCATCGACACCCCCGGCATTAACGAAATCGACGGCGAATCCCGCGAAAAAATGGCGCACGAAGTCGCCAGCCGCGCCGATTTGGTGTTATTCGTGGTGGACGGCGATTTAACCGACGTGGAATTCCAAGCGCTTAAAACCGTGACCAGTTCGCACCGACCTACCCTGTTGATCGTGAACAAAGCCGACCGTTACACCGAAAAAGAGCAGCAGCAATTGCGCAGCATTCTGCGTACCCGCACCCAAGGCGTGATTGCCCCGGAAAACCTGATTTTCACCACCGCACAAGCCAGCCGCCAAACCATTATTTACGTGGATGAGCACGGCGAAGAAATCGAAGGCATCCGCGAACGTCCGGTGAATATCAGCGCCCTCAAAACCCGTTTGTGGGACATTATCGAAGCCGAAGGCAAAACCCTTGCCGCCCTCAACGCCACCTTGTTTGCCGGACATCTCAGCAAAGAAGTCGGGCAACGCATTCTGGCCATTAAACGCGAACTCGGCGAAAAAACCATTAATTTGTATTGCATCGGCAAAGGCGTGGCAGTGGCATTCAACCCGATTCCGGTGGCGGATTTGCTGGCAGCCGCCGCGATTGATGCCAGCATGATCATTCACCTCTCGAAACTGTACGGCTTACCCATTTCGCGCAATGAAGCCAGCGATTTGATCCGTACCATACTGGGGCAAATGTTGTTACTCGCCGGAACCGTCTGGGCAGTGCATCTGGTCTCTTCCGCCATGAAATTGGGCACGGGTGGGATTTCTACGATTATCACCGGCGCAGCACAAGGCGCAGTCGCTTGGTACAGTACCTTAGTCGTTGGGCGGGTTGCCGAAGAATGGCTGGCAAACGGCAAATCATGGGGCGAAGTCGGCCCCAAACTCACGGTAGAACGCATTCTGGAATCATTGGATCGGGATTCGGTATTAACCGAAGCGCGTGAAGAAATCCTCACGTACTTGCACAAAACGGTTAAAAATCCACAAAACTAACCCCAAACAAAAGGCGACCCTCAGGCCGCCTTTTTTCAAACCATCCGCACGAATTAACGCAACAAGCCGAACGGTGACAGCAAGCCACCCACACCGCCGTAGTCTTGGATCGCTTCTTTGGTCGAAGAAGAATGCACTTGAATCTTGTCGCCCGCCATCACAATCGGGTCGGCGATTTTACCTTGATTCACGTCTTCCAAACGTACCGTATACGGTTTGCCGTTGCGGAAAACGGTCACATTGTCCTTGATTGCCAAACGGTTTAAACCTTCTGCCAACGCAATTGCTTGAGTCACGGAAGTATCACCCGCTAGTGAGTAAACACCGGGTTTATTCACCGCACCAGACACCGTGATTTTGCTGGCAGTCGCTTCTTTCACCAGCACATTCACTTGCGGGTTGTGCATGTAGTCTTTTTCCAAACGGGTCGCAATCTGCTTTTCCAATTGGCTGGCGGATAAACCTTCCGCCCGCACCGTACCAATCAGTGCCAGCGTGATATTGCCGTTGTCATCGACACGCACTTCTTTGGACAAATCGGGTACTTTGAATACATCAATTTCCAGTAAATCTTGCGGTGCAATGCGGTCACTGCCCGACGTGCCGGTTGGCAAACTCGCTTCTGCCACACTCGTAGTAGAACCCGGTAACGCGGTGTGTTGCGGCGCATTGTTGGAACAAGCTGCCAACGTCAACGCCGCCAAGAGAGGAAACAGTAATTTCCAAGTCATTGTCATGAAAAATCTCCCTGGTAATATTTTTAACAATTAAGTGGGATAAGGGGTTAGCCTTGCTAATAAGCACTAAACCAAATGATAAATTTCCTGCGGCGCTTACGCTAATGCATTCTGAATGAACGTAAGCAATCCACAGACAACAGGAATATAGCCCAAATCAGCGGCGGCTATCGAAATTTATAACACACAAGATTTAATGATAACCACGCGGGTTAGTGCTTTGCCAATGCCAAGTATCCCGACACATATCCACCAAATTCTTTTCAGCCTTCCAGTGAAGCAACTGTTCTGCTAACGCTGGGTCAGCGTAACAACTCGCAATATCGCCCGCCCGCCGCGCCACAATACGGTAAGGCACCTCGCGCTCGCTGGCAGCACTGAAGGCTTTGACCATATCCAATACCGAATAGCCCTGCCCAGTACCGAGATTCACGATCAATAAATTCGGTACGTCACCACGCTGGAAAGCTTCCAAGGCTTTCACATGCCCTTTCGCCAAATCCACCACATGGATGTAATCGCGCACCCCCGTGCCGTCATGCGTCGGGTAATCGCCACCGAACACTGACAGATGCTCGTATTGACCGACCGCTACCCGTGCAATGTAAGGCATCAGATTATTGGGAACACCTTGCGGGTCTTCACCAATTTGCCCGCTGCTGTGCGCTCCCACCGGATTGAAATAACGCAGCAAGCCAATTTTCCACTCAGGATCAGCCTTGTAAAGATCGCCGAGAATTTCCTCAATCATTAACTTGGAACGCCCGTAAGGGTTCGTCGCAGACAAGGGGAAATTTTCCTGAATAGGGGTGGTATGCGGGTCGCCATACACCGTGGCCGAAGAGCTGAACACAATGTTTTTCACGCCGTGTTGTTGCATCGCTTGTAACAGTGTCACCGTGCCTGCGACATTATTATCGTAATACGCCAGCGGCTTTTCGACCGATTCACCCACCGCTTTCAATCCGGCGAAGTGAATCACGCTGTCAATCGGATACTCGTTAAAAATGCGCCCCAGCAGCGCCGCATCACGAATATCGCCCTCAAAAAAAGGAATGCTATCAATCCCAGCCAGTGCTGCTGCACGGCGTAACGCTTCGAGGGAGCTGTTACACAGATTATCCAACACCACCACCTGAAAACCGGCGGCAAGCAGCTCAATACACGTATGTGAACCAATGTAACCCGCGCCACCCGTCACCAAAATATGTTTCGTCATTTGTTGCATGTTCGCCCTCATTAATCGTCAGGCGCAAATAACACTTGCGCCTGACGTAGGGTAACAAAATCGCTTAGGATTTATCAGCTTTTGCAGTAACTTTATCAGCAGCTTCGGCTTTTTCGTCTTTAACAGCGGTTTTATCCGCTTTAGCATCGGTTTTTTCGGCAGCCGTTTCCGCTTTGTCAGCTTTTGGCGCATCGGTTTTAGCTGCATCCGTTGTTTTTGCCGTTTTGTCGGTTGTAGCAGCATCGGCATCCGTCAACGCAACCTGATCCTTGATTTTATCGAACAGTTTATCACCAATACCGGAGACTTCTTTCAGGTCTTCCAAGGTCTTGAATTCACCGTGTTCGGTGCGGTAGGCCACAATCGCTTCGGCCTTTTTTTCACCAATACCGTCGAGTGTATCCAACGCAGCCGCGTCTGCGGTGTTGATGTTAACGGTTTCCGCCAACACTACTGGCGATACAAACAAAGAAAACAGCAAAGAGGTGATGGCAAGTGTTTTTTTCATGGTCGATCTCTCATTATCAATGAATTTTTATAACTATTGTGTTGATAAGCTCAACCAGTACACTTTGCCACAGCGCATTTACTGAGACAGCCAACTTCTGACGAGTGACTATGCTATTGGTCGGAATCCTGAAAATGACACGCCACCCATCTGCCTTGCGTCACCTCCCGCAACGCTGGCACTTGCGCCCGACACTTCGCCTCTGCCTGTGGGCAGCGCGTATGAAACACACACCCCGACGGCGGATTCAACGGCGAAGGCAACTCCCCTGCCCCCACGCGAATCTGTGCCAATCGCGCCCGTTCCTGCTGTGGGTCAGTCAACGGAATTGCCGCCAACAACAGGCGCGTATAGGGGTGCAAGGGCGCAGCATACAAACGCGCGGTATCAGCGACTTCCATCATTCGCCCCAGATACAACACCAACACGCGCTGACTCAAAGTCCTGATCACCCGCAAATCGTGCGAAATAAATAGCAACGTCAGGTGACGCTCACGCCGCAAATCCGCCAGCAGTTTCACAATTTGCCCTTGAATCGACACATCCAGCGCACTCACCGGCTCATCGCACACGATTAATTGCGGTTCGACACTCAATGCCCGCGCAATCCCAATCCGCTGGCATTGCCCACCGGAAAATTCGTGCGGGTAACGGTTGTGCATCCCACTCTCCAAGCCTACCGCTTGCAGCAAATCAGCCGCACGTTGACGAATTGCCGCTTTACCCAATTCCGGGCGCAAGGCAAGGAGCGGTTCTTGCACACACTCCCCCACTGTCATACGCGGATTCAGCGCATCTAACGGGTCTTGAAAAATACATTGCACCGCCCGCCGATAGGCTTTCATGCTGGCTTTATCTTGCGGATTCAGCGTGTTACCTTGCCATTCGACCGTGCCTTGCGTGGGTGTCACCAATTGCAAGATAGTGCGGGCAAGCGTGGATTTGCCGCAGCCTGATTCGCCGACAATCCCCAAGGTTTCGCCTGCTGGCACGCTAAACGAAACGTCGGTGAGTGCCTGCAAGGTCTGTCCCGTTTTGAGCCGGAAACGCACGCTGAGGTTGCGCACTGCCAGTTGGGGCGCGGTCATTCAGCCATCCAAATCAGGGAAGCCATGCGCCCGGTTTGCCCGTCGCGGCGGTAGGAAAAAAAGCGTTCTGCATCCGTGTACGTGCAGAGGTCGCCGCCGAAAATGGCGTGAACCCCAACCGCATTCAAACGTTGTCGCGCCAGCCGGTAGATGTCTGCCAACCACTTGCCGTCATTGCCGGACGGTTGAAAGGCGTTGGCGGCGGCGGAGTCGTGCTGCATGAAAACCTCACGGACTTCTGCGCCAACTTCAAACGCCGTCGGCCCAATGGCAGGCCCTAGCCACGCCAGCACATCGGCAGGCGGGCATTGCAGAGATTCGACCGTGCGTTCCAATACACCGGCTTCCAGCCCGCGCCATCCGGCATGAGCGGCGGCAACCCGCGTCCCTGCGTTGTCGCAGAACAGCACGGGTAAGCAATCGGCGGTCATAATGACGCACACTTGCCCTTTGCCGAACGCGGTGGAGGCATCGCCGGTTGGGTAGCATTCACCCATGTCCATCCCGCAGACATCGACACCGTGGACTTGCTTGAGCCACAAGGGTTCGGAAGGCAGTTGTAGAGTATCGCCGACAATCATGCGGTTGCGGGCAACGGCGTAGGGATTGTCGCCGACGTGATCGCCGAGGTTGAGGCTGTCAAACGGTGCTGCGCTTACGCCGCCGTGACGGGTGGTGCAAACGGCACGGATGTTGGCGGGGGCTGGCCACGCGGGAGTAAGCCACCCTTCGGCTGCGCTCAGGGTACGGTTCGGGTTCGGGATCATGTGTTGTTACGCGGCTCCGCTAAAATCTTGATGTGATCAAGAATAACAAACATTGTGAGTAGCCCCTAATACTGCAATTGTACGGTTACATCTGAGCCGTTCATCGTAAACCATCATGGTATTTTGATCACATATGTTATTCTGCTACCATGAAACAAAAGCAATCCAAAGCAGAGCGGCTCAGCTACTTCAAGATGCGTTATCCCGACGATGCCATTCTTGAGTATGTGGTCTGGAGACTGCCACATCCAACACGGGAAAGACCACATGGCTACAAATACCGTTACTACTACGGCAAGAGCGGTGAACGCTTGGTGGGTTACGATAATGAAGCGGGCAAGGGCGACCACAAACACATTGAAGACCGTGAATACCCGTATGTGTTTGTCAGCCTTGAACAATTAACCCGCGATTTTCTTGCGGACGTACAGGCACACAGAGCCAAAGAGGTATCCGATGACGAATAATACGCTGATCATTACCGTGCTAGACCCTGAAGCCGCCATGCAGCAAATGTTGGCGGATGCCCAACGGCTTGACCAAGGCAAAGCATTGGCTGAACCTAACAAACTCGTTTTTAGCAGCATGGAACAATTGCTTTCCAACCTGACCCCCAAACGCTGGGAACTGGTGAACCGGCTGGCAAAAGAAGGGATGCTTTCCATCAAAAAACTGGCTGAATTGCTCAAGCGTGACTACAGCAATGTCCACAGTGATGTGCAGCGTTTGCGGGAAAATGGCTTGATTGAACTCAGTGACGAAGGCAGTGTTTTTGTGCCTTGGGATGATTTGGACATCAAGCTGCATCTCAAGCGTGCTGCTTAATGCCCAAAAAAGGGTCATGGACACCCTAACGCACGCTCCGCCTGACCGTAGGCAGCCGGACTCTGGCAGCAGGGGCGGACTGGCTGAACGCAATACCCGAAATCCCACATTGTTGCCTCGGTAGTCGGTGTAGCTCCTGAAACGCGCGAGAGACTGTAAGGATTATGGCACAACAATTACCGATGCGCGAAACAACTCCAACAACGCTTCCATGTCTTCAGGCACAGGCACTTCCCACGCCATCGCCTCACCCGTTGCCGGATGCGTCAACCCCAAACGGGTCGCGTGCAACGCCTGACGCGGGAACGTCTGAATCGCCGTGCGCAATTCTTCCTTCACCCCCGCAGGCACACGCGGACGCCCGCCGTAAGTTTGATCGCCCACAATCGGCATGTGCTTCCAGCTCAGATGCACGCGGATTTGGTGAGTACGCCCCGTTTCCAGCGACACGCGCAATAAGGTGTGATGCGGGAAACGCTCTTCCACCCGGTAATGCGTAATCGCTTCCTTGCCGCCATCGTGCACCGCTTGGCGCTTGCGGTCGATGTGGTGACGCCCGATATTGCCCTCAATCGTTGTCCCCGCCACCACTTGCGCGGATACCAGCGCGAGGTATTCGCGGCTGACATCACGCTCCTGCAACTGTTCGACCAGTTTGCTGTGCGCATCCAAGGTTTTGGCGACGACCATCAAACCCGTGGTGTCTTTGTCGAGGCGATGCACAATCCCCGCTCGCGGCAACATTTCCAGCGAACGGTCATGGTGCAATAAGCCATTGACCAGCGTACCCGACCAATTGCCTGCACCGGGGTGGACGACCAGCCCAGCGGGTTTGTTGATAATGATAATGTCATCATCTTCGTAGACGATATTGAGCGGAATGTCTTCCGGCTCGAATTCGGTTTGTGGCTCGTGAACGGTCTCTATGGAAATTTCCTCGCCGCCTATTAAGCGCTCCTTGGGTTTGAGGATTTTATCATCGACGCGCACGCAACCGGCTTTGATCCATTTCTGAATCTGGCTGCGCGAATATTGGGGGCATAAAGTAGCAACAGCCTGATCCAGGCGCTGACCTTCCATATTGAGTGGAACTATGCTGACGATCTGTTGATTTAGGGGCATTCTTAATCCGGTTGAATACGCTATACTTGCAAACTCATTCTATCATCATGTGTTGTTAAGCAAATGTCGATAAATACAAAAAGACGACGTGCCAGCGTTTATCTGGCAAGTGTATTGGTTATGTCGGCGGCGACCAGCGGCTGCTCGATCTTTTCCCAGACCGAAAAAGACCTTACGGAAGGTTGGTCAGCCAATAAAATTTATACCACTGCGCGTGAAGCAATGAACGCAGGCGACTACGAACGCGCCATTGGCCTGTACGAGTCACTGGAAGCGCGTTACCCCTTGGGGCGTTTCGCACAACAAGCGCAATTGGAAACCGCTTATGCGTACTACAAGTTCGATGAGCCGGATTCTGCTTTGGATGCGATTGACCGCTTCCTGCGCATGAACCCTAGCAGCGAAGATGCGGATTATGCCCTGTATTTGCGCGGCTTGGTAAACTTTAACCGTGGGCACAGCATCGTGGATAAATTATTCCCACGTAGCATTGCCGATTTGGACACAGTACGGCAGAAAGAATCGTTCCAAGACTTTTCACACCTGCTGACGCGCCACCCCGGTAGCAAATACGCCCCGGATGCCCAAGAACGCATCAAGCACTTGCGCAACAGTTTGGCACAATCCGAGTTGAATGTGGCGCAATACTACATGACACGCGGCGCATGGCTGGCGGCATTCAATCGTGCGGAATACGCGGTAAAACACTACCAAGGCTCACCCGCGATTGCGGATGCATTGGAAATCAAGGTCAAAGCCGCTCACAATCTCGGCAAACCGGATTTAGCCGCCGACAACCTGCGGGTATTAGAGCTGAACTTCCCGGAACGCGCTGCTGCGCTCAAAGCCCAACTGCGCTAAGCCCCAAACGCCGATTATCGGTTAATACTGGCAGCTTGCCTGCCAGTCATTTACAGTCGTGATAAAAGCTACCCAGCAAAATAATAATATCGGGGCTACACACATGACGATTTCCAACACTGCCGCGCTTGCCGTGTGCCTATTCAGTGTACTGAGCAGTGCTGCGATGGCAGACAACAGCTCACCTTTTTCCAAAATCAAACCGATGTCACCCATTGGCATGAATTCCAACGCCAAAGCCCCTAATTATTTAGGCGCAAGCATCGGCACGACCACCACCGATGGGTTTTGCGATCCACTTAGCGACTGTGACAACGGCGATAAAAGCTGGAAAGCCTTCGCCGGGGTGCGCATGAATGACAATATCGTGCTGGAAGCAGGCTATGTCGATTTTGGCAAACAAAGCGGCACGGCTACCACGGGCAACATTAGCCAACAAGCCAGCGCTTTCACCACCGCTGCCGTCGCGGGCATCCCCATGAATGACCAAATCGAACTGTTCGGCAAAGCGGGCATTGCACGCTGGACATTGGAACAAACCGATAGCAGCGGCACGGTAGACAATACCGGCACTGATGTATTGGTCGGGGTGGGTGCCGACTACAACCTCGGTGACAACATGGGCGTGCGTGCCGAATGGGAACGCTTTAAAGACGTGGGCGACACCGCTGCTCATGCCAATGACATTGACTTGCTGAGTCTTGGCTTTATTTTCTCATCGTTATAATAATTCCCTCTTACGTAGAGGGCATACAGAAAGGGGCTTGTATGAAAATTTTACTTTCCTGCTCAGTAGCAGGCTTGGCGCTATTGGCTAATAGTGTCCATGCGGGCGGTCTGGAAGGCTACGGCGCACCATCCAATGTTTCACTATACGGCGGTTTGAGTGCAGGTCTAAGCAGTCATGATGGCGCTTGCGCAACCGACACCACTGACTGCAAAGACGGTGATACCGGGCGCAAAGCCTTTGTCGGTTTACGCGCTGATCCTAATCAAAATCCGAGCGAATTATGGGCAACGCCAGCCGGTGTCATGCCTGCATCGTCCCTGCCAACCATGGGCGTGGAACTTGGTTACATGGATCTGGGCGAAAATACTGCAAAAGGTACCGCAGGGCGTGCCGGTATTTACGAGAGTGAACTCCAGAGCGAACTCTCCGCCAGTTATGTTGCGGGCGTAGGCTACGTTCCGGTTGCGCCACGCACGGAATTACTGGGCAAAGTCGGCGCCGCCTTTTGGAAACAAAATGGCAGCAAAACCGTCGCCGAAGATGCTGAACTGGATACCACCAGCACCAACAGCGGCGTTAGCATGTTATTGGGGGCTGGCGCACAAGTTAAGCTTAACCCTAATTTGTCATTGCGCGGCGAATATGAACGGGTGCTTGGCACCGCTGCTGATACCGATTACGAAGCTGATGCGAGCTTATTGAGCGTCGGTGCGGTTTTTTCCACCTTTTAAACACGAGGCAACAGGATGAAACGTCAATTGGCATGGTGCTTGTGCATCGGTTTAATTAGCAATGTGCAAGCGGGTGATTCCATAATGGGCAGTGATTTTAGCAATGGCCCCAAATTGTATGTCGGCGGCAGTGCGGGCAGCGCTAAACAGGGTGATACCTGCAATGACCCGTTTTTCAGCGGCGAATGCGATAATCAAGCGTTTGCGTGGAAAGCCTTTGGTGGCGCACGCTTTAACCCGATGTTGGGAGCCGAAATCGGTTATTACGACCTCGGCGATAGCAATATGAATGGCACAACGGGTGGCAGCACCGCGAAATTAAGCAACAGCACCACCGGCAGTGTCGTGACCGGGGTGGGTTACGTGCCAATTTCCCCGCAGCTAGAGGCGTTTGGCAAAGCGGGAGCGATGGCATGGGAAAGCAAGACCAGCAAAACCTCCGGCAGCCAAACCGAAGCAACGGAAAACAGCGGCACCAGCATTCTGGTAGGCGGCGGTGCACAATTCCAACTCAACAGCAATCTACACCTGCGCGGCGAATGGGAGCACATGCTCAATATTGGTGCCGACTCCGCTTACGAAACCGATGCGGATCTGTATTCACTGGGCGTGAGTTATTCCACACTCTGAAAACCTATCTCCCTCGGAAGGGCTGTATTAGCACAGCCTTTCCGGTAAAGTGGCAGCACTTTTGCCTTTTTGATCGCCACGTTTTGAGGAGAATAGTTATGGCACGTCAAGCCGATTTCATTGCACCATCCATCCTGTCTGCTGACTTTGCCCGTCTGGGTGAAGAAGTGGTTAACGTCTTAGCTTCCGGTGCGGACATTGTGCATTTCGACGTAATGGATAACCATTATGTTCCTAACCTAACCATTGGTCCTTTGGTATGCGAAGCGCTGCGCAAGCACGGCGTAACCGCACCGATTGATGTGCATTTGATGGTTAAGCCGGTTGACCGCATTATTCCTGACTTCGCCAAAGCGGGCGCGTCTTACATCACCTTCCACCCGGAAGCGTCTGAACACGTTGACCGCACCCTGCAACTGATCCGCAACGAAGGCTGCAAAGCAGGTCTGGTATTCAACCCGGCTACACCGCTGAATATCTTGGAATATTTGATGGACAAGGTGGACATGATCCTGCTGATGTCGGTCAACCCCGGCTTTGGTGGTCAGAGTTTCATCCCCTCCACGCTGACCAAATTGCGCCAAGTACGCAAGATGATTGACGATTCCGGTCTGGATATTCGTTTGGAAGTCGATGGCGGCGTTAAACCGGGCAATATTCGCGAAATCAAGGAAGCCGGTGCGGATGCATTCGTGGCAGGTTCTGCGATTTTCAACGTGGCTAACAAAGCTGACCCGAACCATTACAACACTGTTCTGGCTGAATTCCGTAAGGAACTGGCAGCAGCAAAGGTTTAAATCCCCATGTTCAAACCGAAAATGGTATTGATCGACGTGGACGGGACGCTGGTTGACAGCGTTCCCGATCTGACGTTTTGTGTCGATGAAATGATGCAGCAGTTAGGTATGCCAGCACGCGGCGAAGCGATGGTGCGCCAATGGGTCGGAAACGGGGTGCAACGTTTGGTAGAACGCGCCTTGACCAACGATTTGGAGGGCTACCCTGACGCAGAATTGTTTGCGCGTGCCATGCCAATTTTCATGGAACTGTACGCGGAAAACACCTCGAAACGCAGCCGCTTGTACGATGGCGTGCTGGAAGGGCTGGATTTTCTGCAAAGCTGTTCAGGTTTGAAGATTGGCTGTGTCACCAATAAAGCCGAGCAATTCACCCTGCCCTTGCTGACCGATCTGGGAATTATTGACCGCTTTGAAATCATTGTCAGCGGGGATTCTTTGCCAGAAAAGAAACCGCACCCGATGCCTTTGCTACACGCTGCCGAAAAGCTGGGTGTAAAACCGGAAGACTCGATGATGATCGGCGATTCCAAGTCTGATGTGAAAGCGGCACGAGCGGCAGGTTTCCAAATCATTTGCATGACCTATGGCTACAATCACGGCGAAGACATTCGTAATTATTCGCCGGATGCGGTCATTGATTCCATGACCGAACTCGCCAGCTTGATTAGCGCCTAAACACTGAAATCCACCTCTCAATTCCTCCCCTGATAAGGGGAGGTCAAGAGGGGTTTCTTCCTATTCCGGCCTCATGTGCGGAAAAAGTATCACGTCTCTTATCGACGGCGCATCCGTAAACAGCATCACCAAGCGATCAATCCCAATCCCCTCACCCGCTGTCGGCGGCATCCCGTATTCCAACGCACGAATGTAATCTGCATCAAAATGCATCGCTTCATCGTCGCCCGCGTCTTTATCCGCGACTTGCTGCATGAAACGTTCCGCCTGATCTTCCGCGTCATTCAACTCGGAAAAACCATTGCCGATTTCACGCCCACCGACAAAGAACTCGAAACGGTCAGTGATGAACGGGTTAGCATCATTGCGCCGCGCCAACGGCGACACTTCCGCCGGGTATTCGGTGATAAACGTCGGTTGCAGCAAACGGTGTTCGACGGTTTTCTCGAAAATCTCGATTTGCACTTTGCCCAAACCGTAGCCATCTTTGAGCGGAATGCCAAGCTTGCGAGCCACTTCGCGTGCGCCTTCCAGCGTATCAAGCTGTTCGGCAGACAACTCCGGGTTGAAGTGCAGAATGGAACTGCGCACACTCATCCGCGCAAACGGTTTGTCGAAATCGAAAGTTTCGCCCTGATACGTAATCTCATGGCTACCGACAACATCGTTGGCAATGCCGCGCATCAAACTTTCGGTCAAATCCATCAGATCGTGGTAAGTCGCATACGCCTGATAGAATTCGATCATGGTGAATTCAGGGTTATGCCGCGTGGAAAGCCCCTCGTTGCGAAAGTTGCGGTTGATTTCAAACACCCGTTCAAACCCACCGACTACCAGCCGCTTGAGGAACAATTCCGGCGCAATCCGCAAGTACATCGGCAAATCCAGCGCGTTATGGTGCGTGATAAACGGACGTGCCACAGCACCACCCGGAATCACTTGCAACATCGGCGTTTCGACTTCCAGATAATCGCGTTGCATGAAGAAATTGCGGATATAACCCACAATTTTGGAACGCATCACAAACGCTTCACGGCTTTCCTGATTCATAATCAAATCAATGTAACGTTGGCGGTAACGCTGTTCGTGATCGGTCAAGCCGTGGAATTTTTCCGGCAGCGGGCGCAGCGATTTGGTCAGCAAGCGGATTTCATGCACCTTGACCGACAATTCGCCGGTTTTGGTTTTGAACAACATGCCGGATGCCCAAATAATGTCGCCCAAATCCCAATGGCAATAGTCATCGAAAATCTCATCGCCCAGCACGTTTTTCTGCGCGTATAACTGAATACGCCCGGACGCATCCGAAATCGTCGCAAAACTCGCCTTGCCCATAATGCGCTGGAGCATCATGCGCCCCGCCACCGTGACGGGAATGGCGTGCTCTTCAAACCATTCCTTATCATTTGCGCCGTATTCCTGCTGCAAATCCGCCGCTTTGTGTTCACGCACCACGTCGTTGGGAAACGCCTTGCCCTGTTCGCGCAGTTTTGCCAGCTTGTCGCGGCGTTGCGTGATCAGTTTATTCTCATCATGCTGGTCGTGATGGTTGTCGTGTTCGCTCATAACAGTCTCGCTTTTACAGCCCGCTTTTTAAGCTGGCTTCAATGAATTTGTCCAGATCGCCGTCCAACACCGCTTGAGTATTCGCCGTTTCCACACCCGTGCGCAAATCCTTGATGCGCGACTGGTCGAGAACATACGACCGAATCTGACTGCCCCAACCAATGTCGGATTTGCTGTCTTCCAACGCCTGCTTTTCGACGTTGCGCTTTTGCATTTCCAGCTCGTAGAGTTTGGCACGCAATTGCTTCATGGCATTGTCTTTGTTCTGGTGCTGGGAACGCCCGCTCTGGCATTGCACCACCGTATTGGTGGGCGTATGGGTAATCCGCACCGCCGATTCGGTTTTGTTGATGTGCTGACCGCCCGCACCGGAAGCACGGTATACGTCGATGCGCAAATCCGCAGGGTTGATGTCGATTTCGATATTGTCATCGACTTCCGGCGACACGAAAACGCCGCTAAATGAAGTGTGGCGGCGGTTGCCAGAGTCGAACGGTGATTTGCGCACCAGTCGGTGTACGCCCGTTTCGGTACGTAACCAGCCGAAAGCGTAAGGGCCTTCAAAGCTGATACTCGCGCCTTTAATGCCCGCCACGTCGCCAGGGCTGGCTTCGAGCAATTCGACTTTGAATCCTTTGGCTTCACCCCAACGCAAATACATGCGCAATAGGATTTCCGCCCAGTCTTGCGCTTCGGTACCGCCCGAACCGGCTTGGATGTCGAGGAAGGCGTTGTTGCGATCCATCGGCCCGGAGAACATGCGTTCAAATTCGAGTTGGG
Organism: Candidatus Thiothrix sulfatifontis; assembly: GCA_022828425.1. Lineage (NCBI taxonomy): Bacteria > Pseudomonadati > Pseudomonadota > Gammaproteobacteria > Thiotrichales > Thiotrichaceae > Thiothrix > Candidatus Thiothrix sulfatifontis. Next base: position 3,038,689 of record CP094685.1, read on the forward strand.
CGACGTGTTTGTCGATGCCATCGACATCAGCAATGACGGCATTGGCGCTGTCTTCGTCGTCTTCCATTTCGGCGAGTTCGAGCAATTCTTTCGCATCGGTAAGGCCGGAGCTGATCTTGTCAATGCCGCCAACAATGCCTTCGAGGATGGCGCGTTCTTTGCCGAGGTCTTGCGCCCGCTGCGCATTATCCCAGACTTTGGGGTCTTCGAGTTCGCGGCTAACTTCTTCTAAGCGTTCGCTTTTGACTTCGTAGTCAAAGATACCCCCGCAGAGCGTCCACGCGCCCTTGGAGATCTTTGATTTTGGTGTAGGTGGGGTTGAGTTCCATGATATTTCGCTAGTACGAGAGAAAGCAGAGAATGATAGCAACCCCGGTTACAGATTCCTAGGGCGGTGTGCATGTGGAGTGAACGCGGTACTCTGATCCAACAGCGTGAATTAACGCTGCTGCTTCGCGACTTCTTGCCGACGAACCCACCGCGCCGCTGGATGGCGAACGGGCATTGGCGGTGGTGAAAATCCTCAACGACATGGCGCAACAGCATCAAACCGCGATTATTGTGGTCACGCATGATGAGAAGATCATTCCGACCTTTAAGCGGCTGTATCATATTCGCGATGGCAGGACGTATGAGGAAGCAGTTTCTTGATTGTGATCATGCTAAAATGACAGTGTTTTCAGGCAAAAAACAGGTGACATCGTGCTAACTAATGAACAAAAACTGCGCTATTTCCAAACGCATCGCAACAGCAATTACCGTGCCAGCTTGCGTTTGGAGGGATTTAAAGTCGTGCCTGACAAGGAAGTCAACCTTGATACACTGACTCGCCAGCAAATTCTGCAACGAATCGAACGCATTACTGCCCACTATGCAGGATAAGTACGGTGTTGCACACGATCCGGCTTGCTACCCAAACAGCACGGTTTTAATCAATAAGCTCAATATCCGTGACGCAGAAGAACTTGCCGAAATCGAAAAAGCCTTGACCGAATCCAGAGCGGCATTGTTTGAACCCGATTTTTCAGTCTTTGATTTATCAGCCTTGTGTGGCATCCACCATTACTTATTTCAAGACATTTACCCGTGGGCGGGAGCGTTGCGAACGGTTGACATCAGTAAAGGTAGTACCCGTTTTTGTACCGCCACTTACGTTGAAAAAGAAGCCAACAAACTGTTATACAAATTGGCAGGTGAACATTATCTGGTCGGTTGTTCAACTTCCACAGTGGCACGACTGGCGGATTATTACTGCGAATTGAATGTAATTCACCCCTTCCGTGAGGGTAACGGACGCACTCAACGCCTCTTTTTTGAACTGCTGGCTATCAACGCTGGGTACGGTTTGGATTGGTCACAAGTGGAACAACATGAGTGGATTCAAGCCAACATTGCCGGTTATTTGGGTGATTTGCAGCCTTTAGAAACACTGTTTCAACGCATAATCAGCCGTATTTAGCAGCATTTATTCAAGATTGCGATGCCCCTTGCTGCTTCGCCACCTCCCGCAAACCTTGCACCGCCTGTTCCAACACCATGCTCTCCGCTTTTTGCGGGTAAACCATGTACGCCGGATGGTCGTATTCCGGTGCACCCAACACCGGAAACAATTGCCCCGTCGTCAACAACGGCTGTGCCAAACGCACCGGCAAAAAACAGCAGCCGCCATTCGCCAGCACCAGTTGGATTGCCAACCAGCCGATATTTGCCACCAACGCAGGCGTTTCCATCTGCGGGAAACTTTGGCGGTGTTGCGCATGAAAACTTGCACCCCAATCAACGTGGACATAACCCGACCCCGGTTCGTGAACATCGGGGCGACTGCTGACCAGAATCAGACGTTCGTCAAACAAATGTTCAACGATTAAACCCGGCTGATGGCTGGGCGTGTACATCAAACCCATGTCGAGCGTGCCTTCAATCAAGCGGCGCATCAGGTCATCTTCAAAGCCGATTTCCGTGCGCATCGCCACATCGGGATTGGTGAGGCGCATCCACCCGACCCATTGCGGCAAAAAGCCTTCCCACAAGGCAATGCGCCCTCCGACACGCAGCATGGCGCGGTAACGGCTGGATGAACCCACGTCGTGAATCGCCTGTTCAGCGGTGAATACCAGCCGTTTGGCGTATTCCAGAAAACGCCGTCCTGCGGGTGTCAGGCTCGCGCCGGAACGGTTGCGCACGAATAACCGCGCATTAAGGGTTTCCTCCAGCCGTTGAATCCGCGCACTCACGGTGGATTGCGTGAGGTGTAGCTGGCTGGCAGCGGCAATAAAACTGCCGTGGGCAGCAATCGCGAGGAAAGTACGGGCTTGTTCGGTATCCATGCGGTACTCTTTATATCGACAACTCCGATATTAGACAGCAAAAAATATCGTTATGTAAGGATTAAGGCTTATCGCTATGCTTGAATTTGAACGCTTTAGTAGGAAAAGGAGATGCACCATGCCCACAGAAATAAACGCTGAACGCGATGCCGAAGGCTATCTCGTCAACCCCGAAGACTGGAATCCAGACCTCGCCCACGTTTTAGCCGCCGAAGAAAACATCGCATTGACCGATGCGTATTGGGTGGTGTTGAACTTCGTGCGCGATTCGTGGGGCGAGAACCAAATCACGCCCGACATTCGCCACGTCACTGATTTCATGGCAAAACAGCAAGGCATCGACAAAAAAGCAGCCAAGCAGCAATTGTTCCAGTTGTTCCCGTATGGCTATGTGAAACAAGTGTGCAAGATTGCCGGGATGCAACGCCCACGTGCGTGGAGTACGGGCTAATTGCAAGCGGCAGTTATACTGGACTTGGCGGCGAAATTTCCACTGTTGCAGTGGATTTCGCTGTTGATCGTGTGGGTGGCGCACATTATTCCGTCATTAAGCTTTTTTGCATGGCAAATAGGCTTTTGCTAGAGTGTTGTGCTATGCGTAAACACATTATTTTGCTCTTGATTTTGCTCATCACTGCCCTGCCCGTCTGGTCAGCGGTGTTGGTGTGCCATCATGTGCAAACGCAACCGATGCAGACGCAAATGCAGATGAGCGACCATCATTGTTGCCTCGATGAGCAAGCCGATACCTGCCATTGTGATCAACTTCAGCACGCGCAATTTATCCTAAGCTTGCCAACAACAGTGATTGCAGCACCGCGCAGCCACTTTATACCGCCTACTTTATCACCGCAACGCTTGCCAAAAGGCACTGACGTACCCTACCGCCCGCCCATCGTCTGAGCTTGTTCTCGTTATCTCACTTGAATTTTAACCTCTGAATTAACGGAAGATTTTTCTATGAATAAGCATTTCTATTTTGGCGAAGTGGTGGATGGCTATGCCGTGCGTGTATTGAACGAACGCGAGGCGCGTGCCGCAGCAGGGTTGTTATTTGTGTTTGCGATCCTGTCGTTTTTGTATGCGTATCGCACGATGGATTTTCGCTACACCAGCATTTTTATCACGTTTTTTATGGTGGATTTTTTTATCCGCGTCTTAGTGAATCCCAAATACGCGCCCAGCCTGATTATTGGGCGTTTTTTTGTGTCACGGCAACAACCCGAATACGTCGGGGCAGCGCAAAAGCGGTTTGCGTGGAGCATTGGCTTGGTGTTGTCGATCATTATGTTCTGGCTGGTAGTGATGGTGGAAATGATGACACCGATTAAGATCTACATTTGCGTCACTTGCTTGGTTTTGTTGTTTAGCGAAACCGCGTTTGGGATTTGCATTGGCTGTGTGCTGCACAATTGGATTCGCAAAACGCCGCCGACACTTTGCCCCGGCGGGGTGTGTGAAGTGCGGGAGAAAGCAGCCATTCAGCGCATTGATTGGCTGCAAAGCAGTATCGCGCTGGCAACATTAGCCGTGGTGGGCATGTTGAGCTATCAGTCATTTCATGCTATACAGTAGTAACTTTTACAAATTTGTAATATATACTACTTTATATGAATTGGTTGCTCCTCATTCTCTCGCTACCGACTGAAAATGCGACCGCACGGATGCGTATCTGGCGTGCCACCAAAGCTTTGGGGTGCGCCAGTTTGCGTGATGGCGTGTGGTTATTACCCAACAGCGACCATACCCGTGTCCGTTTGGAACCCGTGGCGGACGATACCCGCAAATCTGGCGGCGAAGCGTGGGTGTTGGCGATTCAAAGTGACGCGCCACAAACCGACGTTTTTACGCGCTTATTTGACCGTGGCGTAGACTACAGCGCGTGGCTGGATGATTTGGCGCAATTTGACCCGCTGGCAACCGATCTTGCCACTACCCGCAAACAACTGAAAAACCTCAGTAAACGGCTCACCGCCATTACCGACACCGATTATTTCCCGCACCCGTTGCAAGCGACCGCACACGAACGCCTGCACACCGCAGAAACAGCGTTGCGCGGACGACTGCCGACTGCCGAACCCGCGTTCCAGCAAGGCGAACCCGAACGGCTTATCCTTGCCGATTTCCAAGGTAAAACGTGGGCAACCCGCCGCGATTTGTGGGTAGACCGCCTCGCTTCGGCATGGCTGATCCGGCGTTTTATCGACCTGCAAGCGCAGTTTTGCTGGTTGGAAAACGGGATGGATTGCCCCGCTGAGGCGCTCGGTTTCGATTTTGACGGGGCGCGTTTTAGCCACATTGGACGCTACGTGACGTTTGAAACCTTGCTGCACAGTTTCGGGCTGGCGCAAAATGTTGGGCTGCAACGCTTGGCGCATCTGGTGCATACACTGGATGTGGGTGGCAATGCGCCGGAAGCTGCTGGATTTGCGGTGCTGCTGAAAGGTTTAAAACACCGCGCCTTGAATGATGACGTGCTGCTGGCGGAAGGCGGGCAGCTCCTCGATGATCTTTATTGCGCTTTTTCCCTACCGGAGGATTCCCTTTGAGCGATACACCACAGACTGCACCACAAGCCCCAACCTTGGGTGAAGCATTTTTCTATTGGCTGAAACTCGGTTTCATCAGCTTTGGCGGCCCGATGGGGCAGATTGCGATGATGCACACCGATCTGGTGGAAAAGAAACGCTGGATTTCGGAACACCGTTTTTTACACGCGCTGAATTTCTGCATGATCTTGCCGGGGCCGGAAGCGATCCAGTTGGCGATTTACATTAGCTGGTTGATGCACGGCGTGACGGGGGCGGTGATGGCGGGGGTATTGTTCTTTATGCCTGCGTTTTTGCTGCTATCGGTATTGGCGGGGGTGTATCTGGCGTGGGGCGATGTGCCGCTGATGCAAGGTTTGTTCTATGGCATAAAACCCGCAGTCGTGGCGATTGTGCTGTTTGCGGCGTGGCGAATTGGCTCGAAGGCACTGAAAAACAGCGTCCTATGGGGTATTGCAGCAGCGGCTTTTGTTGCCATTTTTGTGTTTGGGATTGGTTTCCCGTGGATTGTGTTGGCAGCCGCGTTGTTGGGTGTGATTGGCGGCAAAATCATGCCTGACAAGTTCAAAGGCGGCGGCGGGCATGGCGCATCTGACAAGCAACACGGCGCGGCGGTGATTGATGACCACACCCCAACGCCCGCACACGCCAAGTTTTCATGGGCAAAACTGGGTATCACTGTCGTCGCTTTTATCGGCATTTGGGCAGTCGCGATGTTCGCGCTGAGTGGCAATCAAGCCTTGAGTGAGATGGGTAACTTCTTCACTAAAGCAGCGTTTTTGACGATTGGCGGGGCGTATGCGGTGCTGCCGTATGTGTACCAAGGTGGAGTCGAGCAGTACGGCTGGCTGACGGGTGCGCAAATGATGGATGGTCTGGCATTGGGTGAAACCACGCCGGGGCCGCTAATCATGGTCGTTACTTGGGTCGGCTATCTGGGCGGTGTGGCAAAAACAGTCGTAGCCAACCCGATTGCAGCAGGTTTTGCGGGGGCTGCCGTCGCCACCTTTTTCACGTTTTTACCGTCATTCCTGTTCATCCTCGCGGTGGGGCCAGTGGTGGAAAGCTCACGTAATGACCTCAAATTTACCGCACCTTTGACCGGCGTGACTGCGGCGGTGGTGGGTGTGATTATGAATCTGGCGGTGTTTTTCGCGTGGCATACGTTTTGGCCTAAAGCGACGAATACGACCCCGTTTGTCGCACCGTTTGAATGGTTCGCCGTGGTGGTGGCTGTGGGTGCGTTTGTCGCGCTGTGGAAATACAAGGTGGATGTGATGAAGGTAATCGGCGTGTGTGCCGTGTTGGGATTAGGTTATACACTGGCTATGGGCGCAATAGTCGTCGCCAGATAAACTAATGAACGGTGAAACATCAGGTAGCGCCTGATGTTTCACCTTCGCCTTATGCTTACTCCGCCTCTAGCTGCAAGTACGTCTGATGCACATTGCGCCCATGCAAGTCTTTGGACAATTTGAGGAAGCTGAATTTATCATCTGCTGACAAGCGTTTAACCGCATCGCCCAAATCTTCCATCGCCTCTAGCGACTTGCCGACCTCCGCGACCAGCCAATCGAGGTAATCGCCGGTATTTTTCTGCGCGGTAGCCAAATCGCTGGGTGCGCCATGCCCCGCAATGACGTGATCGGGCTTGAGTTCCGCCATTTTCTTGAAGGTTGCTTGCCAGTGTTTGATCTTGGTAATCTCTGGCAATACACCCAGCATCCGCTCGTTGAACACCATATCACCCGTGAACACCACTTTTTCCTTGGGCAACCACAGCACTGCATCGCCGGGGAAATGCGCATCGCCAAGGTAACGCAACGCCATTTCCACGCCCCCGATGGTGAGGGTTTTTTCGTCGCTCTCAAAGGTTTCGCTGGCATATGCCACCTTCAGGTCTTCGGGCTTACCGCCAATCGCGCTGGACAGGCGCATCCGGTTCATGGGTTCTTGTTCGTGCTGGCTTGCCACCGTTTTGGCTAAGGCACTGACCGGGATTTTTTGCGCGAGGAAATGGCTATTGCCCATCCAGTGGTGGTCTTGCACGCCGATGTTCAGCACTTGCTTGATCGGTTTGTCGGTGACGCTTTTGACGGCGGCTTCGAGCATTTTTGCGCTGCCTGCGGTTGCGCCAGAACCGACCAATACTACCCTGTCGGCGGTAATAATAAAGCCGGTGGTATTGTTCAACCCTTGGTTTTCAGCACTGCGCTGATCGAGTTCGCCAATGATGGCGTACACGTTGTCCGTGACTTTTTGGGTGGTGGGTTCAAAAGCGTGAGCGAGTGGCGCGGCTAATAGCAGCAAGCCGATGAGTCCCGCTGAGAGTTTGCTTAACATGGTGTAGTCCTAACGGTTTCGATTAATTTATTTACAATTGTGGTGCAGCTTCCACATCTCGGCATGTCCCATTTTCACGGCGAAATCGGGCGGCGTGCATTCATTGTTAGCCGCTCCATCACTAGCGGCTGCTTCATGATACGTCATGGCAGCGGGTGTTGCGCCGTGAAGCTGTTGCCCCACCACGCCGATCAAGCCCAGAAATACCACAAGGCTGGCAACTTGCGCGATGCCAACTTTTTGGATGTCGTGG